>NZ_JBLFDU010000010.1:0-185088 GCF_047345655.1 Chryseobacterium sp. T20
GTTAAGGCACTTCCAAGAGGAGCATTGGTAACTAAATTCTGATCCGTTGCAGATAAAACTACAGTATTTTTTGTCCCACCCATTGTTCCGGCAGCTGTTGCTGCTTTAATGGTCAAAACATTGACTGGGATTAAGTTCGTTCCATTCATGAAATTAGCACCTCCTGCTTTTACTTTAACATTAAAATTCTTTGTGGAAGTAACTTTCAAAGAGTTGGCTTTGGTAATGGTCTGATCAGAGTTGTAGTCTGCTGCAGTAACATAGTTAAAATCTACTGTATTACCAATGGCAGTACTTCCTGCGTCGATGGAAATTACATCGTTCAGAGTAATGTTTACCGTTGTGGTAGCTGTAGTATTTTGAGCTTGAACATTGTTAGTTCCAAATATGATCGCTCCAAAAGTTAAGGCTGTGATTACGATTTGTTTTTTCATGATGGTAATATTTTATTGTTATTTTTTACTTAATTGTTATCTTTTGTATACTGCAAATTTATAGTGATGCTAAAAGTTTCCTTGTAGTGGAAAAAGGAAGTTCACGTAGTAAAATCACTACAGGCTTACTCATTGGGTTTAAATAGGAAAGCCCTCAATACTTTGACAGTACTGAGGGCTTTCCTATTTAAAAATTGCTATTTACTTACAATGCAGTGGCAGTATAAGTTATTTTTTGGGTGTAAGTTCCCTGTGGTTTTCCCAGAAGGACCTTGGATGCATTTTCCGCCGAAATGGAATAGGCAATATTTAAAGACTGTTTGGTACCTAAACTTGCATTGCTCACCAGCACCTGATCAGTTGTAGATAAAGTGACCTCATTCAGGGTTCCCACCAAACTTCCGCCCGGTATTGCTTTTACCTGTAATATATCTACGGGAATTACGTTTGCGCCACTTACAAAGTGTGCCCCTTCAGATTTTACTTTTACATCAAAATTTTTAGAGGAAATAATGACTAAACTGTTGGGAACGGTCACATTTTTTGAAGAATTATAGTCTTTTGTGCTCCCATAATTAAAATCTACACTACCTTCTGAAGCAACAGAGCCAACGTCCATTGCAATAACGTCCGATAAAATAATATTTACTGATGTACTCACCTGCTCTGAATTTTGTGCCATAACCTGGTTGGTTCCTAAGGCGATTGCTCCCAGAGACAGCGCAACGATAAAGATTTGCTTTTTCATGATTAATAAATTTAGTGAGGTGTAATAATATTGTCATTCGGAATTCAGAATTCAGAATTCATTATAAATCTAATAACAATATATGACATTACCAAAGTTTTTTCATCATTGATTGAATATTACCACCATATAGTTCACAGATATTCAACCTAATAGCGTTAATTTTTATTCCAATCTTAGTTAATTATTAATAAGTATAGCTTTTCTTATTTTATGCCTTAATTCTTGACTAAATTTTTTATTATTTTGAGTTGTACTCAAAAGCTGTATCATATTACTGTTCAAACATTCCATTTTAATAATAAAATATAAACATAAATTTAACCAGTAACCTTGGTCGTGATTAATAATATCTTTCAAGATTAGTTCTATAGTATGCCTAATAGTAGACTTCTACTTCAAAGTTATATACTTCTACTTTTTCATCCAAGAAATTACTAGATTCCAACAAAGAATAATATAAAAATGGCGCCACTTTACAACAAGTGACGCCATTTTATATGAGTTATATATTCCTTATTTTGGAATTTTCAAGTTTTAATACATCTTATTTTCTGCATATTTATATACGGTCTTTTCATCCCAGACAAATAATTGGATAGAGCTATATGGTGGTATTTTATATGAATACCCTGCGCTTTTTATATCGAATCCCTGCCCATAACTATCACTGGCATTTAATACGAGTATCCTCTGACCTTTGAAAACTTTTCCTAATGTAAATTGCTCACCATACATACATCTGATGACCAGCATTCTATTATCAGAATCATAATATTGAACTCCTGGCTGCTGCTCAATCATTCCATGAGACAATCTCATTCTAGAGTCTTCATTGATAATCTCATCATCAAGATAGGAAAGACTTCCATCCGGAATAAATAAAGTATTAGGCTGTTCATCTTTTGATTTAAAGTTTTCAGTAGCTTTTACCGAGCCCTCAACATATACTGAACCAGCAATATTTACTTTATGTGAATCATTAGCCGGTGTACCTATACCAATATTTTTGTTTCCTCTATTGAAATTGATACCTTCCCAGCCCTTATAACTGCTTGAATATTTATAATATTCATCTTTTAATACAGCTAAATAGAAGTTATCTTTTTCATTATATATACCGGATTCTCCACCATTATAATTATCAACAACCATCAATCCATTACCTGTTTGATTGGTAAATTGCTGGTTTACAATAACACCGTTACTAGACATATAATTCCAGCTATTGATATTACCTTGGGAGAAATCTGCGTCACTCCACAATTTAAACCACTTACTGGACCATTTATCATCAATACCCTTTCTTATTTTAAGCATAGGTATTCCGGCTCCATTAATCTCAGTTTGATTGGCAAAAGCTAATTGGTAAGATGAATCCCCGGTGGATGCAGAGGTACCATCCCAAGGAGCATAAGTCATTACACCTGCATAATTTCCAGTTCCTCCAACATGTCCGGCCTGAATAAAATCAAATCTAACTCTACGACTATTACCATTAGGTGCAACAACTGTATCCGGGTTTCTTGAACCATCTCTTGAAGTAACAAAGTAATTTGTAGCAAAGACTCCGTTTGAATTAGTAAGATTTATCCATTGACCACCTTCCTCTTCAGGTTGAATTGACAGAGTCTGGCTCGTAAAATTAGATGACACCCAAGATTGAGTAGCCAGAAATACATAACCATCTGTTCTATGATAGATGTAAGGTGCACCTGCTGACAAACCACTTGAGAATCCTAGTGTCTGAGCATTTTCTGCAGAATTAACTTTAGCATCAGGGTTGAAATTATTATTCGTCCAAAGCGATTCTCCATCTGACAATAAAGGAATATTCCCTTTTTTCGTCATGGTTGTTGTATTTATCGCCTGCCAATACTCTAGATGATTGCTGAATAAAGGAAAATCTATTCTATGGTACCATGTATTATTTCCTGCTATGTGTAAAGAGTTACCATAAGTAGATGGGAATCCATTACCTGTCGCCCAATCTGTAACGCTTAAAGGATAATCGGTTTTTACTGCAGTTGCATCCTGATGGTTTCCTCTTTTCGCCAGGTATTCTCCAGGATTAAAGTTGTTCGTAGTCCACGGAATACCTCCTTGAATTTTAACAACACCGCTATCTGAACTTAATAATAAGTCACCTCCATTTACAGCTCTCATGGCAAAACTATCACCTGCGCCACCTCCTATAGCAGAATCTCCATCAGCTCCAATATAAGCTATATCTTTAGATCCGTCATATTTTTGCCAGGTCAGATAATTTCCTGTTTGTGCAGTACTTTTCCATCTCCCTAACATAGCCGGAGTCTCTATATTGAAAGCACCTGTCATAGTACCGCCATCTTTTCTGAGATAGTTCCCTAAGTCTGAAGATGACACAAAATCTGAGGCTAATCTCTGACCACCACCTGCTGTTAAGATATAGTTATCATTATACCCAACTTTATTGAAACCTTTTGATGAAACCTGACCGGCATCAGTGAATGTTATACCATTATTTAAATCCCAATCTTCCGCATTATTGGTAACAGAAGGGGCCAATATTAAATTGTTATTGGTAGGTTTCTGAATTGACCAGGATTTATATGAACTGTTTTTTAGTTTGAAAGGTATTCTGTTATAATAGGATTTTGCTGCCGATATAATTTCATCCGTATTTCTCGTCTGGTAATCGCTCGGTTTGAAATTCACATTATCCCAGGCTCTTCTCCATGGTGTCCAATTACCATTATACCCACTTCTATAGACTAATTCTCCTGCGTCTGCATTAGTATCATTATATTTTACCTGTAACTGTGCTGTAGTATCCTGAGCACCCATGTGCAGCATAGGACTATATAAATGCTGAACTCCTCCTGCGTTATTGTTTGCTCTGTAAACTCCGGAACTTGAATACCCTCCAAGACTATTGAAGTTATCATTAAGCTGAACTGCTTTGGGGATATAGCTGCTGTCTGCAAAATTAGTTAACCAACTTCTTGTAGCAACTACATCAGAAGGTAAAGTAATGATATGGGTAGGATATAAATCAAGGTTAGGTTCTAATGCATGAGACCATCCCAGATTCCAATCCTGATAATAGTTTCCGTATTTAACTTCCACTCTAGCTACTTCAAATGAGAAATACCCATTCCAAAAAGTCTCTGATTCTCCTAATAAAATACTGACATATCCATCAGTTCCAATCCCAATTCTTGCGGTGGTTGTAGGAAAATTATCTGTTACTTCCCATATCGCTTTTGAACCATTAGTAACCAGAGTTCCTGATACATATTTATAGAAAGCAACATTCACTTTACCTAAGTACTGACTTTCATATCCATAAATATTGATATCAATACTAAACATTGCATGCTCTGATGAAGCTTGTGGCATTTTAATCGCTAAAATACCTGTGTGTCCTCCAACATCATAATAGCCCTGATAAACTTTATTAAATATTCTTACTTTATTCTGGCTTTTATTAATAGATCCTCCATCTTCAAATTCTAAATCCTTTGTCCCAAGATTAATATCCTGTGATGCACCAGTATAAGGAACATAGTTATTTAAAACTGAGGTATTAACAAAAGCTGACGGATCCAAATTATGAGCATCCCAGACCACTCCATTGACTCCATTTTTATAATGTATTATGTCATTGCCATTAGATTCTATAATAGTATTAATCGTAGGGTTTCCTACATATAATGTTGAGGGACCACTATAATTTAAAACCTGTTTATTACCTGTAGTAAATGAATTGGAATAAATACCTACGCTAGAATAAATCTGACCTGATCTTCCCAGAAAATGGGTAGGATGATCTGGATCTCCAAAATGGAAACCAATACCTTCATTCAAGCTATTGGCACTTCCCTGATAATAAGAAAGTCCATAAGAATCTGCATTAGCAAATGACCAGATTCTATTTCTTTCATCTACTTTGTAAAACCTGTTTTGAAAACCTTCATCCGTTTGCACAAAACCTCTTGAATGGATTCCATGAGGAGGAATAAACTGGGAATCAGAATAAGCAGAAGAAGCCAACAAACCACCAGATAAAATAACTTGAGAATTATTACCGTTTAAACCCGCTATAGGTCTATCTGAATCTAATACCCAATAGCCACCTGTATCTTTCTTCTCCCAAAATGTATTACCAGCAACTAACTCTTCTTTAGTAAGTAAATGTTTAAGATTTATCTGAACCCTTTTTGTGCCTCCCGGATCCGGATGATCCGACACTGAAGTAACCCTGTTATTTCCCTGGTCTAAACCTCCATATCCAACCGTTACTTTTACATCAAATCCCTGCCAGTAAGATAATTGAGTAAACCAAAAACAAAGTTTACCATTTAAGTTTAAGGCAGTAATTCCATTCCAGTAATATAATGTAGAATAGCCGCTATGAGAAATAATAGTACCGTTATAGATATACCCCTGGATCTTACAATCTAAAGGCTGATCAGTTCCGTACATATTACCTTTAATCTCTAAAAGAAACTGATCTCCATAATCTACTGAATAATCTACATCCGTTTCAATTAATGTACCCTGTGGGAAGTTTCTTCCGGAATGATACCAGGAGTCTTCTTTTCTTCTATTATCATAGTCATTTCCTCCCCCTGTTAAAAAGTAGTTATCAGAAGAACCATTTTTCCTATATCCTTCTGCTTTTACATAATCATAATGGTTCTTAGAAGCTACTCCAAAATGAAATCCATCATTTCTCAAAGTAAGTGTAGATGAAATATTTCCAATTTTCGAAAATGTGATCCCTGGTTCTGAGCCATCATCACTTCTTACCCACAATCTATTGGAATATTCATCAGATATTCCAGAGCTTATGAAATATTTCTGACCATTTACAAATTGATTTGTACTTAAAGTCATTATATCTAAATCAGCAACGATTTCCGCATGGGTTCTTGTACTAATTTTTTTCGTTACAGAATTCCAAACCATTACAGAACCTGCATCGTTTGGAACACTTTTCACAATTATTTCGCCTTCTACAGCGATATGATTGTTAAAATATTCAGGAGCAATCATTAGTCTAATCTAGCAGTTAAAGTAATTCTATATTCATTCGGAGTAAGCGGTGCCAAAACATCTATTTGTACGTCATTTTCTGATATAACCGTACAGCTTACATTTATTTTTCTATTATCAGTATTACGATAACAGATATAATCAACATTCAGGGTATTCCAGCCATGGGTGATGGCGAAAGCAACGGACGATCCATCTCCGATGTGCCATGTTTGGGATTTAATTTTTGCATCCAAAACAGCTTTCGTAGATTTTGGAGTCATTGCTTTAGTAATATTGACTCCTTCAATAGCTTCAACATCTGTCGCGATCTGGATCAGACCTTTTACCGAATCTGTAGCGTCTACAATATCAGGAATACCTTTTTCTATAATCTGATAATTTTTAGGGATATTATAAGCATCATCGGTATTGGCAATAAGATGGTCACCAACAGAGACAGGTTCATTACCCACCCATCCATTGGCTGTAATCACCCATACCATTCCTGTTTTAATGACAGCTGCTGTAGCAGGTGACGGCATCGTCATTGAACCTTCAACAGTAGAAGGAATATAACCTCCCGGCTGATAGATCAGTGCTCCTGTAAGGCTTTGTCCTATGAAGTTTTCAACATAAGTTTTAATCTTATAGGATGACCATGTAAAGGTACCTGACTGAATCGCGTCATTCACAACAATAGAAACAATATCTGCATTGGTAAGATTTCGGCCTGCTACTTTAATAACATGCCCTGAACTATTGGTCAGTATCTGACTTAGCAATAGAAGCCCGCTTGTCTGATTGGTCTGAAATGGATTATTAGTCAGCGGATACTCTGGATGTACATAATTTTCGGCCAAATTAATCCATTCAGTTCCGTTCCATTGATGCAACTGACCATTATAATCAATTACCCAACCTGCAGGAACATTATCCGTACTGGGAAATGAAGTAAATTGTTGAAAACGGGTACGTTGTAGTTCCCCAAAAAAATTATCCTGATTTGCATTATTACTGATTACTGCGTTGTTATTCATAGTTTTTTATTTTTTTATGGTTTAACTTTTAAAATGAGAATGTTAATCGGATTAGCAAGGTCGCCCAACATCTTAATCTCGATGGTTTGGTTGGTTGCATAATCGTCAATATTTATTTTTTTTCCGGTAACACTATCCCGGGCCTGAATGATCACATTTTCCGTTTCAAGGGTATTGGGAAATACTGCACTTCCGGTAATCTGCACTACTGCACTTCCAGCGGTCTGTGAGATCAACAAAACCTTATCATAGATCTGCTTATTAAATTCCTGTTGATTTTTTGGGCTGCTTAGCCAATCGTAGTTCAATAACAGCTTTACTTTATCTTCGCTTGATTCTCCTATGGGAAGAGCTTTTAAAGCTTCAATATCATCACGGTTTTTTTTAATGAAGTTTACTATTTCCTGAAGTTCATCTAAAGACAGATCATTAGACAATAGTATCTTTCTGATATTTTCTATCTTCAGGGCTAAGTCTTTATCAGCATCTTTCAATGCATCCACAAAGCTATTTACCTGTATTTTAGTATACACATTCCCCAATTGATCAGAACTGTCCACTGTAGCAACATTGCTTATTCCAAGTTTGCTTTTCCAGCTGTCAACATGAGCCGAGGTCAGATTACCGGCATTTAATAAAGCCAGATATTCCGAATGAGCCTTTGGGTCTTGTAAGTGTTCCTGAAATGCTTCCGCACTGGCAAATAATTGAAAGATCTCTTCAAATCCTTCAATCCCTTTCATAGGGATTAAGTCATCTTTGTGATAAAAAGATAAAAACGTGTCTTTAAACTGGGTTTCTGTTGGAAAATCTCCAGTTTCAAACCAACTAAATATTGTATGTAATGGTGTACTCATTTGATAATTGATAATTAGTTTTGATAAAATTGATAATTGGGAAAGGCTTGAAGATTATTTCTATCGCGTGACAGTTTAAAGGAGCGAAGAAGTCCATATACTTGCAGATGAAGCTATACAACTATGCATTCACTTAGAAAGAATCAATGAAGCTGATTCCACTTTTGCGATCTCAAAATATTACAATGATGCTATAACATCTTTGCCTGAAATTTGAACTGTATGAGCAGTTTGAAGCCGGAACAAAGTAGTCTACACCTGACTTTGGAGATTTATTTCCAAGGATAACAGATGGTTTAAAGTTCCCAGTATTAGGTGGAAATTGTTTATTTAGAAAAGAACAGATCAGCTTCTGCCTTTCTTCTTCGGATGAGTCCGTTTAATGTTTTTCCGGCAGCCGTAATGTATTTCGTGGTAAACCAATTTCTGATGGCCTGCTCTTCTGCTTTTTTATTAATCAAAGAAAATAGTCCATCTGATCCTCCGGTATTGTAAGTGTGGGAGACAAGAGCATCAAATTGATTCTGAGTAAGATTCAGTTTAATTTTACTGTTGACGATTTTTTCATAAGTTGGTAAAACAGATGAAAATAGCTCTATTCCTTTTTCTTTAATGATGGCAGGATCTTTCATGGTTACTTTTTTTCCTCCGGGATAGTACGTGTTGCCATATCCTATTGTCGGAATTCCCGCAGAATCCAGATAAGGCTTTGAACTGAAACCTTCAAATGATACAATCAGATTGATTCCCTTTTGTGATGTTTTCATGTCTTAAAATATTTGTAGGTGAAAAAGATGAGTATTAAAGTGATTCCAATAATCGTAATGAAAATCCAGGCCAGAATTTCAAATCCATCTGTTTGAATTTTCCTGGTTTCTTCAGAGACTTTTGAAGCCACTTCTTTGACCGTTTCTTTTGAACTTGTTTTCTGGGTTAAATCCTGAATAATATGGGTAGCTTCTTCTTTTTTAACCTCTGATTTTTCATGGTTGCCCTTTGCATAATAGCTGCTGATAGAATATTCTGCATTTCCCACGATGGAAATACGCTGAAGGGTATCACGTCCCACCACATTATGGAAAACAAAGGGATTAGATGCATCCGATTTTCCTTTAATCAAGAGCTCACCGGATATTTCATTTCTCTCTTCCTTCACTGACACCTCATCTGATAGACTTTGAGTTGATTGTGAGGTTTGAAGGGTTAAAGAATCAGCTTTTATTTCTTCTGTCTTTGTTGTATTTTCTTTATAAGTGGTTGTAATTTTGTGTTTACTCCGGCAGCCCAACATGAGACTGCTCAAGATGAGCAATAACAGAATTTTTGTTTTCATGAGTTTTAGTTTTAAAAATTGAAAAGGCTTATCTTGAATTCTTCAATTCCAGGAAATCCAAATGGTATTCAAATTCTTACATAAAGATTTTATCTTCTTTTACGTATTCTTTTTTGATGCTATCCAGCAACATGTCTAAGCTTACTTTGAAACCAGATTCTTTTAATGCAATTGTTTTTAAACTTACATCCTGTATGATATTCATAATATTAGAACCTGTTAATTCATATCGTTGAGCAATTTGTTCCAGATCAATATCTTCAAGTTGTAATTGTTCGGGTAAATTTTGCTGCCAGATACGCAGACGCTCTTCATGCTTTGGATTATTGAATTGTATGCAGCTATGAAAGCGTCGCGTAAAGGCTTTATCCATATTATTTTTAAAGTTGGAGGCCAGAATAATAAGCCCTGAAAATGTCTCTATGCGTTGCAGCAAATAAGAAACTTCCTGATTGGCATATTTGTCATGGGCATCTTTTACAGAGGTTCGTTTTCCGAAAATAGCATCTGCTTCATCAAAGAATAAAATCCAGTTTTTATTTTCTGCTTTGTTGAACAGTTTAGCTAATTGCTTTTCTGTTTCTCCGATGTACTTTGAGACCAGCATAGAAACATCCACTCTGAAAACAGGACGCTGGGTGTATTTCCCTAAAAGGCTGGCCGCAAGAGTTTTTCCTGTTCCCGGCTCTCCATGGAACAACACTCTGAATCCTGGTTTAAGTTTGGTCTGCATATTCCAATCTTCCATCAAAATCTGACTGCTATTGTACCAGGCTTCAATACTTTTAAGCTCCTGTAACGTCGTTTGAGGAAGAATCAAATCCGTCCATGATCGATGGGTAAGTATTTGTTCTGCCGGAAAATCATTGCTCATTTTCGGTAATAATTCCAGACCAAACATGATCTTGTTAAAAGCTTCTTCATGAATATTGATCTGACTGTTCATTGATGCATGTTCATGGGCTGAACCTGAAAAAACAATGAGTTCTTCCTGACTCAGAACCGAATTCGGTCCGAAATAATCCAGTGATTTTAATCTTTCTGAAATACTATCTCCTCCCAAAACGTATTGAACAGCCTGAATTGTAGGGTAAAAGAGCCTGCCACTATCGTTGGTTGAACAGAAGTCAAACAGCGCACTCCCCGGATGCTCCAGATAAATGCGTTTCAGTAATGATGGATCTAATCGTGGCAATAAAGCCATTAAAAGAATCACAACTTCCTGATGGGCAAGCTCTTTCTCTGAAATATAATCTCCTAATTGAAAATTCTCATGGTTACTGGTATTAAATTCAGGGGCTCCTACATTAAAATCCTCTGAAGGATTGTTGATACGCCATGTAATAACCTTTTCTAAATGAGTAAATAATTTTTGTAATTGTTCTGACTCCATTGGTTTTTATCTTTTTTAAGATGTGGTGTACTGCATCCTTTTCATTTTTAGGATACATTCACACTTATCTTGTCGTTGATTTCAAGAAACCTCAACCGGAAAGTTGCTCGCATTCGAGTATCTCTCCACAGCCGACAGAGCAGCTGTTTTTGGAAAGTAGCTCCTTCATTGGAGTCCTTATTTTTAAAGAATCAATCTGCGTTTGAAAGAGAATAGTAGATCTGAAGACCAGCCATTCTGCTTCCAGGAGGAGATTCTAATGCTTATACATCAGAAAATTCCGGGACTTCAGGTGCTAAAAGGTGTCCTGCCAATGAGAGTCTCTCCGATTGAGGTAGTATTTTTAGTAATGAGAATGTAATGGATTACTTCTCTGCCGCTTTGTGATCTCAAGATCTTTTATAGGGATAGGATGCGGCTTGTTGTGTTACATAATAACAATTACTATGTTGTTGTGTACAGTTCAAAATTAATCTCTTTTTTGTTCTTATAAAAGTTTTTTATCCAATCTGTACTGTAGTTGCAGTAACTCTTAATTTTTCAGAATCAAATGATGGTTTATACCCGTACTGTTACTTCAGAAATATGAATATTTTGCACTACTGATTGTTGCTAAGAAATTCCAGTCAGACTATTTTTCATTGATGGAATAACTACATTCGATTCTTACATTTCTGATTTCATATATATCACCGCCATACCAGGCATCCTGACTTTGTCCGGCATATAAAAAGCCTGTCGCTAAAAGATTATTCGTATCCTCATCAAAGATCTCGCATCGTACAGATTGACTCAATCCCGTAAGGTCTGCTTTATAATTAAAGCTTAAATGATCACCTATATCATAATGATCAGTAACACTATTTTCAGCTCTGAATCTGTCACTCCAGCTACTTGCACTTACTCTGTACTGTATAGGCACTTCTGTTTTATTAACAAACTTAATATTTGTATTCAGAACGTTTATCTTTCTTCCAAAATTTTGTTTATAAATAAATACGGGTAACCTTTTACCCTCCAGTGATCCTAAATCAAAACCTTCAGGAATTGTATTCAGGCCATTTCCAAACAGTTTAAAAATCGTATAGCTCTGGCTTATTTCATATCTCAAAAGATAATATTCAGTTTCTTTTAATGTTTCTTCCGATATTTCTTTTACTTTAAAGGTATAAGGTGCGCTGCCTAATAAGAATTGTTTTTCCACAGCATTGTCAGTTTGTCTTACAGTGACCACCTGATCTTCTTCATCCTGTGAGCTAATACCAATCCGGAATTTTAAATTTCCAACATCGTTTGTAGAATAGTAAATGAATGCATTATCAATAAGTGCCAGACTGTTGGCAAGGATTGCCATTTCTTTATTGGTCAGGACATCTTTCTTATGCCTTAAAGAATCTATCAATTCTGAAAACTGACCTTGCGTTGGATGTTTACCTGTTTCGAAATAGGTTTTTAATTCTTCTCTTGGGGTTAATTTATTTTCTTCCATTATATTTTATTATTCTTTACAATTGAATTGCCTTTGGGCTCAATGATTATTTTTGTTATGTTTTTAAAATTCGGGATTCAGTCTTTTTAATTCCTTCAAAAATTTTTAAGTTTCTCTATTCTGCAGTACCGCTTGGTTTTAATAATCAGATGATGGCTTACTTGATTTCAAAGCCGAAGTTCATCTTTTTTCTGTTTCCGGGAAAGTTTTTTGAGCTCTCTGTTCTGTAGTTGCAGTAAGTGTTATTTTTTAAAAACCCAGAGCGTTGAACATTTCGGATGCAATAGCCTCCATTCCCAAATCACCGGGATGAATTGCTACCCCTGAATTATTGACAGTATGCCACTGACCATCATCACCTTTAACCTGCGCTCCCATATAAGATCTGTTTGCAGGAATATCAAGATGAGATATTTTAACAAAGGTTAAGTTATTCTCTGTGGCTACCTGAGACATTGCTGAATCTTTATTAACATCTGCCCAGAATACACCTCCAATAATGATTTTAGCTGTTGGATTTTTTATTTTTATATAATTAATCAATGCTGCATATTCTGATTTAAATGTTCCAGAAAAAATGGCGTTCTCACCCAGTCTTATACAAATCAAATCTTTTCCGGACAAATAAGTATCTAATTGAGATTTATCCCAGGTAGATGGAGAAGTTTCCCATCCGGCAATATTTAATACATCAGTGGTTGCAGCAGGTTTAAAAACCTTCATTTTTTCTAAAAAACGATGTACATAATCCTTACTTTTCTCAGATGCAGCCATTCCCCAGCTTCCCCACCAATAAGAAAGAACAGGATGCCTGGCGATTGAATTTCCTAAATGAAGTATATTTGAATAGCCTACTATATAATCCCATGTCACAGAGCCATCCGGATTAAATAATAAGGATACTTTTTTCCCGTTAAAAGTAAAATTCTGTTGTAATCCTGCAATTGATGAATTGATAGAAGATAGATCTGATTTTGTAGATATATGGCTTTCAATATATTCTTTAAGGTATAACTTCATTGGAAGTGATTTCCCTGACACTTGCGTCAGCACTCCGGTGTAATTGTCAGCAGCCCACAGATTTGCTATTGCAGGTGTATTATTGACAGGAAATTTTGAAGGGAATTTTAGCCCCACATACTCTCCTTTCGCAAGTATTATCGGATCAATTGTAATAACATTTAACCCGGCATTTAAAGTTTTCCTTATTACATTTGTTTCAATAAACTTCCCGGCCTGGTCCAAAAATCCTGTTACTATTTGATAAGCCCCTGCAGTAACTGTTCTGATTTCAATTTTTTCTAATATATGAGAATTTTCAAGCTCTAATTTATTAATTGCGTATCCTTCTATACCATCAGAATCTGCAGAAACACCAGATTCTCCTTTTCCAACCTCAACACCTGTATAGCCATTCTGAGAATAATTTTCTACAATTTTACTAACTGATTTGGAAAGATTGAAAACGGATTCACTTTGCAGAGTAGTTTCATTAATATCCGAAAGCTCAAACCAGAGAGCATAATAACTTCCTACACCTGCCTGTACTCCTCCTGAAGTGGTGCTATATTGAACAAATCTATTTCCTGCAGCACCCGGATCTCCATAAAATATTTGAGCTGATGTAGTTGGTAAACAGACAACAGCAGCCATTTCTCCGGTATTAATTTTAATTTTCTGGCTTGTAAAATCAAAATTGTTCCAACCGGCAACCCCTGATTGCTCTTCACTTTCCCAACGCATAATAAATTTTGTACCATCATAGCGTCCGATACAAAACTTTAAATTACCTGCTACTGCAAGTCTTATATTTGCTTTTGTTAAAAATTTATTTGAATCTGAAACTGCTGTTGTATTTGATTTAATATTGTATAAACCAGCTTGTATCCCATCAGGAGAAGTCCCTGCCAATTCAACTCCTATTTTTTTATAAAAACTACCTACTTCTTCTACTGATTTTCTTACCTCATCAGATTCTCCACCTTTTACTTTATTGACCAGCCAACTATTGATTTGTTTGCCTCCCTGAGCGTCAGTATTATTATCAGAATCAAACTCTAATGCTACATTTACTCCCGGAACAGCCACAAAGTCTTTTTTCGTCACTCCATTACTAACATTCAGAAATACTAACTGTTCATCGAGATCTGCAGTTGTAACTTCAATAGGTACACCGGAAATATTTTTAAAATTAATATAAGTACCTACTGTCCTGGCTTCCCATTTTTCGTAAAGATTCGGATCACCCGGCATCCAAACCGTTGGTGAACTGTTTGGAAATGCTTCTCCTTTAACAATTGATTTTGTACTGGCTACTGCATCATTTACAGCTTTTAAAAGAATTTGTTCTACTTCTTTATCCAATTTATTATCTAAAGAAGCTTGTAAGCCTTTTATAGCTTCCAAATCCATCACTTCATCTTTATGCCAGTATGAATCTATCAAATCAGAAAATTGATTTTGTGTGGGATATTCACCGGTTTTAAAATAGGTTTTTAATTCTTCTCTTGAGGTCAATTTATTTTCTTCCATTATATTTTATTGTTCTTTGGTTTTCTTTTCTACATATTCTCAGTCTGGAGTTCAAAAACTCACCTTTTTAGATTTCACTATTTTACATTTTCAGAATAGCTGCATTCGATTCTTATATTTCTGATTCCATTAACCTGGCCGCCATTCAAAGAAACCTGGTTTTGTCCTGCTGGTAAATAACCGGTCGTCAAAAGGTTATCATTTTCAGCATTATAGACTTCACATTTAATGGATTGACTGGCTTTCGTAAGGTCTGCTCTATAATAGAAGCTCAAAGAATCTTCCAGGTCATAATGATCCGTAACTGTATCTTCAGCTCTATATCGATCATTCCATCCCGCGCTTTCTATTCTATACTTGATGGGCACTTCAGTTTTATTAACGAACTTAACATTGGTGTTTAAAATGTTTATTTTTCTTCCAAATTCTCCTTTCGAAAGTTGTATAGGTAACCCAATACCTTCCAGCTCTCCAAAGTCAAATCCAACGGGAATTGTCTTCAGATTATTCCCGAACAATCTATAAACAGTATAGGTTTGATCTAATTGATACGCCAAACTATAATATTCCGTTTCTTTCAAATCACCTTCAAATATTTCTTTTACTTTTATCGTATAAGGTGCACTCCCTACAAAATAACGTTTATCTAAAAAGCTTTTGAAATCAGCAGATGAGATCACCTGATCCGGTTCATCATTTGTGCTTACTACGATTGAAAATTTTAGATTTCCGACATTATTTGTTGAAAAATTAACGAATGAGTTGTCAATAGCTGCCAAACTATTGGCAAAAATGGCCAGTTCTCTTTTGGTAAGAACATCTTCTCTAAGCCTTAAAGAATCTATCAGATCTTCAAACTGGCTTTGTGTGGGATATTTTCCTGTTTCAAAATAGTTTTTTAACTGGTCTCTGGTTGTTAGTTTATTTTCCTCCATAATACTTCTTTATAATTTATGCTTCTGGGCATCATTACACTTTGGTTTCAATGATAATTTATGTTATGTTTTAAAGTTCTGAACTCATCCTTTTTTTATCCCTGGAAAAGGGTTTTAGTCTCGTTATGCTGTAGTTGCAGCACCGTTTAGTTATAAGAAGCAGGATGATGACTTCTTACGTTTCATTGCCCAAAATTCATACTTTTTTTGTTCCTGTGAAAGTTTTTTGGCCCCGCTATTCTGTAGTTGCAGTACCCTCTACTTTTCAGGAATAAAAAAGGCCCGGATCTTATAATCCGAGCCTTTTTGCTTCTATGCTTAACGTTAATTTTTTTCGAAGAGTGATGATTAATTCAGCTTAAAGAAGAAATATACTACCGCCGCCCACTCTTTTTTGATTCCTTTTGCATACCCGATAGTGCTACGGCTACTGTTTTCAACCGTTCCATCATCTTTGATGTAGCCAATGGTGGAATGACTGCTGTTTTCTACAGTCCCATCTTTTTTTACATAACCTACCGTAGAACGGCTCTTATTTTCAATAGTTCCGTCACTTTTGATGTACCCAATAGTGCTTCGACTTTTATTTTCGATAGTCCCATCATTTTTAATGTATCCCACCGTGGAATGACTGCTGTTTTCTATGGTCCCATCACTTTTTATATAACCAGTGGTGCTGTGGCTTCCGGATTCTATAGTTTGGGCGCCTACAGAAAGACCGAAGAGAAGGGAACAAAAGAATAGTGTTTTTTTCATATTCAATATTTTAATGAGTTGTTAACTTTGATTATTTGATGTATTCAAAAGTATTGATTATTCTTTTATAAAGATAAAAACTTGTAGATAAATGATTGAAAATAAAACCGCACGAAATATTCGTGCGGTAGCGGGGGATTACATATAATCCAAGCTTTTATATTTTTTTACAAGATACCAAGTTTTCCAATTCACTTAGATAAAAATATAATGAAATTGAATTTCCCTGAAAAATTATAAAAAGCTACAATAAAAATAAGCTTTTACATTCCACATATAATTACAATCCCCATCATAAAGCATTGATTTTTATCACAGTATAAACTTTGCTAAATTAAAAAGACTCCGCAAAACTAGGATATATATGCGAAGTCTTTGATATTAATACTTTTATTTACTAGGTATATTGTCCATTTCAAATACCTTTTTTATCAAGATTTTCTTATTTTAAATCATCATAACTTAAAGAATAAGAAACAAATTTATCTCCATATTCATAAAGAATAAAAAATGTAACTATGTTATTTTGAAAAAAAACCATACATGGCATATTTAAATATAAATAATTCTTTTCTCCTTCTGGATGTATAAACTCATTATTTTCATATTTAAAATTCCCATACATATCTGAAGAGTATTCTAACTTAGAAGGTAACATTTTGTTTTGTTGCAACTTAATAAAAGTATCTTGAGAAATTACACTATATTTACATCTAGATAATTCTGCATAAGGAAACTCTTCTTCTGCAAAAAACATAAGTTCATCGTCTATAAGTTCTACGATCAATGCATTAACTGTTTCTAAAGAATGATCTCCCGACAAATATTTATTAACTAATTCTTGTATTTCATCATAATAAGATCCTGATCTAGGATTATGTAAATCTACTTGTATTATACCTATTGCCATATTATTATTTTTATTGTTAAAATTGTTAAGTTCAATATACTATATTCTTATAAAACATCTTTGAGTTTGCCTTTAAATTCACCATTCCCTATAGCAATTACAATGTCTCTAGTAGTAGTGTGATCAGATGGCTTTATTTGATATACTGTCATTACTTTATCAGTAGCATTAAAAACGATTACAGGATCTTTAGCTCTATAATCGGTGTGTGTAGGTACATCTTCTCCTAATACGTAAGTAGTTTGCGCATAATGTACTTGTACTCTATTAGCTTGTGCTTCTGTAATTTTAGCTGCCCTTCTCATTTTTCCTTTACTTGCTTCTATCTTTTTATGTGCCTCATCTTTATCAAATCCTAAAGTTTCTTGCATGGTTACAAATTTAAAATAAACATTAGGATAAGTAGATAATAATTCCCCTGTAGCTTTTCTTATTAATGAGCCTAAAGCACTACCGGAAAATACTGGTTCTACAATAGTAAATATAACAGATTGATTTTCTCTTCCTTGCATCACTTCTTTTACATACTTTACTATATCTTCAGGTTGCTGAGTATTATGAGTTTTACCTGTTACTCTATCTCTTGGCATTTTTTCTATTTTTTCATTTTTGATAGATGTACCTTTAGTTACAGCATCTCCCAAAAAGGACCCACCTGTTTCTGTAGTTATAATATATTCTTGTCCATCTAGCTCTTTTCGCATCTCTTGTAATGCCTCATGGTATTCTTCTACAAATGGAGAATATATTGCTCCTTGTGCGATCTCCCATTTACGAATTGCTGTTGACTCACTAGATACCATCTCTCTTCTTAATTTAGTATTTCCACCTTTTCTTAACCCTGGTATATGCTTAATAAACTCTAGCATTTGTTCTCTTACTCTTTCCGGATATTTGCCTTCTTTTAAGTTTGCCTCTTCATTTTTCACGAACTCTTCGTTTTTGATAAAAGCAACTTTTTGTATGCTATAATTCAGTGCATTGCCTTCTCCAAATATATTAAATAATTGCTGTAGCGTATTAGAAAGTTGCTCTTCTTTATTCTCTACATTATTATCTAATTTTTCTGCTCTTTTAATTTCATCGCTTGATGCGCCTTGTATTTTAGCTTTATCCAATGCTTTATCTGTTTCTTTTGCACCTTTATGGGTTTCAAGATATTGACCTTTAGCCTGAGACAATAGAGTTTTAGCTTTTACTTGTTCTTCTTTTGGTAAATTATGAAGCTCATCCTCCCATTTTTTTAGTCTGTCACCTACACTCATAGGCGTACTCGCTACCATTACTTCAACATTATTACCTTTTGTACTAATCCAGAGTCTATGATTCTCTCCCTCAGCAGAAAAATAAATGGTTTCTCCAACTTCATTATCTTCAAGCTTTTTATCATTTTTGGTCATTCCTTTTTTATCCTTTCCATCATCTTTTCCTTTCTTACTAATGCCCAGTTTGTTTAGTAGTTTACCACCTTTTATTTTCACAAAAGTCCAGAACTTAGTAATTGCTTTTACAATACGCTCACGTATTTTACGTATTACCCCAACAACTTTATCTGCTAAACCGCCAATTCCCAGTAATGAAGCTAAGAAACCTATCAGTACAGGGACAGCTTTACCCAATGCATTTTCTATCGATTTGGCCACTGCTCCTACATTTCCGCTGGCAATTGCTTTTATACTATCGGTAAAGGCTTTTACCAGCTCCATGATTTGTGCTGCACGCTGGATAAAGAATTTCACAACATCTATAATCGCCATTGCCGCTTTTATAAATGCTCCTACCGGAGTCAATAATCCCATTACCCATTTAATACCCGCTTGAATCACCTGTGTCTGGATAATGTCCATAATAGCATCCATTACCGTAGCTTTAAGGTCCGCAAACTGATCTTTCAAATGCTCCCAAAGTCCCGCAACACCTTCTTTACGAACTATCTGTACCATTTCAAAACTTGTTTCAAGAACTTTCATTACAGGTTCTCCTATCACTTTAGAACCGATGGCTCTAATGCCACTCCATGTTAAACCAAGCACCTGTGTGGTAATGGAGAAAATTCCTTTTAATGAGAATACATCTTCCGGCATCGTAATAGAAATACCTTTCATTGCTCCGGTCAGCCATCCGAAGAAACCGGTTTTAAGGTGAGTCCAGATGTTGTTCCCGAAATTGGTAAACCCTTGCGAAACTCCGGCAATAAGATTTTTGAAAAACCCTATCGGATCCATGATGATCGCCTGAATGGCACTGATAACACCGGATAATAAATTGGTAAGCGTATTTTTAATTTCAATAATAATAGCAAACACACTGGTTTTAAGTACCTCAAGAGCCTGATTAACCCATCCGCTATTTTGTGTTTTTAAGTCTGAAATTCTGGCATCAATACTGGTTATATTGTCTGCGTATTTTTTAGCCAATACATCAATTAATGCATCCTTTTTGCTATTTACGCTGTCTTCCAGCGCATTGAATTTGCTTTGGATCTCTGCAATAGCATCTTTTCCAATTTTTCTTAAACTTGGCGATAAACTGTTGACATAAGTCTGTACCTCTTTTTTACCTTTAGCAATTCTGGTTTTGGCTGCATTAAGCTGAGTGGTAACATGGGTTGCAATTTGGTCAATAAATTTATCCATGACTTTAATGTACAAGTCCTTACCACTGTCAAAAAATTTATTGACCTCTTTAGGCAGCCCTGTAGCTTTGTCCCATAACCATTTCCCTGCTGCAACTAAAGCTCCGTATTTTGCATAGGCATCCCCATAACGCTTCTTTTTATAAGCTTTCATTTCTTTATCGACATGGGCTTCAAATGCTTTTTTAGCTTCTCTGCTGCCATTATCGAATTTTTCTGCCACCGACTTGTCCAGATTATTTAAAATACCATCCACATCGGTTTTAGAAGTATGATAAATAGCATTAATGTGATCGGCAATTTCTTTTCGTTTTTGACTGTCTTTGCCTGAGGTTTGCTTTTGTTCACCATGTACATTACCTAATCCGCCTTTTCTTGCACCATGCATGCCACTAATGTGATGTGCCGCTTGTGTTTGGGCTTCATTACGGGTTTTAGACAGCTCTTTATTTTCGTTGGTTCTGAACTGTTGAGTTGCTGCAGCGCTTTGGGTTTTGGCTTTATTCTTTTGTACCAAAGCATCTGTAAACGTAGGCTCATTAGATTTTGCCAACATCGTATCGGTGACCCCATTGGCTTTCATTTCACTGTCGATGCTTGCTGTTTGCTCCTTAATAGGCTGTTCTACGCTTTCTGCATTTCTTTTCACTGGCATCGCTTTCGCTACATTGGGTGTTCCCGGAGCAACACCTATATGTTGTGTTGGCATTTTTGCAACGGCACGAACAGGCTGTGCAGCGGTATCAGGTTGTGCAGCTGTTGCAGAAGCAATATCATTAGATGCCAGATTCTTTTCTTTTTTAACATCGCCTACTGCCTTTTGATTGACTTCCTGTATATTGTTGTGTTTCTCAAACTCATCTGCCTGCTCTTCATTTTTAGGAAGCTTGATGTTATGTATTTTTTCACTCAACAAAGCTTTAAAATCTTCTTTCTTGAACAGCCCTGGTTTTTGTTCATCCATGGTGTTCACCTGGCTGGCTTGCGCCATACTCTGACGTTCGTTGGCAGGTGATGGTGCTGCAGCTTGTGCATCATTTGTCGCTTTGGTTGATGGTTCGTGTTGCTTCTGCAGCTTAGCTGTGGTACTGATCCGTCCGCTCAATTCTATAAATCCGGGATTGTCTGCGGCATTTGCAGAAGTTTTAGTTTCAATATCAGCCTCTACCGCTTTATCTGCAGGGGCTGACTGAGTTTTTTCTACAGCAGCAACTTCTGATTTCCTGGAAACTGCTTTTCCTGCCGCTACCGTCTTTGTATCCGCTTTTGCTTCCTGATTGCTCTTGCTTTCCTGATAAACTACAGCTTGTTCCTGTACTGTTTTAGGCAGATAGGTTCCCGATTTGAGTTTATGGTAATCTTGTATTTGATTGTCATTCAAAGTAGACATATAGCCTTTTTCAATTTTCCTGGTATCAGGATGGTTGATATCTCCGGTTTTCGCCAGACTCTCCTGGAGTTTTCCATAATTTTTTTCTGATCCCTTCCCATAAATGTTTCGTGAATCATGAACCCCCGCAATAGTACCATTGAGGTTGAGCAGGCTGTCATTAGGACTTCCTGATCCGGCAGTAACGCCTCTATTTCCGGATTTTTGTGTCTGTATACTGACCCCATCTACCTCAGACAGAGGTACGACTACCGGATTTTTCGGCTTTTGCTTTTTGCTCTGGTTTTTATGGGCCTTATTGTCTTTTTCTACAGGTTTTGCTGCTTTCATTGACTTAGTTTTTTTATTTCATATTATTTTAAAAGACCTATAGGCACAACTAAGATATTGTGCCTTATAGGGTGCCTGCCGGGTTGGAAAAAATCATACCTTGAAAGTTGATCCTTTAAGAATGTAAGTAAATAGAAATGGTATTTGACTTTGAGAAACAGGCAACACTGAACCATTTCCTTGTTTGTTCTCTTGCTTTTAAATTTTCAGGTTTTTTAAGTTTTAAATACACTCTTTTCCGGGATAATATCTCCTTTAGAGTGGGTGATTCTGTCATTACGGTAAAGGCTGTTTCAGAATCTTTTTATTATTTCATATCATCTTTCTTTTCTTCTTCCTCATCAAACTGTCTGTCTGTCTTCACTCCATATCGGTTTTCAATAAAAAGATTCACTGCTTTATCAATCCAGTTTGGGAGGTTTGTAGTGATCATTTTCAGGAATTTATCATAACCGTAGCCAAGCACAAATAATATCCCTGTTGAATACCATTTGTCATGCAGCTCAGCTCTGTTCATTAAATAGCTCATTGTAAAGCCTACGATGACTACGATTACCAAGGTGATAAAATGTTCCCATGGTTGTTTTTTCTCTTTATTCTGTATGGAGACCAGTACCCTCAGTAATCCTCCTGAAAATGCTATTGCAGTGCCGATTAAAAGGGCTTTTATACTATCCAAATTCATTCTTTTCTTCTCTATTATTTATTAAAATGTTTAATTTTCAAACCATTTTCAGATGTTTAATTATTCCTGAGACAGGATATACATATCATCTAAAAACTTTCTGATTTTCATGATATTTTCGCTCTCATCCGCATACGCTAACTCTTCAATAATATCACTGATATCTCTACCTGGCTTCTTCAGTTTTTCTTTATCTTTTTTCTTTTTTTTCTTTTCTTTTTTTTTCATGGTTACTAGAATTTTGTTAAATGAATAATTGCTTTTTTAGTTTTTTTAAATTGATTTCTCTTCCCATACACTAAGGCCAAACGGTTTACTTTTACAATTCATGTTTCATTAAAAACAACAGAACGACAAAGCAAAAACCGTTTTTCACCTTAATATTTTACCTATAATTTAAATTTGAGAAAGATATCAGAGCAGCCTTTTAATCTGATGTATGAGGCTGTTGAGGATTTAGCAATAGCTTTGAATCCTTTTTTATCTTTTTAGAATGAATAATTTCAAGAAATGAATTATGAATACACACTATCTACAAACATTATCTTACTGATATTCACATTACAACGTTATATTAAATGGTAAGGATTGAGCTTTCTTCCGTGACTGTATACTATGGCTGAAGAATGATATTATATATTGTTCTTTCAGACAGGAACAACATTTCCATCAGCTCGTTGACAATCACTTTCATCTGTTTATCCTGATTACGTTTTACATAATCAATGACAAAATCTTTTCTTTTTTCGACTAATTCTTTACTGCGTTTCATATTCTATGGTTAAAAGTTTTTTTGGTTAAAAAGTTTTTTTTGAATCAGACAGGCTTCCTTCTCTTGCCTGTTGACCGTTTCATTAAGTCATAAGAATCCCCTAAAGACGAATATTCCGCCTTCTAAAAAGATGTCTAATTCAATTAATTTTGTTTTTTTTAGAAGCCGGTACCAGGTATTTCTCAATAAAAATCTTACCCTGACTTCTTTATTTTAAATTTCATTTGCCCTCTCAGGATGTATTAGCAACTTTACTGACAACTATAATTAATCGATATTTTATATGTTGAGCAGTCGTATTATTCTACATGTTGGGCTTGTTTTTTATTTTCAGAAAAAAACAAAGAGCAAAATGATTGCTTTATTCAGATATCTATCAAAAATAAACGCATTTTTATCATTAGCGAAACAATTTAAAAACGAACAAAACACAAATAAAACAATATAAAAAACGCACTTTTTACATTTTATGTATTATTTAAAACTTTCTCTATTCCTACTTGCTCCGGATAAAGTAAAAAAGAAAAATATCTATCCATTAAGTACAAAATGTAAAAAATAATTTTTCAACTTACTTAATTACACATAATTACGAACAAAACCAATATTTCAAAATATTAAAAAAATATTAAATTTTAAATATAATTTTGTACATTTGTACTGTTCCATCTTAACGACGAAACAAATATACGAACATTGTTCGTTTTTCAAAATAAAAAACGAACAAATTATTCATTTTTTTTTACAAATAACTATAAACATATCAAAATGAACTATTTAGAATTCAAAGAAATCAGAAAGAAACTAAACATGAAGCAGGCTGATATAGCAAAATCTATAGGAGTAGGCACCAGAGCCGTACAATATTGGGAAAAAGGCGAACGAAAAATACCGGAAACGACGGCTTACTTTGTTACCAATTTACTGTTAAAACAACAGGAACTCAATGATGACAGTGCGTCTCCGGTTGTTTTTTCAGATTTAAAGATCATGCACGTTCCATTGGCGAATCAATACGCACAAGCTGGTTACCTGAGTAATTTTGCTGATGAAGAATATATAGAAAGCTTACCCACTATTCCTTTTACGGACGATGTAGAGCACAGAGGTGAATACATGTGTTTTGAAGTGAAAGGAGACAGTATGGATAACGGATCATACGAAAGTTATCTGGAAGGTGATATTATCTTATGCAGAAACATCAGACAGGATTACTGGATGAGTAAACTCCATTATGATAAGTGGGATTTTGTCATCGTTCACAAAGAGAAAGGAATTTTGGTAAAGCGAATCATCAACCATGATGTGGAGAGAGGGATTATTACCCTTCATTCTCTGAATGAATACTATGAAGATTTCGAAATCCATTTGAAAGATGTTGCGAAACTTTTCAATATTATAAGTACAAGACGTAAAAACAACAGAAGATAACTGCCCAGGGAAATAAAATCCTCAATTTCTTGAGGATTTTATTGGGGCATTTCAGATTATTATAGTGTAAGATATTCTAATAACACTGTTCTTCATCGATTCTCTGTATTTCAGCTGATTGCGGATCTACCCAATAAATTAAACCTGGGTTAAATTCTGAATCAGACCTTAGGAATCGTATCCATCTTATTCCACTTTTTTTGAAATTCTCAGGTGCATTTTGCTCAAACTCTCTTATATTATCCGGTATTGCAGGCATACCATTAGTCAGGCAGATCAAGCTTCCTATACCTGGTCTAAAGGGGCTTAAAGTTACTTTCATTTTCCAGGCAGGAGATGTTCCGAAACAAAGAGAATCCTTGTTACGATCATCTACACCGGACAAGCAGTAAGCTTCTACTCCCCATATTCCTGAGTCAAATTTTGCGAAATCCGACCATTCCGAAATTCCATTGGGTCTGCAATATTTTCTTATTCTTATGTATAAAGGAGTTTTATCTGGAATATTTCCATTTCTCATGTCAATATTTTCAAATTGGGTATAATTTACATCACTAAAGCCCACCTTTGAATAAATAATATCTTCATCTTTAAAAGCAGGATCTTTCGCTATCTGGTATTCCAATGCCGCAAGATTGCTGGTATTAAAAACCACATAGTTCATTACCAGCTGCCCATCCTCCAGTACTTTTACATCAAGGACCTTCGGAGTTTCACAGGAAGAGCTGCACCCTCCAACGTTCAATGTAGCATTGCTTGTAGCCACAACTCCATTTACTCCCAGCTCAACGTCCAGATTGTACGTACCCACCTCCTGAATACCAGGCAGTTTTATTGAATTACTATCCTGAAGCACTGCATTCCTTATATCAACGGTCTCTACATTTGCGGATCCCGGTGGATAATTGTATTTCACAGAAGCCTCTGTTATTGTCTCGGAAGATTGATATTGTATTTTAAATGAAACATCACATTTTTCCATTATAGTATGTTTATTGTTGTTATTTATTTTTCTAGTATGTAAGGGATGTTGTAATTATTCCAAAAAATAAAAAACACCCCTTTATATCAGATATAGCACAAAGAATATGTTCCTTAATCCACTCTTATCTCTGCTACATCAATTTCAAATGCATCACTATTAGCATCCCTGACCAAAAGCTGGAATTTATATTTCCCAACCTGTAAATCTTTGATGATAAGAGTCGGTTCGTTAACATTCTCAAGGATTACATCCGGACCTTCTAATTTGCTCCAGAAATACAGAAGTACATCTGCTCCACTTCCCCATCCTTTTAATCCCAATTGCCTAAAACGTAAATTAGATAAAAGAATGTTCTGACTACCACCGGCACCAGCTAAAATAGTGCGCAGCTCAACAGTACAGCAATTTTTATTAGGAAAGCTAATGCTATTGATGACAACCGTTGGACGATATTCATTTTTATAGGAAAGAATGTTTGAAGTCACGGTATTATTTTCTCCATCTACTACAACCGCTTTATATAGATTTATACCCACTCCGTTTATAGAATCTGTAAATGTAGTCCCCGTAAGATTGCTAATAAACACATTCCATGTAGCCCCGTTATTAGTACTTTTATGAATCTGAACATTGGTAATATCACCGTCAGGGTCGCTTGCATAGACACCAACTGTGTAACTACAAGCAGACTGTGTACATACCCTGTCTTCAATTCCGCCTGTATCAGTCCATTTGATTGATACAACAGGTGGGTTATTTTCTTTTTTATAAGACAGAATATTTGAAGTTGTTGCATTGTTTTTTCTATCTGTAACAATTGCTTTATATAACTGTGTACCAGCTCTGTTTATGGTATCAGTAAATGAAGTTCCCGTAAGATTACCAATAAACAAACTCCATGTAGCTCCATTATCAGTACTTTTAAAAATCTGAATAGTTGCAATATCTTCATCCTGATCCGTAGCGTAAACGTCAATGGTAAAACTACAAACCGACTGCCTGCATAGTCTGTCCTCAATTCCTGAATTATCCTTCCATCTGATCAACGCAGTAGGTGGGTGATTATTCTGATCTTTTTCAATTCCAATATCATCAAACCCCGGAAGATCCACAGTATTTCCTGCTTCTCTACATGAACCCACCAATCCGAATCTGATATCGTATTTACCTAAAGGCAATTTGATTGATCTTCGCGGACTATATGATCCGGATTCATAATGCCAGCCATTTGCAGGATCATTTGAATCATAAATATTCAGGCCTGTTACTCCAGTGAGGTCTTTAGGTAAATCCCAATCAAATGTGAATGTCTGGGTACCATCACCATTATCAACAACGGAATATTTAATATTTGAAACCACAGGACACTCTTTGGTCAATGGTAAATTTACAGCTACCTCCTGGGTACAGCCATTACCAATCACCTTCACTCTTACAGTTGGAATCCTTGAAGGATCCAGATTGTAATACTTATAACTCAGATATCCATTTTCATCCGGATTGACAGGAGTCCAAACATCAGTCCCCAGGAAATCCCAGCTATACGCATAGGTGGCAAAGTTTGCTCCGGAAACTTTAAAGTTTACTATCGTTGCTGTTGAATCTCCTCCAGGATAAATGACAGGTTGAACGACTTCTACTTTGATATCCGGTTCCGAAATCACTTTAATGCTGCAATCAGTAGGTTTTCCATTGACAGTAAAGGTAATTTCCTGACCATAGAACTGTTCTTCCACAGCCTTCGGATCAAAGACATATTGTCCATTGATAAATTTCACACCATTACTGATATTTGCTTTTACAACTCCATTCATAGGGGATATTGTAAAAGGTACAGGATTGGATTCAGCACAGATAACAGAAGTTGGCAAACTTAATTTGACAATCGCTTTTGGAGTACAGCAGATGTATGGAAGTGAAAAGTCTGCAATAACTTTTGGATTTTTTATGGAATCATAAACCAGGATAAAAGTACCTCCACTTTTTACTCCCCGCTTATGTTCCAATCCCGAGTTCTTTTCTACATATTCATTGAAATAGGCTTTTGACAGATCTTTATTTCCTTTTAATTCTTCTAAAGACAAGAGCATAATATCAAATCCCAGCTGCAGCTTATCCTTGATTTCTTTTATCTGTTCAAAAGCAAGCTGATAATCCATTCCCTGATGACCTTCTATATTATAAAATGGATAGTTATCTATGTTGAGATGTAAAGGACTTTCCTGTTCGGATTTTCCTATTAACACCCAATCCGTATCAAATGTTAGATTGCTGTTAGATGACCTATTGCTTGTTTTATCAAAATTCCACGCTTTTAAGAAATCTTCTGTAACCGTGTAATAAAAAGGAATTGCTTTATTACTCAGAGGATTTAATTTTTGTGATGGAGTAATTTTAACTTTTTCTTTATTTTTAACAATATTATCAGGGTTAAAATATCCCACTTGCTGATTAAAGCGACTAATCAGGGTTTTAACTTTTTGGGTTGCTTTATCATCATCCAAAGCAGGCGAATTATAAAACCTATGTCTTGAGAAATCCAATTGGATATCTGATAGTAATTTCCCAAGCATGATGTGTTTAGGAAAAGAAACAAAATCCGGAAGACATTTGGTGAATGCTTTAGGAAGCAATTCTATAATTTCAGAATAGGTATCCATTAAGTCTTTTACAACATCGTAAGCGTACTGAAAACCTGAGTCCTGATTAAAAATTCTGGTAAATGATGCTTTAAATGTATCATGGTTGGCGGTTGAAATTCCTACTATTTTACCGATTGCATCCATTCTATCAAAAACCATCTTCCCAAAATTCGTTTTATCCAGAGCTTTGATATATATATTTTTTAAATCAGAAGCGCTCAACTTTTTTTCTGAAACAAACTGTTCTAAAATAACCCGGTTTTGTTTCACCGGCTCCATGATATCTTCGATAAACAAAGGATGAGGCTGAAGACGATCTTTTCTTTTCAGTTGAACCTCACCTGTTATAGGGTCAGGTAGCGTAAAACCATCTTCTCCAAGAATATGATTGATCCCACTTGCAGTAGTAACTAATACTTTAAGGTTTCTGATTTGTTGTATTCCATGGTTATCACAATCAACTCCTCTACAAGGTTTAATTTCTTTTTCATAGTCTTCCAAATACAGCAGCAGGTATTTGTCTTCTAGATTTGTAAGACTATTAATAGGTTGAAAATCTGATATTGCTTCCTGAGCTGTTGCCAATTCCCATAATTCAATCTGCTCGCTTCCCTCGTAAAATGACGGGTATTTTATTTTAAAATTATCATATGCTTTAAAATGGGTGAAGTCTTTATTTGCCAGATCAACCGTCTTCAGATCACTCATGTACAGATCTTCACTCTTCTTACTCGTATTGTTCAGGGTTAATAAATCTCCATCGGTGGTAAGTGCTACTCCCTGAGAAAGCTGTATACTGCTGAGCAGCCTGTTTTTATAAATAAGGTTTGGTTTGAGACCGCATACAATACCCACTCCCTGCAGCAATACTCTGGACAAACGGTCCTGATCTTCGAAAAAATCCAGGAACTCATTGAACTGATCAGGATCTTCTATATACTGCCCTTTACTGAATTTACGGTATTGGACTGCTATATTACTTAATTGATTCTTCATTATTGTTCATTTTTAATGATTTATTAAGGTCTTTTAATAAACTTCATAGACAATTGATACTGCCTATGAAGTTATTATCTGCCTATTATTTTGTCACTCCTGTACAAGGGTTTATTTTTAGGAAATTCCCGTTTGGATATCCTTTATAAATAGGAACTGTAGCGTTTGCTAAGTAAATTTCCGTATAAGCAACATCCTGGTGGCAACCAGTAGGTGGTCTGTTATTAACTGGTAAAGCACATTCCAGTGAAAACTCTACAAAACCATCTGATGATTGTGATGCCATTTGCTTGGCTTCAGCCTGAGTAATGATAATTTCATTATATCTGCTCAATGCAGGAGTACCTGGTTTATGGTTACCTCTATCCTGATTACCTCCTGTATTACTTAAATGGATATTTCCAATAAAGCCAGGGTATGGATTGACCCCTCCTATTACAATATCATTTCCTTTTAAGTTGAAGGTAGCATCATTACAAACGTGACCTTGGTCTACATCATCTCTATACTGAATAACCACTCTCATCCCACTTAAACATGCAATAGTGGATTGACCTTTTAATTTTAGCGGAGCTAATTTATAGACCGTACTACAGCCGTTAGCATTGGTTACTGTAAGTGTTGGATTGAAAGTTTTTTCCTGTCCTGCAACAAGTTTGTACACATGAACTTTTTTATTAGTTGGTGCCTCATTATGTACAATTGGAGTACCATCATCAAAATTCCAGGTAAATGTAACCCCTGTAAAGTCTCCGGTAACATTAAATTCAACCGTAGCATCCGGATTGTTTGCATTTTCGTCCATCGTAGGAGCATCATAGCTCACAGTACCTGTAGTAACAGATACGTTTGGCTGTGCGTACACTACCATTTGTGCTTCAACAGGATCATCATTAACGGTAAACGTAATCGTTTGTCCAAAATAAGTTGCGTTAACCAGACCAGGATCAAAGAAGCTTTGACCTCCGGATTGTGTAACTGCAGGAATCGGAGCACCATTCACAAATGCTTTTACTTGTCCGTCTAACGGAACAATGGTCATCAACACCGGAGCATCTTTCTGACATAGTTTGTTTGCCGGTAACGACAGGAATGCAGGATCCTTTTTAGAACAACACAGATAAGGCAGTGAAAAATCCGCAAGAACCTGATTTTCCTCTTCTGAATAATAAATCAATGCGAAAGTTCCGCCCGGTTCTACTCCCGCCTTATGTTCCAGACCTGATTTCCTTTCTAAGAATTCGCTTAAAAGCTCACTTACAACATCGTCTTTTTTAGGATCCTGCTTTACTACTGTAACGCCATCTGAAGATCCTTCTTTTGAGAATTCAGCCTGGTTCAGCAATCTCAGCTGTTCATCCAGTTTAGAAATGTTCAGTAAAGTATTCTGTGAATTAAGTGTTCTGTTGCTGACATCACTGGAAATGGATATCAACTGCTTTCTGAGCTCATCAATAGAGACTGTTTTTTCCCGGATTGGTGGCTCGCTACCAGGTTTTCCTCCTTTTTCCAAAACCAGTGCAATGACATCAAAAGCTAATCCGTATTGTGTTTTAAGATCATTGATGTTTTGCAATGCCGTTTTATAAGGCATTCCCAGGTGACCTTCAATTCTATAAAAATCATTATTGTCAATGTTATAATTCAGTGGATTCTGAATAAAATCTTCTCCTGCTAAATTGGCTGTATGATAGCTTAAGTTGTAAGCTTCCCTATCGGTTTTTGTTTTTTCAAAGTTCCATTGGGCTAATAAGGATTTGTCTACATTATAGTAATACGGTATGGCCTTATTACCCAATCTTACATTCATATTTGAAGGTGTAATTTTAATTCGTCCGATATAGGTTTGAAATCCATTTACTTTCTGTACAAAACGATTGGCAAGCATTACAACTCTTTCATAATTCTCGTCATCATTGGTAGTAATGGGTGAATTATAAAAACTGTGACGTAAAGGGATATATTTTCCTAATTCCTGCTTTGCTCCAACTGGTCCTAACATAAGGTGTTTAGGGAATGAAGCAATATCCGGACAGCATTCGGCATTCAGATGAAGGATCAGCCCTTTTATTTCATTGTAGGTATCAATCAGATCCTTTAATAAATCATATCGGTATTGATAATCTTCTAAGCCTGGAGAAGTGCTTGTCAGCAAAGGATTCAGTTTATCAAAAAGCGTCTGCCCACCCAGATTCATATTTACATTAAAAGCTCCTGCAATAGAGGTAAAGCCATCACTTAATTCTGCAACAGTACTGATGGCACCGTGAAATTTTGTTTTTAGTTGCGGCGCTGTTTTTACAAGAGCATCCAGAATAACTCTTTTCGCCTCTATATGAGGTAAACTGTCAAAAAGCTTTTCATAGGTATTGTGCTGTTTATAGATCGCATCTTTTGCATCCCCTTTCGTGATAAGCTCTGAAACAGATGCTGAATCTGCCAGAAGCACTTTAAGATTAGCAACCTGCTCTGCTCCGTTATTGTCACAATCTGCATCCTGACATGGGGTTTCATCATTAGAATAACTTTCCAGATACAGAATTACAATTTTATCATTTAATGAATTATAGATCTCTCTTACCTGTTTAAAATCTGCAGCATTAGCTCCTTCGTTCACTAACTGTGTATACTCTTGTGTTGTAAACAATTCTAAAAGAGGAATTTGCTGTCCTCCGATACGAAAATGCTCATATCCCAGAACATCAACATAATTTCTATAGTATCTGTAATTTTTAGCACCGAAGTCTATAACAGCCTCTGATTTTTTGCTTGCTGCCTGACGCAGTGTTATCAAGTCTCCATCAGTAGTAACCCCGGCTCCCTGTGTAATCATAATAGTATCAAGAGGAATCTCAATATCTATATCTCCGGGTCTGGACATTTTTTCTGTTAAAGTAGGTGAGATTTCAAGCTCTACGTATTCCGATTTAAAACCGCACACCACTCCTACGCCACTCAGACGGGTTCTTGATAATCTGTCCTGATCTTCGAAATAGTCTATAAATTCGTTTAATTGCCCTTCTGTTAACGCCTGATTGTCGTTGAACTTTCTATATTGGGTTGTTACATTGTCTAATTTAGTGTTCATTATTTTTCATTTTTTTTGATAAGTTCGATTGTCCTAATATGATTTTTCCGTCCAGAGTGTCGTTATCATTAGCATCGCAGTCTAAAAGCCTTCCTGGTCGATAAATATTATTTAAATGGCTGAGAGCAGTCAGTAAATCCGTAATGCTGTTTCCAAGATTCGTAATATTATTTCTCGATTTATCTGAGAGGTATTTTTTAAATGCTACTTCAAATTCTGCCAAATCGTTCTGAGCGGTTTGTTTTTCACTCAAACGGTCTCCCACCCAGCAGATTTTTGCCAAAACATGAGCAGGAATTTCCTGTCTGATCACGGTTTCCGCATAACGTCTGAAATCCGGATCCTGGAAGCGGTAAGCAAACCCCGGAAGGACAACACTTACCCTGTAAGAATAAGGATCAAACACCTCCACATCTGTTTCACAACCTTCACAAGAAGACATAAAGGCTTCCGAATATTCTATCGGATCTGTTGTAGGATTTTCATCCTCCAGGTCATACATGATTCTGAAAGTACCTCCGATAGACATACAGCCAATCCCTCCCATGAGTTTATAATCTTTAGTGGTTGGCTTTAATAATAAATGCTCAACAAGGAAAATACCCTCTTCTGTAAATTCATACTTGAAATACTTCACCGTTGCCTTAATTCCGTCTTTCAATTCTTTCAAATCTGAATAAGGGTTGGTTTTTTTATGAACAGCAATTACATTTTGCTTATCGGTATCATCTACAATTTCCAAATAATAATTACCGCCCAATGAAACACGGATTTTTATATTTCCAATGAAACAGTACCCATGTTCACATGCTTTTAATTTTTCTAATGTAACTTCAGGGTGTTTCTCATCTAAGGTGTCTAATGCATTCTGAAGATCTTCCTCATCAATCTGAATGGTTTGATAAATGGCATCATTCAGGTTTTTTATAGCAATATGCTCAGTCGTATAGCTGTTTACAGACGATAAGATGATATTGCTGCCGGCATCTTTTATTTTCCAGGTATATGTATTTTTACCGGTATTATCGGTTGTTTCAATGATGGATACCGGCGTTTGAGATAAGTTTCTCTGGGTATAATCTTTAATTCCCAGCAGGCGGGCGATTCTTTTCTGAACACCGGAAATATTACTGGTATTCCAAAGATCTGAATCTCCAATTAAGGTATAATTATATCCCAACCCTCTGTCCTTACTTAATGATGAATATTCTTTCAAGAACTTTTCTTTGTTGTTCAAGACAATTTCATCGGTGGATTTCCCATACAATGATTTCATTAAGAAGGTATAGTCGCTGAATGTTTCAGCAAAACGGGAGATCAGATGATCCAAAACCTCGTTTCGGCGTTCCACGCTGTTATCCAGCTCTTCATATAACGAATCTGTAAGTTGATCATCATTTTCAGTATCATATTCAGAAACCAGTTCATCAAAGCCTTTAATATTCTTAAGAGCCTGTGTAAAAAAGGTTCTTTTTAACTTACCATTAATGCTTAATACTTCTTTTACTTTTTCAAGATGTTTGAAATAGCCGGCAAGGATCTGATCAAAAAATAACAAATACCCTTTCATTTGTTTGGCCAGTGCTTCTCTCTCCGGGGATGGATTTCCAATGATTCCAGATTCTCCTACTCCATAGGTATCCGGAAATTCATTCAGAATAGTAGCATAGTTGGCGATATCATATGAAGTTCCTTGTGGCAATACCAATTCTTTATTCTGTCTTGCATCTTCTCTCAGTACTTCCTCTTCTTTTTTAAGAGTTTCTAAGTAATCCTGAACTTTTTTATCATTGATATTTAACGGAAGAGAGCCTTTACTGTAACTGAATGAACTCAGCTCGCACAGTTCCGGTTTTCTGCCTTTTTCAATGCAGATCAGCCAATCATTATTTTGTTTGATCACACTGTCGCAACCTGCAATAGACACATCATGAATTTCTTTAACCCCATCAATTTTCATGATTTCACTGATGATATCGGAAAGACGAACTTCTGTTCTTAACTGGCTGTTTTTAAGCTCTTCCGTATCGATAAAGCCATTCTCAAGAAGCGGACCTTCAAAAATCTGATCTGTAGTCAGACCTTTGTCCAGCATCTGTTTCAGTGAATAAAAATGAACCTCCGGAGACAGATAATTATTGATTGTTCTGATGACTTTAGCATGCACCAGCTCTTCATCTGCTTTGCTGACAAGTCCGATACGGGCACATACCGCAACTTTCTGGATTTCAACTTCTTTAATTTCTGCCAGGTCTTCACAAAGTCCTCTATTAGCATGGTAACTGTCTAATATTTTGATATTGACATTAGATTTTTCGCATCCGATACCATCCACATCAATATCTTCGGCATAATCTACATAAAGGTCATACAATCCTTTTACGTTAAAACTTTTTGTTTTTTCTCCGATGGGTTTAAAGTCTAAATCCCCGGTTTTACAGTCGACATATAATTTTTCATTTTTAGGAACCAGCCAACAGTTACGGATCGGTCTTTTAAGACTTCCAGCTGTGTTGATATCGATAAACAACTTTCTGTAGTCCAGTTCGTTTAAAGGTCTTGAAGGTAAAATTTCTGCAGCCTTTAAAAACTGGGTATGAATGTCTTTATTGGCATCATCAGATGCCAGGATATCTTCCATGTTCAGGTTCATCCTCATCCCAAGATCCGTTATGGCATAGCTTAAAACTTCCAGAGTGGTGATACCAGGATCATGAGAGTTATAATCGGTCCAGAGTTTTCCTCCTAACTTTTCTATGTATTCAATTCCTGTTTTGCGTAGAAAATGAAAATCTGTCTGATCCCCGGTTTCTATATTTTTTGATATACTAATATGTTTATTTTCTGACATGATTATGTTTCTTCTTGTTTATTATTAAATACATACCTGTTCTGTAATAGTGACATTGTGCTGCTTGGCAGATACCAGAATTGATTTTGGATCTACTTCAATTAAAGATTGTCTTTGCAGGACATTATTCACAAATATTTTAATCTCATCAATGTAATCCACATAATACAACTGCTCCAGATAATTAACCAACTGATTAATATTCAGTTCTACATTAAAATCAATATTTTCAGAGTCTGTAAAAGCCCATGGCGATATATATTTTTTAATATCTTCGTCCAGCTGTTTGATGTAAAATGTTTCATCATACTGCTCAAAGAACCTGACCTTTGTTTCTACTTTTGCTTCTTTATAATTGGGATTAATGACCTGAGCTTTCACGTGCATTGTATTTAATTCATTTACATAATTTTGAATTTTATTCAATGAAGCACGGCTTACTCTCGGCTGATAGACATCAAAAGCATTTTTATTTTTAATATTCGGAACCACCATCAGGGTTACATGGCCTGGTGCCATATATGAATCTTCGGAAGTATGATTTAAACATTTTACTTTAAAGACTTCTGGGAATTCCTGTAATACCAAATGTTCGTAATCCCATTGGGTAATGGCTCTGTGCTTATGTCTTAATCGTTCACTGACACGTCTGTAAAACTCCGTATCTGTTTCTTTGTATTTACCATCAAACGAGTTATAAGGCTGGCTGACAGATTTTACCTGAGGAACTCTGGTGATAAGCTTAGTAATGGTTTTCGCTTCCAGTCCGTTATTGAGATGAGAAAGGTCATTATCCTGATTCTGGAAGGTTGCTAAAACAGCCTGAGTATAGATTCCCTGGATTTTGCATACGGCATCATAACTTCTTTGTGATCTGGCTCTGATCCAGACTAATCCGTCAGTAAATCTTGTATGGCTTTTATCAATATCTTTAGGTACTTTAAACTTGACAATCCCTGATTCCAGGAACTTTCTGGTCTCGTTTTGCAGCATATAATCCGACAAACTTGTCCATGTATTGTTTGAAAGGATATTCCATTCTATAAATTCTTTTTCCAGGAAAGTATCCACTAAAGGATTTTCACTTCCTTCCAGCATTTGAATTAATAGCGACACGGTAGTCTGAGGCATTGCTTCCAGACCGATGTACAATTCACCTCCATTTTGGTGTACCGGTACAATGCTGTTGGTTTCGACTTCTTTTTCGTATTGACCGAACACGTCTTCGTGATACAGCTGTACTTCTTTATTTTTTGAAGCTTCCCCGGCAGATTCTTTTTCCAGGTACGAATACACATTTTCTTTCGCGCTGTAATTCAGCTCTATATCTTCAGCAAAAGGAATGTATGGTTCGTTGGGAATAAGTTTTTTAAAGGTCGGATTACTTGATAATGCCAATGTATACAGTTTAGGATATACATCCTGTAATGACGACTGGTTCAGTGTTACTCTGATCGTCTCACTTGTTCCTGCTTTATTACTTGCATTATTTACGGAAAACTGGATTTTATAAGCGTCTTTTACTTTCGTGAATACATCAATATCATTAGCCTTTTCATACCAGATTTCCTTATCCAGCAAAGCAACATCTGCCTTGAAATAACCATCAGAGCCTACGATTGATGAGCTTTTTAAGGCCTCAAAATCGGTTAAACTTATATTTTGATTGGGTTGAATAACATAACCACTGTATAAATCTTTTATAGAATCCGGAGCATTTTTCCAATTGATCGTAATGTCTGCATTCTGCCATTTTTTGGAAAACAGTTCAGGACATTTGATATAGAAATTAGATCCTTTAACAGGTTGTGCGGTGAAAGGATAATAAGGCTTTTCTGAATTTAATGCCCCGTTGTCATTTTCTAGCTGAATAGATTTTACTCCTTTTACATCAACCGCTATTTCTATATTCTTTATTGATTTTTCTGAGAGAGCTTCATACAGATCATAGTATTTTTCTCCTTCAATCATCAATCTTACCACAGGAAAGCTGGTTTGAAATGTTTCTGCCAGCACTTCTTTATTATATTTTACAACAGCCGGGAACTCTTTTTGTAATGTAATAGAAAGTTCTAATCTTTCTTCTTCGTTTTTAATACATGTTAAGTCAGCACCTGATAACCATTCTTCTTCCCCGCTGCAAAGCACTTTGATATTATTTTTAATCTCTGTTTTTGAGAGGCTCTGTAATTTCTGGGTTGAGTTCTTATTAAAATCGATCTTAAGAGTAATGGTACGTTCTCCTTCTTTTAAATCAAGTAATGAGGATGCTATGGAAAAACCCAGTTTGGCTTTCGGAAGTTCCTTATAAATCGATTTATTGGAAACGGTTTCATCAGAATTATATCCAAACGGCCACCAATAGTTGTTGTTTTCCGGCAATTTATCACCCAATCCGTCAGCAGAGTTGGCTACGGGAGCCATTTTCAGTTCTCTGTTTTCAACGTCATTTAAGAAACTTTTAATCTCAACTACTTTTGCCTGATTGGCTACAAGTTCATCACCTGTTTTGTAGATTCGTTTTTTGCCATTAGCATCTTTATTCCCATCCAGCAATGTACCGGCTGGAATTTTTTCCTGAATCGCTTTTTTGGCGAGTTCAAAAATCACATAGACTTTGTCTGATTTGGCATCATTTTTCTCAATTTGAAGAATTTCGTTATAATAGAAATCCAAGTGCCTTTTCGTCAGATTATTGAAGGCTTTTTTTGAGAAATCCAATAATTTTAAAAAGCAAACAAATAATGTCAGGTGAGGCGTCAGGCTGCTATCCTGTTCAAACTGGGACATAAGATCTGTAACCTGTTTTTTCATACTTTTATACTCAACGCTTTCTCTACGTGGGATAGCGTCGGCATCATCACCCAGGAAGAAGTTTCCCCACTTTCCTTTTGGTTTTGTATTATCATCTTTGTCAAAATAGTTTACACGTTGAGCAAAATTGTTTGCGAATAATAGCCAGTCAAACAAATCGAAATCGTGTAACTCAAGATTCCCAGGATCTAGTTCTGCTAAAAAGCGCTGCATTTGTGATTTTCCTTCACGATAATGTGAAAATGTATCTGTTTTTTTCATTTGTTTATATTTATCTTTCTATGGTCAGATGCAATACTTATTGTAGTGTTTGGTAGTATTCAAAATGGCTACAGACATCCCGTAATTCATTATATTTCGGTAGCTTCTCCTTTGTAAAAAGGGAAAACCATATTGCTTCTTGTATTAGTATTTCTTACTTCGTAGTCAACTTGTATTAAAACTTCCCCCTGAAGCTCTTCCTGAGTATCAATTTCAATACTTAGAATATTGATTCTGGGCTCATGATATAAAATAGCACGCTCCACGATTCCTTTCATTTGGGTAATCAGTGTTAAGTCCAGAGGTTTAAAGAGCATTTCCTGCAAGTCACACCCGTAGTTTGGGAACATGACACGTTCACCAGGGCGTGTTGACAATAAAATCTTAAGGCTGTTATTGATGTCTTCTACATCTGTGGTCATGACCAGTTTTCCTTCAGTCTCGTTAAACTCAGGCGGAAAACTCCAGCCTGTTCCTAAAAAATCTGTATTTATTTTCATACGTTATTTGTTATATTGAATGTTCACATCTTGCATCTGTGCATAGAGTTTTTGGTTATTCTAACCGTTTTATTATTGATGTTTTACATTTTTATGTTGAGTCAGATTCTATGGATATGGGAGCTTATGATGGTATTCAAAGCTGCCTTCCCTATTATCCGCCTATTAAAACAGTAGCATCACCTGCGGTTATTACTCCTCCATGAGCGGTAGAATCTCCCATTCTAGCGGCAGGTTTCCCGCCTATCAAAACACTTGAAGATCCTGACGCAATGGTGTCCGGTGGCCCTGTACACACTGCTTTGTCTCCTTGTCTTGCTGCAGGCATTCCGCCAATAAGTACCGTGGGTTCTCCTGCCGGAATGATAGGACCTCCTACATGGGGAACTGTTCCCGTTACCATAGGACAGGTATGCATATCTGTAATTCTTGCTGCCGGTTTCATGATTATTAATTAATTTTAACTTGAGATCCTTTTACTACGGTTACTGCTCCTGATTTAAGTTCCGAACCAGAACTTCCTTCTGCTTTGAACTGAGCGCTTGCTTTTACATTGATGTTCTTCCCTTCCATACTGATATCACCCTTTGCTTTGATCTTGATGTCTTTCCCGCTTTCCATACTAATACCCTCTTTGTTAAGAGTAAGAATATTAGAATGTTCGTCTTCGATTTTAATAACATCTGCATCTTCATCTACGATCACTTTTTTACCTTTTGGGGTTTCAAGCGTATAAGAAATTTTGTCATCGTTAAAGATCATTTTCATTTCGCTTCGGGTCACAAATCCTTTTTCATGGTTATCATCAGAAGCTACAATGGGAGCCGGTTTTGCACTGCTGTTCAGCATTCCAAGTACCACGGCATCATTGGGATCATCATTAATAAATCCGATAATGACTTCGTCTCCGATTTCCGGTCTGAAGAATGATCCTCTGTTTTCTCCGGCATCAAGGGTGGCTATTCTTGCCCAAATCCCTTCTTCCTCGTTATTGATGATAGGAATCTGTACTAAAATTCTATCTTCTCCGTCCGGATCTGATTCCAATTGTGACACTACTCCTACATGCAATCCGCTTATGGCAGGAATAATTCCTGAACCCGGCATTTCACTTACATCATAGGTTTCTGAGAACCATGTTGGAGAAAGTCCGAACTGAGCGTCTACCAGCCAATTTCCTTCAGCTATTTCATGACGGACACCGGTTATGTATATTTTCCCGTTGAATCGGTTTCCAACTCCTTGCAGGGTCAACGTAACTCCCGGTTTTACAGATGGAATTCCCTGGAACTTTACTCTTCCTCTTGTTTTGGCTAATTGCTGGAAAGTTGCTTTAGCATCGCCCCATTCCTGTAGTTCCCCTTGGGTAAGATTTCCACCATGTTTAAGCTGCAGGTCTTCGATTCCGAAAACATCTGCTAAATCACCTGATGAAAGGTTTCCGTTGAGGTTGATGGCAGGATCCTGAGCTTCCACTTCAGTCAGTTCCTGATCGGTATAGCTCCATGTTTTGGCTGTAATCTTGTTGAACTGGTCTCTGGCGTCAATTTCTCCATCAAATTCATGTACAGATGACCCGTAAACCACTGTTTCTACCGCTTCACCACTAAAATCAGGTCTAGCGATTTTGATGGTTCCATCTTCCACCGAACAAAGTTTACCATTGGCCTGTGCCCTGGTGAGCATAAAATCCCAATCAGAAGCCTGGTATTGAACCAATTCCTTATGCGAATTCGAAGTCGTTTCAACATCAGCAGTAAGCCCATTATTACCAACCAATTCTTCAATAACATCACTGTCTGTGCTTTCGTAGAAATATTTGCTTTTTCTTCCTAAGGTCATTTTTACAGCCTTATCTCTGCATTCTACAATCAGATAAGAAGAACCGTTTCTGATTTGGATATTGTGCTTTACGACAACTCCTTTAAAAATGGTTTCCTCTTCAGAATGGTATCCAGCGGTGATCTCAATTTCTTTTCCGGGAATTAACAGATCTTCATTACTGAGCTTGAAATCCTGCTCCGGTACACTTCCGTCTAAAATAACAATGCGGGCATAAGGAATTCTGTTGAATTCTTTTTCCACGATAATGTTTTTCACTCCGTACTTCCCCGGCAGTTCTGTGCCTCCAGACATCACCTTATAGGTAACTAAATCTGGATTTTTTGCTGTTTGTATGTATCCGCTATTATTCATGTTATGAAACTTTTTCTAATGGCGGAAAGAATAATTCCTGCCCTGGTTTTAGCTGTCTGAAATTGACAAGGTTATTTACTTTAGCTACCTCCAGATAGTATTTGGAATCTCCGTAAATTCTTTCGGTCATTAAGGGCAGTGTATCGCCGGCTTGTACTGTTCTTTTGTGGGTAAGATCCGGAGATTGCAGATTTTCAATTTTACCGGCAAGTTTCGGACTTGTTGATTCACTGAACGTTGCCTTTCCTATAACTCTTAAAGGCTGGCCTTCATTGTCAAATAGCTTATATTCTAACGTTAATTCAGAAAGCACTCCTTTAAATTCAAAACTACCCCAGTTAAGGATAACATTATAGGGCTTATGGATAGAGCCTTCGAGCTCACCTGTCGCCTTATAAAAATCTTCAATCTGTTTTGTTACAGCTGTTTTCGCAAAAGATTTTCCTTTAATTTTATTGATCAGTTTAATACCGGAATTTGCTTCCGTAACTCCTGTCCCATCAAATAGGAATTCTAATTGTAAATCAGGTGAAGCTGATGAGGTATAGCCTAAATTAGGTTTAGAATTACCATCTGCCTGGTCTTTATTATATTTCGTTTTATAGGTCATGGAAAAACCTGTCGGATTGATAAAAGCTTTAAAAGCACCGCTCTGAATTCTTTTATCATAATCAGAGTTTTCGTAGGTTCCGATTGTCAGTTTTTGAATTGCTCCTCTCATTATCTTTCTTTTTTACGGTGTTCTATCTTTGCTGCCTGTTCTACACTTTCGCTGATGGCACGCATAAGCTGTGCTTCATCTACTGATGTGGCAGTTGTAGTTGCTGCTGCTTTTTCGTCCACATTTATTTTAATGTGAAGCTCTTTTATTTCTATTGGCATTTCGTTTGTTTTTTAATGATCATTAATATTCAAAACACTAATAACCAATGATTTAACATGTTTATTTAAAAAAAAATCCAAGCACATGAAGGGTGTGTTCAGTCTCTGTTATAGACCAATCTGTTGTTTTTTTATGAAAAAAGATTTGGGTAAAATTTATCTTTAAACTAACACACGTTCAAGTGCTTAGATTTGATTTAGAAATTACAAGCCTAAGCTTGCTAACGATGAGGGTATTGTGAAATATCTATATTTCAGTTCTATTGTTTCAATAGCAAGTTTGCTTTCTTCTGCGTTGAATTCGGATACTTCCCATCTTACGGGGTATGCTCCCACTACATTCCAAACCATTAGGGGCGCTGTAGACTGAATCCCGCCTGAAAGAGTTATGATCAGGTCTCTGGGTTCAAACTGGAAGTTTTCCATCGCATTTCTACACCAGCTTATCAATCCGGAACTTACGATTAACCCACGCTTAAGAACTAAATTAGGATATTTGGGTCTCAAAGGAAGTTGGTGTGTAAACCTGTTTTCGCCTCCTTCGGCATATTCTTCAGTTCCAATTTCTGTTGATAAACCAGATATAGATTGAAATCTGGAGTCAATACCCTCTGTTGTTGAAATCCCATTAACAATAAAAGAGAAACTGGTTGGAGGATATAAAACTGCCATGATTAGTTATTTTCAATAGTTAATCCTTCGTGTGCAATTTCTAAGGTTTCGATAGCCACCTCATTACCTTCAGCTTTCAGGTCTGTTGATTGCAATTTAAGCGGGAATGCATTTTTCACTTTCCACGTTACTGCAGGAGCTCCTGTTTCATCTAAAAGGGAAATCGTGATAGATCTGCGTTCTACTGTACTTAGCTGAATGCTTTGGAACCAATCGAAATATTCGTTATCAGTTTTGAAAGTTCCTCTTTTTAAGGTGATGTTACTGAAAGTTTTCATTCCAGGCATCTTAATCTTACTGAAATCAGGGCTTGCGCCATGTCTGTATTCAATTAAGGCTGCTTCAACATTTAAACCGCTTACTTCCTGAAATCCTACTTTTGTTCCTCCCCAATCTACTTCAAAGGCAAACTTTACTAATGGATATGTACTCATAATATTTTTATATTTAATTGTTATTTAATTGATTTTATGCTTCCTGTAATTTGTGTGAGAAACGTAACACGATAAATTCAGCAGGACGAACTGCAGCCATACCGATCTCGATGTTCATTCTTCCTTCTAAAATATCCTGAGCCGACATTGTTTTGTGCAGACCAACGCTTACATAATAAGCTTCTTCAGGCTTGCTTCCTGCTAATGCACCATCTCTCCATTGCTGATCAAGGAAATTCTCGATCATAGCCTGTACACGAACCCATGTATTGGCAGTATTCGGTTCAAAAACGAAACGTTCTGTAGCTTTCTTCACAGACTCTTCTACCATGTTGAAGAATCTACGTACAGGTACATATTTCCATTCGTTACTGTTTCCGTCTAATGTTCTTGCTCCCCAGACTAATGTTCCTTTTCCTGTAAAAGTTCTGATCGCGTTGATTGATTTTCCTGCTACCGCATCTACGTTCAATCCTTCTTGCTCTTCATGAGAAATTTTCGCTACAGGTGCCAATACATTGCTGATTGCTAAGTTGGCAGGTGCTTTCCATACTCCGGAAGTGCTGTCTACTTTAGCATAAATTCCAGCCATTGATGATGATGGAGCCAATACCACTCTTTTAGATGCAATGACTGCCTGAGCCTGATTGTATAATGCTGAGCTTTTTGATTTCAACCATGCTAAATTATTTTCATTCTGAGGCATTGTAACGTCTACAAGTGCTCCTGCAGCATTGATTTCTTTATAGCTATCGATTTTAACATCTTTATCATCAAAGCTATAGCTTAACACTGTTTCTAATTTCGGATAATAGGCAGCTCCATATTTTAATCCTGTAGCGTTTACTCCAGCTCTAAAAGCAGCAGCATCTTCAAAAACATCCATAATCACGAATCTGTCTTTCAAGTCTTCTGCCTGATCCAAAGCTTTATTGTATAGTTTATAAGCATCTGCTCCTAGAACTTCAGCATCCGGGAAAACAATAAGTGTTGGTTCGTCTTCTTTTTCTAAGGATTTTAATCCAAACCATAAACCGCCGACAAGTGTTTCGGTTCCTAAGGCAGGAGTTTTATCATAATCTGCCACTGAAACAACATAACATGGACCTCCACCATTAGCAAAGTACATTTGCATCGCATAATGCATTTTATAAGGACTTAGTTTGGCGTTGTCTACTTTTGCTGTTACCACAGTATCTTCAATTGAAATAGAGATCGCTGTTTTTTCATTTTTTGCTCCTCCAAAAATGGTTTCGTATTCCAACATAGAAGAGATTCTTGTCGGTTCATTTCTTGGTCCTTTATCCGTATGTCCGATAAAAGCAGGGATAGCTGTTTCTACTTGTGCTACAGAGGGTGGGAATTTCGCAATTTCTTCTACGTAAACTCCAGGTGTTTTGTAATTCATTTGTTAAAAATTTTAAAGTTAATATTAGTTATTTTCAATAGTTAATCCTTCGTGGGCAATTTCTAAGGTTTCGATAGCCACCTCGTTACCTTCAGCTTTCAGATCTGTTGATTGTAATTTAAGCGGGAATGCATTTTTCACTTTCCACGTTACTGCAGGAGCTCCTGTTTCATCTAAAAGGGAAATCGTGATAGATCTGCGTTCTACTGTACTTAGCTGAATGCTTTGGAACCAATCGAAATATTCGTTATCAGTTTTGAAAGTTCCTCTTTTTAAGGTGATGTTACTGAAAGTTTTCATTCCAGGCATTTTAATCTTACTGAAATCAGGACTTGCGCCATGTCTGTATTCAATTAAGGCTGCTTCAACATTTAAACCGCTGACTTCCTGAAAACCTACTTTTGTTCCGCCCCAATCTACTTCAAAGGCAAACTTTACTAATGGATATGTACTCATAATTTATTTTTAATTTTAATTGTTATTTAATTGATTTTATGCTTCCTGTAATTTGTGTGAAAAATTGAGTACGATAAATTCAGCAGGACGAACTGCAGCCATACCGATTTCGATGTTCATTCTTCCTTCTAAAATATCCTGAGCCGACATTGTTTTGTGCAGACCAATACTTACGTAATAAGCTTCTTCTGGCTTGCTTCCGGCTAATGCACCGTCTCTCCACTGCTGATCAAGGAAATTCTCGATCATAGCCTGTACACGAGTCCATGTATTGGCTGTATTCGGTTCAAAGACGAAACGTTCTGTCGCTTTCTTCACGGACTCTTCTACCATGTTGAAAAATCTACGTACAGAGACATATCTCCATTCGTTACTGTTTCCATCTAATGTTCTTGCACCCCAGACTAATGTTCCTTTTCCTGCAAAAGTTCTGATCGCGTTGATTGATTTTCCTGAGGTAGCATCTACATTAAGCAGATCCTGTTCTTTGTTGGAGATTTTTACTGCCGGTACATCTACCAGGCTAAGCCCTAGATTAGCTGGTGATTTCCATACTCCGGAAGTACTGTCTACTTTGGCATAAACTCCGGCAATTGCTGATGACGGTGCCAGTACTACTGACGCAGACTGAATTGCTTGTTTAGCCTGATTATACATTTCAGAATTAGCAATCTTCAATTCTGCTAAAGTTGTGATACCAGATGCACCGGTAACTGAAACATCAGCATCTTTGAAATCATAGCTTAAAACAGTCTTCAGTTTTGGATAATAAGCCGCACCATATTTAAGACCTGTAGAAGTTACTTTGTCTCTAAAAGCAGCAGCGTCTTGAAGAATATCCATAATGACGAATCTGTCTTTTAATAATTCTGCCTGATCTAAAGCCTTATTGTACAAAGCATAGATTTTGCCGATAGCAACAGAATTACCTGCTCTGGAAGTTACAAGACTGCTCGCAGCAAGAGCATCAGTCTCCATAGTAGAAGCTGTAGTAAAATCTGTTTCAAGAGCAGTAGCAACAGCCTGAGCAGCAGCCTTAACCGTAGCTACCGTAGCATTAGCAACAGCTGCAGCCACCTTAACTGCGGCTACAACAGCCTGACCACCCTTAGCACCAGCAATCTGTAAATCGTTAGGATTAGCAACATTAAACTCAGCTGCCTTAGCAACTGCAGCAGCAACTGCAGCGTCTACATTAGCACCTGCAACAGCATCTGCAACAACGCCAGCAATACCTTTAGCGGCAGAAGCAACATTTTTAGCATATACCGTTTTAGTAACAACAGCCTGAGCAGCAGTAATATCAGCAGCAGAAGGAGCTAAACTTTGAAGATCCGGGAAAACGATCAGAGTAGGCTCATCTTCTTTTTTTAGTAATTCAAGACCGGATAAAAAAGCTTCTGCTGGCGCAGGGGCACCTACAGCCTCTGGACTTTTATAATCTCCTACAGAAACAATATAACAAGGACCACCACCATTGGCAAAATACATCTGCATGGCATAATACATTTTAAAGTCGCTTACCTTAGTTGGAATTGCTGTTGCAGCACCATCTTTGAAAGCTACAGCGAAAATTTCCGGGTTTGCTTTTCCAAAAATTTCTTCATACTCCAACATCGAAGCAATTCTTGTTGGTTTATTTTTCGGTCCATCCGCTGTATACCCAATAAAAGCAGGGATAGCCGTTTCAACTTGCGCTACGGAAGGGGGAAATTTTCCTTGTTCCTCCACGTAAACTCCAGGGGTTTTGTAATTCATTTTAAAAAATTTTACGTTAATATTAATTATTCCTCGAAGTAGAACTTCGGGTATTTATTCGTGATTGATTTATTGATTTTAACTTTCTAGAACTGTTGCAATTTGTGCGAGAAGTTGAGTACAATAAACTCTGCAGGGCGCACTAATGCTATTTTAAGGTCTACATTCATGATAGTAGTTCCTTCTACTCCTTTCACTGTTACTTCATAAGCTTCTTTCGGAGTACTTCCTGCCAATGCACCCTCCATCCATTGCTGGTTAAGAAAATTTTCCAGCATTGTTTTTGCACGTAACCATGTGTGAGGGATATTAGGCTCATTCATAAACTTGTTGAGGGCATCGTTCACCGATTGTCTGATCATATTATAATAGCGGCGTACATGTACATACTTCCATTCGTTATCTTTCCCTTCATCATTTTTATCTTTTCCTTCAAGAGTTCTTGCTCCCCAGATTAAAGTACCTTTTCCTGTAAAAGTTCTGATCGCATTGATTGATTTCCCTAAATCATCTATATTTAAAGCAGCCTGTTCCTGATCTGAAATTTTTTCTGTCGGAATAATGACATGGCTGATATTGATATTTGCCGGAGCTTTCCACACTCCTCTTGTACTGTCTATTCTGCCGTATGCGCCTGCTATTGCTGATGATGGCGGTAAAACAACTTTTAATGACTGTATTTCTTTTTTCACCTGATTGTATAATGCCGAATTGGATGATTCCAGATTTTTAAGGGTAATCCCGTCTGCATCTCCTTTTTCGTCTTGTACCCCGAGAATTGCCGTTTTTAAATCAGTAAACTCTCCAGTGAAACCAGGTGCATTTTCATCTGAGCCATCAGGGATCATAAAATCATCTATTGTTCCGTCATAAATGGCTTCTAATACAATCTGTGCCTCAGAAATTGCTACGGTTAAAGCATTTTTCTTATTACCCGCATCAGCATTTTCATTTACTTCTTCTGCTATCGCAATAGCCTGACCTAATAAATCAGCAAGAACGTAAGCATCCGCAGACCCGGTTGAGATTTCGGCACTCGCCAAACTTTTTAATTCATCTAAAGCAGCAGCCTCCCCCGCATAAAAAAGAGTACTTTCTTGTCCTGCTTTTTGTAAACCGGTATGTACTATAGGTGTATTAGTCTCATCAAAAGTATAATTCAAAATGGTTTTCAGGTGAGGAAAGTAAGCTGCCGCATGATTAGTCGGGTTTACTTTATTTCTAAAAGATTCAATCGTGGTAAGATTGTCTGATTGGATAACAGAATTTCCGTAATAAGTATCCAGTATAACAAACCTGTTTTTAGTCTCATCTTTAGCTTTATCAATAGCCTGATTGTAAATACTATAAAACTCAGATTCATTGGTGAGCGAAATAGCATCAGGGAAAATAATAAGAATGGGCTCTTTAATTTTTTTATGATCAATTTTAGCCAATCCCGCTTCCAATGAGGATAATTGTACTTGTGCTGATGTATAATCCCCTACAGAAATGATATAACACGGTCCACCGCCATTGGCAAAATACATTTGCAATGAATAATACATTAAAAATTGTGCATGAGGTGCTACAATAGTTGCTCCTTTGCCTTCTACATCCTGCAGCTGGATATTTTCTTCTTTTGCTTTTCCAAAATATTGCTCATATTCTAAAAGAGAACGGATTATGAAGGGCTCATTAGACCCAACAGGGAGTAATTCGGTATACCCGATAAATGCTGGCATAGCCGTTTCTATGTAGGCAACTGAGTATGGAAGTTTCGTAATTTCTTCAACAGAAACACCTGGTGTTGCTGGATTTAACATGTTCAAAAGTTTAAAGGGTTATTAGTTTTTAGTTTTTTAGTTTTTGTTTTTATGATTAATCAACTTTAATACTCTGTATATTAATGTCATTAATTAATTTAACAGGAACTACCTCCTTAGCTGCAATTTTTATCACACTGATTTTATATAAAGCAGAAGGCATTATTTTTCCGCCTAATAAACCCCAGACGTAACTTAGCTGTTCAAAGGGAATGGAATGCAGTTCAATTCTGAAGCTGAAATTATTTTCAGGCTCAAGATCAACATACTCCAGAACATTCTTGGCCTGAAATACTTCAATAACTTTCGAAATACTCAGTAAAGATTTGCTGTACGTACTTCTATTGGCAGCGATCATTACATATAGATTTAAGTAAGCAGGAGTACTTTCCTTATCATATCGGACCGGATTATTTTCCACCACAACCGGCTGATATCTTGATCTGTTTTTCAATGTTGATTCTTCCTCAATATTGAGCAGACTAATTACCACTTTGTTACTAAGTCCTTCAGTGTTTTCATCATGTTTTGCGATGTCATCAACGATAGCAATTTCAATCTCACTAGGAACGTTAGGATCCCATAAACCATCCGGAGCATTTAGCTGATTTTTTAAAACTGTTAATACTTTATTAATCATAATTTCTGTTCTTAATTATTATGGTGCAAACATACAATCACACCCCCTCAAAAGACAAATATTTTGGGCGCTCAATACAGTCTTTGCAGTAAATAGGATTTTAATTCTTATCAAAGAAAACTAAAAACAACACCATTAATACACTGAAGATAAATGTGTTAAAAACGATATTTAAAAATCAAATTTTAACCTGAAGATTTTTCGCCTCCCATGATGGGCAAATTTCAGTCTGCCAATTGAACTTTATTCTGCTTAAAAAAAACATTGTATTTCAACCTATGATTATCCCGGCTGTTTTTAGTGGTCCTGCATTTTTTGAATGGTACATTATCGAATAGGATGATTGATTGCCTAAAGTACAAGTTCTCCAAAAAAACATAGGCTTTCCTGATGAAAAAGATCAACTTTTCTGCATGCGGTAATTTCGAGAAAATATAAATCTGAATCCTTAGGATATGATTTTGTCTTTTACTGCAAAGACAGAATAGAGCGGCCTTATAATTCGAAAAATAGGATCTCTTCTTTCTAATTTTGACCCAATAATTTTAAAAACATTAATCATATGAACATTAAAAATCTTTTCAGTAAACGCAATGAAATCATTGGCGGTCATTTTAATGAACTACGTTCAAAATTGGGTGTAGCAGATCAAAATGAAGAAGCTATTTTCTCTTTAAGGGAAGAAATCTGTAATGCATGTCCTTTAAAAAACGGCAACAATTGCAACGCAATGAAATGGCTCAATCCAGAGACTCTGGAAGTGATAGATGGTCCAAAAGATGGATTTGTAAGAGGCTGCGGATGCAGATTGAGTGCCAAGCAGAGATCAAGATTCAGTCTTTGTCCTGCAGGTTTCTGGGGTGGAGAATTCGACAAAAAGTAGAACAGTTTGACGATTCTTAATATTGTATCATTTAAACCTATTTAATGTGAAACAAAATCATATCATTCAGAAAGTTTTTCTTGAAATTACCGTCAACAACAAAGAAAAGGCACTTCGTATAAAAGATGATATTAATAGCTTTTTGTCTATTGATGTTTTCCCGGAAATAGAAAAGCATATCAAAGCTTTAGAATATAAGTTGGCTGGTCATACCCTGCAGATTCCCCGTTTAGAATTAAATGTGGAAGTAAAAAGCAGCACATTAAATACGGAGTTAAAGTGGCAAATAGCTGAACTCTTTAAAGATGAATTGTCAGAAATTACTAAACCCGTTGAACCTTCCCATCAGGAAACAGAAAGTGATCCTAAATCCTATCTGATAGATCATCAGGAAAAGATGCTCAAAGCATTGATCTATTTTTTAGAAAAAGGAACTATGCCCTGGTGGAGCTCGGAGAGCAATACGATATCTATTCTGGAACCAGCGGTTTTTGATCACCTTATTTTGGCCACCGGCTTTCAAAAAAGTATCATAGCTGCTTTATCAAAAGAAAATGTCCGAAACCGGCTTATCAATCAGTTTTCCAATGAACAAATTGCACAATTATGCCTGGCAGTTTTGAAAAATAAGAAACTGGTCATCAACCTGGAGTCTGGTACAATACGTCATTTATCGAAACTGAGTCATGCGGGTAGAAATGCAGTATGGCATTTGGTCTTCAATGTCATATCGGAGTATCTGAATACATCCAATAATCATCCCCGGGAATATCTTTTACAAGCAATTTCAACAATAGAACAGATTGGTTTATCAACAACAAAAAACAATCATCAGAACAGGAAAACAATAGTTAAGATATTCCCCTTTATTACAGAACATGAAATTTCTGAAAACATCAGAACAAATGCAGCAGATCAGCCTGAAAATACAAGTCATTCAATAGAAACCATTCAGGAAAAAAATGCAATCATTCAGAAAGAGGTAAACCAGAATGAGGGACAATACATTCCAAATGCAGGGCTTATTTTGATCCATCCATTCATCAAACCTCTGTTTGAGCATTGTGAACTCCTGGATCCCAAAACCCAGCAGCTCCTTGATCCTGAATTGTGTGCCCACCTACTGCATTATATCGCCACCGGAAAAACAAATGCTCCTGAATATGACATGATTTTTGAAAAATTCCTGTGTAATATCCCGATGCATCAAACCATTAACAGGCATATTAAACTTTCACGAAAGCATAAATCGCAGGCTAAAAATGTCATAGAAAGTGTACAGTACAACTGGGCTCCCATGAAAAAATCATCTGCAGCATTACTACAGAATGAGTTTTTCCAGCGCCCGGGGAAATTAGTCATCACCGACTCTGATAATACCCTTATTGTAGAACGAAAGACACAGGATATTCTTCTTGAAAAACTTTCCTGGGGAATTGGCCTCGTAAAACTCCCCTGGCAGAAAAAATTCATATTCGTAAACTGGTGATAACAGGTTACATTTTCTAATACTCTACAACTTTCCAAATACTCTGAAGTTGCTGATTTTACATCAGCAATACCCTCACTGCAACCCTATTAATTCAAAATAAGATTATGAAATCTCCTAATAACCATGAACACTCACCATTAATAAAAACAAATATTAATGAAAAAACAGAAGTAATCAATCCTTTATTTCAAGCCAATCCTGTCAATCATAACTCTTTAAATGAAGAAATGAAATGGTTGCAATCGCTTATAGAAAAACGATGCAAAGAATTATTTCTGGAAGATGAGACAGCGTTGAATATTGGCTATGAAATACCTGAAACTCCGGAATCAGATGATCAATCTCCCTATTCTGTTACAATAAATACCCACCAGCTTACTGTTCTGGACAGAATCATCTTGGCGCTGGGCATTGCTTCGGCTCATTATCCGTCTATCCTGAAAACATTTGTACAGATAGAAGAAAGCAGCAATGCATTTGCTATTGAAGCAGGTGGTGAATATGATAGAATCAGCCGCAGCTTTAAACCAACATTTCAAACCGCACTTTTTTTACTGGCAGGTAAAGATTTATCACTGTGGTCTCAGTATGGTGCACAACTCGTCAATGGCAGTGTACTATTGAAAAATGATATTATTTACAATCGTTCTTCAACAGAATTTATTCATGGAAAAATTGAATTGGATACCGCTTATCTCAATTATTTCTTATCAGGGCAGAAACCACAGCTGGATCATGGTTCTTACTTTCCCGGCAGGCTTTACAAGTCTGATCTCACCATGGATGATATTATTTTGGAAGATAATGTGAGAGATCAGATAAAACCCATCGGACATTATATCAAAGCATTGGAAAATGGCTTTTTCAAAACCAATGAGCATAGTTTCAAACCAGGCTTCATTGCTTTATTCTACGGTGCACCGGGAACGGGAAAAACAATGCTGGCCGGAATTCTTGCCAACACCTATGGTATTGATATGTACCATGTAGATCTCTCGCAGGTAGTAAGCAAATACATTGGTGAAACGGAGAAAAATCTTGAAGTGTTATTCAACAGGCTGCAGGGTAAAAACTGTATGTTGTTTTTTGACGAAGCTGACGCTTTGTTTGGGAAACGTTCTGATGTAAAAGATGCCCACGACCGATACGCCAACCAGGAGGTCTCCTATTTATTGCAACGAATAGAAAAGTTTGACGGACTAACAATTCTGGCTTCCAATTTTGAAAACAATATGGATGATGCTTTCAAGCGCCGTATAGATGTTTCCGTCAATGTAATACGTCCTACAGAGACTACCAGAAAAGCCCTTTGGGAGCATTATTTGCCTAAAAACATAACTTTTGAAAGTAATGACCTTTTACAACATTTAACCAAAGAATATACCTATACCGGAGCCAATATCCGAAACATTATGAAAAATGTAGCGATGGCATTGCATGACCGTAATGAAACCAGCATTACCTATTCGTTAATAAGCACTTATTTAATGATAGAAAACGAAAAGGCTTTTGGAAAAAATCAATCCCGCCTCAGCCCATTTGTACAAAAACAAGAATAAAAAACTCATCTAATAACCAATAACATGAGCAGACACAAAAAAACATTTGCACCCAGGGCCGGCAGGTCCGGGAAGCAAAACACCAATAGTAAAGAGGATAAAGATAAGCATGAGCCAATCACCGATCAGGACAGCAAAATATCTCTCGCCAAGACAGAATCTACCCAAATAACATACGAACCTTTAAAAAACAGAGCATTCAATAAAGTAGAAAAAAATGCGTCTGTCATTCAATTATTTGACAAAGGGCAGCATGTTTCAACACTTCATAACGCCCTTAATAAATTAGGACATAAAACCCCTGAAAATAAGAATCTTTTCTGGAACGAAACAAAGACCGGGATCATCAATTTTCAACGTAAGAATAATATCAATACTTCGGGCACTCTTAATAGGGAAACCTTGCTGAAAATGAATGAAGCATTGAATTTCTTAAACAGTCGGAAAGAAGCTGGACTTCCTGTTTCTGAACGTGCAAAAATGTTGTACGAAGCCTTTGAGCACAGAACACTGGGGATTTTTGCAGGAACTGATGAAGATAAAGTTTTTACGGCTTTAGAAAAACTTTCCTATGAAGAAAGATACGAGCTTATTCAATATTATGACGCAACATACAAACCTAAAAGAAAAGTAGGGTTAGTACAGGATTTATATGAAGAATTAGGCAACAAAGATTTATTTAAGGCTATCCGGTTATTATATGCAAACTATGAAGAGCCACAACCACAGCTGGAGCCAGAGCCGGCAAACCCCGAAGGTGAGCTGTTGCAGGAAGTGGTTGTCACAGGTAAAGGATCATGGATTAAGCCTAAGACAAAGTATGCCATAGAAGGACAGCCTATAGAGTTTGATTGTACCTATCAATATGACACCCCTGTTATGTATGCTGAAGGAAACAAGCCTAAAGTTCCTGAAGTTGTCCGAAAAGTATTGATCCAGAATGATGGCAGAGTGTACAATCTGTTTGAATACCCTTTTAGAAAGGACACTAAAACTTTCAGACAGGATGGAACAGTAATCAGCCAGTTTTCCATTAATACCCATCAACCAGGGAACTTTACATTTGTTTTCATCATAGAAAATACTCTAACAAAGGAATTCAGAGCTCATATCAAAGAATATCAGGTTAAGACCCTTGAAGCAGCAGCAGCTGGTGATTTGAAAAAGAATAAAATTCAAAATTATTCAGATTTCAGACAACAGGTAGCCTTTATTGAGTTCAATCTTTCAAAAGGAGCAACTGAAGAGCAGAAAAGCAATCCGAATTTCTTTATTAAATCCGAATCTAAAAACCCTGAAGAAATTGGAAGTGTTTCTCCTAATCATGTTCCACGTTTGTATTATTCGATTAAAGGACAACCTATTCCTAAAGATCATCATTATTTCTGGTTTGCTGAAATCAATACTCCAAAAGAAATGGGAGTAGAATATGCTAAAAATGCAGATGTCTACGGTTATAAAAGAGGAGAATATTTCGGTAAAGATGGCTGGAATATGAATTCGGCACAGGCAACAGCTACTTTTGTAAACTCACTAACAGGAGTTTATACCATTCATTGTCTGGTATTAGACAAAAATAATAATCTGACAGGTCAGGAAGCATCTTACCGACAGGTTATCTTACCAAAGGATGATTATCAGGCTCTAAAAAACATCCGAGACTATAAGAAAAACATTGACAGAAGCTTTAATAGTATTGCTCCCCAAACAGCATTAGCTATTAATGCCGTAGCCATCAATGAGGAAACAACAGAAACCTTGTCACTCAATTTGTTTATAGGAAAAAGCAAAAAGAATCCAGGCAATTATGTATTAACAGATCTTACTCCAGGCGTACAGCACCAACGTACTTATGAAGGAAATAATTTAAAAGATTTATTTGAAGAATTTGACAGCAGAAACACCTATCCGGATGGTATTCTGGCTTATGAAATTCCGTCCAATACATTAGGTTATCCTACTCTAAAAGGGAATTTCACTACTAACGGAGCATCATTCATGGAATCGCTTTCCACCGGAGCGGGTTGGGCTTCTTTAGGTTTCGCAGTAGCAGGATTGGTAGCCTCATTTACGCCGGCAGCACCTATTGCACCTTACTTATTTATAGCTGCAGGTGCCACAGGTGCCACTTCCGGAACCGCCAGCATTATTGATAAAGTACAAAAAGGAACATTAACCAACGAAACCCTGGCTTTGGATGTCATTATGATAGCTTCCAGCTTTTTAGGGATGGCAGGCTCATTATCCAGCATCGCTAAGGCTTCTTCTATTATAAAAATTTCATCAACCGGAATGCAGTATATCATTTTAACTGATTTTGCCCTTAATGGTACTGCTGCAGTGATGATTACAGCTGATGGCTTAGAAAGCATACAAGATATCCATGATAATAAAAACTTAACTACTGCAGAAAAAATAGATGCTATAGTTAAAATTTTAGGACAGTTGACATTAACTGCAGGATTGGTAATGCTAAGCAGTAAAAACTTAAAAGGAGGAGAATTAGAGAAACTGCCAAAGGTAAAAAGACAAACATCGAAGCAAACCTCCAAAAAATCTTATAATCCGGAGCAGCATAGTGAATTTATTGATACACCTAAAAATTTAACAGGTGGAAAATCACCTAAAAATACAGCCAGCAATAAACCAGCAGTACACGCTCTGGAGAATACTTACAAACAACCCAATTTTAACCAGTTCCTAAAATCCGTTGAAACCGGTTTCCCATCTGATGAAATCGCAAAACAGGCTTATGATTTATTTAAAAATAAAAACTGGAAACAATTAGAACAATTGTTTACGGATAAGAATCTCAATGGAAACTGGCCTCCAAACCGTGGAGCAACAAGCACCATAGAAGTTACCTTAAAAGAAGGAAGTATTTTTGACAGATACGGCGGATGGATCGATGAAAATGGAGTTTTCCAGGATAAAGGAACCTTTGCAGGAAAAGATGGTACTCCTTATACAGACAGAGCTTTATCTAAAGGGACAGATAGTAAACCATATACAAGGTATAAAGTTTTAAAAGACATACCTCTAGTCAGTGAAGGAGAAATCATTCCTTGGTTTGGAGAAAAAGGTGGAGGTATTCAATATGAACTTCCGGTATCTATCAATGATTTAATAAAAGAAGGATATATAAAACCTATTGGTAAAGCACCAAAAAACACTACTTTAGCTGAGTCAAAAGTTATTACAGAAGGTGAACATACATCAGGAATTAAAGACGTAGGAGAAGAAAATACACCAATCAATAGCAAGGAAGAGGTAGTTCAGGTTGAAAAAGTAAAAACCACAGGATATCCAGAAGATCAATTGACTTCAACAGGAAAAAATAAGCCTCCGCTTACTCCCGAAGAACTACAAAGATTAATTGATTGGCAGAACTATAGAAATAATTTCTTAAAGAAATGGAGGGATTTGGATTTTTCTCATCATTTACAGGATTTAAAGAGAAAGCTTGAGAAAGCTCGAAACAGTATTAAAAAAAATCTAACACCAGATGATTTAGCTGCTGTAATTAAGGAGAAAAGAGGAGAGCAAATTTTAGATTCAAATGGAACTCCTTATGATCATCTGGCTGAAAATGAACAAGCAATGAACAGTATTATAAATGCTACGAAAGCTTTAAAAAGCCAAATGTCTAAAAATCCATTAAACTATCAGGAATTTGAAGATTTACTAAAAGATTTAAGTAAATTAAAAGAAGAAATAAATAAAACAATAAAAAATTAATTACAAATATCATGAATGTAAAAGAAATGCAGCAATTACTGGAAAATGAATCAGACGGAAACGAATTATATGATTTGCTAATAGATTGCGGAAAAAAATATTCTTGGACACCTCAGGAAAAAAATCAATTAAAGAATACTATTGTAAAAATATGTGACGATCCCAACGAACAGGCACGTAGTGCATCCATCAGAGTTTTGTGCTTTTATTGGGGAATGGACGAATTTAGAGATAAAGCATGGGAAATGTTTTCTTATGATAAAGATGACGATGTACGATCAGATGCCCTGATAAGTTGGGCAAACACATATCGTAACCAGAATAAAGCATCAGTTATGAAAACACTTTATTCAATTCTCGAAAATAAAAATACTGAAGTTAATATTAGGGAAACAGCTTACCGATGTATATTTTATGTATCTCCTTTAACCCCTGAAAACAGACCAAACCAAATTTCAGATTGGGATCATTTTGATGAAAATGTTGATTGGAAGTTAATAGAAAAATTGATTTCAGAAGCACAATAATTTTAAATTGAAGCTTAAAGAACATATCCTTTAGTAAATTATTATATTAAATCTAAACTAAAAAAATATGATCAGAAAAAACAAAATAACCAGGCAAAAATTATTTGATGGCGATGAACAAGAATGCCTAAAAGAAATTTTTGAAATTGAAAATCAGAAAATCAAATTGATTGATTTTTACAACAGTCCGTTAAGAGATTTAAAAAAAGAAATAGATGATGAAAGCTTTGAAACCATCATCAGAGAAAGTCAATTTAATGTAAAAAATACTTTTATAGAAAAATTTGTATCTGAAGAGGGATTAGAAGTTCATTATCTGAAAAAGGATGATGTGATCTATCTGTTTTCATATGGAGAATTTCAGCCCGGAAGGTATATGCTGTTTTTAGAAGGCATTTATCAATAAGTAAAAAATACAATCAGAGCAGATTATTTCTGCTCTGATTTTTTATCTGAAAACCTCATCAATATTACAATAAATCAGTTTTATCAATCCGCACCCGTTTTCATCTTCCTTTTCTCTTCAAGATCAGAAACTCATACAGTTGCCACAATTTTTATTTCGACAAGCTGCTCAGGTAATGCAAGCCCGCTTACTCCAACCATTGTACTGGCAACAGCTTTAGGGTTATCGTAAAATTCTGTTTTGAAATTTTTCCTCGCCTCAAACGCCGTCGTCATATCCATTGCATAGATCACTTCTTCCACCACATTTTCCATCGTCATATCATATCTTGACAATAATTCTTTGATGTTTGCATAAGTTTGTTTCATTTGTGCTTCCATTCCTTCCGCTAATTCACCTTTCTTGTTGTGACCTAACTGACCGGAAATCCAAACGGTATTTCCTTTTTTTACCGCCTGTGCATACCCGTAGATATCTTCCCAAGGCATTCCCAAGCCTTCTGCTGTTTTGTTTTCCTGTAACATTTTTTTATTGTTTAAATTAATAAGGCAAATATAGAACTGATAAAAATCTCAGAAATTGAACTGGTTTAATAAATGACTTTTTCTTTTATTCTAAATAAAAAGGTGATTTACACATTCTGTATAAACCATCCTAAGAATTTTTTGAATTTTTGCTTTCACTTCGAGAAAGGTAAATTTTCTTCTTATTATTTCTGTTTTTCTTTAATAGCTAAACGTTTCCTGATTGTACTCACAAACTCCTTAGAAACACCAAGGTATGATGCAATATAATACTGCGCCACACGCTGCGGGATAGTAGGATAAACCCTGATAAATTCCAGATAACGGTCAGTCGCAGGTTGAGAAATTGTATTAATAAGGCGGTTTTGAAGGGTTACCACATACCGCTGCATCATCAGCCGGAATGCTCTTTCAAACTTCGGAACCTTCTGCAGTAATTCCTCTTTAGTTTCAGGATTCAAAATATAAATTTCGGTATCTTCCAGGGCTTCTATAAAAATCTTCGAAGGTGTTTTATTATTAAAAGAATCAATATCCGTAATCCACCAATCTTCAACAGCAAACAGAAGGGTCACTTCAAAACCGTTTTCATCAAGATAATAAGTTCGCGTACAGCCCTGTCTTATAAAACCTTCAAACTGACAAATTTCTCCTTCGCGCAGAAGGTGTGTTTTCTTTGGGTACTTCTGAAGTGTGAGCAAGCCTTCATAAATGTTTTCCTCTTCTTCTGTTAAAGTAACAAATCGTGAGATGTTTTTGATAATATTTTGAAACATAAATTTATTTTACGACTGCAAATTAGACAAAAGTGTGTAAACTTCAATCTTCGGGAGCCCGCTTCCACAGCCGTAATGAACAATTATCTTCCCATTTTTGGTTTATATTTTTACAAAAATTTTCAATCTCATTTTCAAACTTTTTTACAATCCTGAACTCAGCAAAATACTATCTGCTTCATTTTCTTTGACATAACGCAGGTAAACTCTTTCATCATGTTGTATTTTCCCTTTTCAACCTCCATTATTTTCGATCATTCTTTTTAGAATTTCATGTTTTTTTTATAATCGTAAAAAAATTGGGTGACTGTGTTAGTTTGGAAGAGAAAATAGATACGGATGTTGAAGGCAGCTTTATGAGTGAAGCAAATGGAAGATAGAAATAGCTATCGGAATAAAAAACTTTATCAAAATGTACGAAATTAAACTAGATTAATTTCTACCTGCTTTATCCACCATACATTTGCTGAAGAAATAAGAAAACAAATACTTATCAAATAAATTAACCAAACATTAAAAATTCAAAACAATGAGCACATTACAATTAAAAGACGGAACAGAGATTTTTTATAAAGACCAGGGAGAAGGACCAGTATTAATGTTTCACCACGGATGGCCATTATCATCAGACGATTGGGATGCACAGGTAATTTTCTTCCTTCAGAGAGGGTACAGAGTAATTTCACACGACAGAAGAGGCCACGGTCGTTCCAGCCAGAATATTTACAATCACACCATCGAGCAATATGCTTCTGACGCTGCAGAATTGGTTGAATTCCTTGACTTGAAAGATGTCGTTCACATTGGTCACTCTACTGGAGGTGGTGAAGTGATCCGTTACGTTCACAAATATTCTAACGGAAGAGCAAAAAAAGCAGTTTTAATTAGCGCCGTTCCACCTGTAATGGTAAAAAGTGAAAACAATCCTGACGGTGTTCCGATGGAAGTTTTTGATGGAATCAGAGAACAGACTTTGAATAACAGAAACCAGTTTTATTTTGATTTGACTTTCCCTTTCTACGGATACAACAGAGAAGGAGCCACTGTAAAAGACGGGGTACAGAGAAACTGGTGGAGACAAGGAATGATGGGCGGAATTGTGGCACATTATGACGGAATCAAAGCATTTTCCGAGACTGACTTTACTGAAGATTTAAAAGCGGTGGATATTCCTGTTCTTGTTCTTCATGGAGAAGATGACCAAATTGTTCCCATCGAAAACTCTGCTATTAAATCTGCAAAGCTATTGAAAAACGGTAAACTGATTACCTACCCAGGTTTCCCCCACGGAATGCCTACAACAGAACACGAAACCATTAATAAAGATCTTTTGGAATTTATTGAGGCTTAATATACAATATAAAAAAGGGGAATCGAAAATGATTCCCCTTTTTTTATACGAGACAAAATAATCTATTAGATAGTCTGGGAGAAGTTTATTATACCGATCAGCAATATAATTTAGCATTAGATGATTATTAAAAACAATAGGTCTTGGTGGAATGAAAAATGATAGAAAAAATGGAAAAGGAAACGAGGAAGTAAAACAGGTATAAAATGTAATAACATTCTCTTTTGAATTGTCTTATTTTACATACACAATCAATTAAATATTTCTAAATGAAAAAAATACACCTCATCCTACTGCTTTCTTTATCATTGAATGTTTTCGCCCAAAGTGTGAAGGACAAAATAAAATCATTCGAAGACAATCTGCTCAGCTGGGATACATCGAAAACAAAAAAATGGACGCTCAAAGAAAGAATGGCTTTCTACAACATGAATGCGGTAAGCATTGCGGTCATAAAAGATTATAAGATAGAATGGATAAAAGCTTATGGCTATGCAGACGTTGCTGAAAACAGAAAAGCTACCCAGCAAACACTGTTTCAGGTCGCATCTATCAGCAAGTCTATCAACAGCCTCGGTCTTTTAAAATTGGTTGAACAAGGAAAATTAGTCTTGGACGATGACATCAATAATTATTTAAAAACCTGGAAATTTCCATACGATTCGGTTTCAAAAGGCAAAAAAATTTCTCTTGCCAATCTGTTGAGCCATAAAGCAGGTTTATCTGTTCATGGTTTCGGAGGCTATCAAAAAGGAAAAGAACTACCTACTCTACTACAAATTCTCGATGGACAAAAACCAGCCAATTCTCCTGCAGTGCGGTCCGTGTTTGAGCCCAACCTTAAATTTCAATATTCAGGAGGAGGAACAACCATTTCACAATTAATCCTTGAAAATACTACAGGAGAAAAGTATGAAGATTATATGTTGAAAAATGTTTTGACTCCGTTAGGCATGAACGAAAGTTCTTATCATCAGCCACCTTCTTCAGATAAAGAAAAATTACTTGCAACGGCTTATAATAACGGAAAAGAAGTAAAAGGTAAATATCATATTTATCCTGAAAAAGCAGCCGCCGGTTTATGGACAAACCCCAATGATCTGTCAAAATATATCATCGAAACGCAGTTGTCATTAGCAGGCAAATCGAATAAAATTTTATCAAAGGAAATGTCTGTAAAGAGAATTGAAAATAATTACGGTGTGTTTCTGAATGATTTCAAAGACACAAAATATTTCGGACACAGTGGCGGAAATGAAGGTTTTGCGTGTTATTATATTGGAAGTGTTGAAGACGGAAACGGTCTGGTAGTAATGACTAACGGTAATAACTTCAAACTCATCGATGAAATTCTTTTAAGTATTGCCAGTTTGAACCAATGGAAAAACTACCCCATTGAGCCTCAAAAAGAATCCATTGCCTTAACCATCAGAAAGGAATGTTTAAAAAATATTGACAAAGGAATTGCATTGTACCAGGAACTGAAAAAGAAGAATCCCAATGGCTACAACTTCTCCAATGAAAACGAACTCAACGAGCTTGGTTATGAATTTCTAAGAGACAACCAATCAGAGGCAGCACTTAAGATTTTCAACTTAAATGTCAATGAGTTTCCAACGTCAGGAAATGTATATGACAGCCGTGGTGAAGCTTATTTTAACAAAAAAGAATATACCTTATCAAAAAGCGATTATCAAAAATCATTGGAGCTTGATCCGACCAATCAGAATGCAAAGGAAATGATTTTGAAAATCAACCAACTTTTGACTACTCAAAAATAAATTATACTTTTTACGATGTAATGACCGTAATCTTTGATACAGTATCAAAATGGTAAACAAAAATCCCGGATTAACCGGGATTTTCATTTCTTATATTTACATTTATTTGATCTCTACAGGAACTGAGATTTTATCCCAATCCATTGTAAATCCATTATTGTTTACTTTATAAACTAAAGCTTCCTGTGTTGCTGGTAAAGCCTTTGTTTTTACATCCACACGTAAAGCATCTTTAGCTTGTTCATATTTATAAGCACCCCATTGTTTTGGCTCTTTGTTAAAAATCGCAGTCCAGGTTCCGCTTTGTTTAGGAATTAAGAAAAAGCTGTATTTACCTGCAGGTAGTTTTTTACCCTGAACGGTAATATCTTTATCTGTTTCGAAAGTAGTAGCTTCATTAGCACCTGCACGCCAAACTTTATCATAAGCTTCCAAACCACCCCAGATTGTACGTCCTTTTACTGAAGGACTGCTATAGGCAATGGTAATGTTTGCATCTTTAATTTTTCCCGTAGCAGTAGCCGGAGGGCTGGCAGGTTTTTTAGTTTCCTGTGCAAAAGCGTTTACTGAAAGTGTCACTGCTGCGAAAAGTACAGTAGCAGATTTAATCATTGTTTTCATAATATTTTATTTGTTTGTTTTTTATTATTATTTGCTTACGAATTTACTGTTTTCTGCTTATAAAACAGCAATCCGATTGCTGAAAATATAATGACCGCTGCTGCCCCTATGACATTAAGCCAAAGGAAAGAAACAATATCAAACTGATAAATGGCAATGACCGTAATTTCTGATAAAATTGCAGCAATAAATACATTCGCTCCGTTAATTTTTTTATAGTAAAATGCCACCAGGAAAATTCCCAATATCGGACCGTAGAAAAGAGAACCTAATACATTAACGGCTTCAATAAGAGAACCCATTTGCGTGGCAAACATGGCTACCCCGATGGAGAAAACACCCCATGCTAAAGTGTGCAGACGACTGTACTTCAGTTCGGTTTTCTCATCAGGAAGTTCTTTTTTAAATAATAAATGAACATCTTTTAATGAGCAGGCAGCAAGGGAATTCAGCGCAGCCGAAATGGAACCCCAGCTGGCCAGAAAAATGACGGCAAACAGTAAACCGATCATCCCTACAGGCAAGGTATTTTTTACGAAATACAGGAAAATGTAATTCGTATCCGTCTTCTCAGCATTATAGTTTGAATGATTGATAGCCTCCTCTACCCTGTTATGCAATGCTTTTACTTCTGTCTGTGTATTTTTGAAATCCTGAAGTATTTTTTGGAGTTGAGGAGAATGAGTTTCTTTTAATTTTAAAATTTCTTTCGATTCTGCGTTAAATTTTAACTGTAAATCCTGATGCTCTTTTTCAAAAACTGCAGCCTGTTCAGGATTTGCTTCCTTTAAATGCTGATAAGAACGTTCGTTAAAATAAATCGGAGCCGGTTTCAGAGAAAAGAAAGCGAAAAGCAAAGCACCAATCAGGAGAATAGCAAACTGCATTGGAATTTTAACCAATCCGTTCAGCAGCAAACCCATTTTTGCATTGGTATTGTCTTTCGCAGTGATATATCTCCCAACCTGACTCTGGTCTGTACCGAAGTAAGAAAGTGCCAGAAAAAAACCACCAATTATTCCACTCCAGATATTGTATTTATCTTTCCAGTCGAATTCTGTGGTGATGACATTCAGCTTCCCGGATTTCCCCGCCAGATACAGTGCATCATTAAAACCAATTCCATTTGGCATATTCTGAATAAGCAAATATCCTGCAAAAGCCATTGTTCCCAGAATAATAAGAAACTGTAATTTCTGCGTGTGAGCGATCGCTTTCGCTCCACCAATATAGGTGTAAATCAACAGAATACCACCTGTTAAAACATTGGTTAAATAAATATTCCAGTTTAAAACGCTTGATAAGATGATACTCGGAGCGTAAATACTGATTCCCGTTGATAAACCTCTAGAAAAAAGAAAAAGCAGTGAAGTGAGTACCCTTGTTTTTTTATCAAAACGATTTTCTAAATATTCATAGGCAGTATACACATTTAAGCGCTGAAAAATCGGGATGAAGGTAATACAGATCACAATCATCGCCAACGGCAGACCAAAGTAATACTGAACGAAACGCATCCCGTCTGTATAAGCCTGGCCCGGTGCTGAAAGAAATGTAATGGCACTTGCCTGCGTGGCCATAATCCCTATAAGTACAATATACCAGGGCATTTTATTATCTGCTTTCAGGTATGATTCGTTGCTCTTCTGGCCACGGCCGATCAATACGCCATAAACAACCACCGCCACAAGTGTAACAATAAGAACGGTCCAATCTATATTACTCATGCCCAGAATTTAGTAAATCCATAATAAAATACGATCTGTACTACTAATGCAACGGCTAATAGTATGTACCAGATATTCCAGTTTTTAAGTTGTTTGTTCATCAGTTTTGCTGTGCAGATAAAAAGTTTAAAAATAAACGGGCAGCTCCTACATTTCCTGCAGGTAACTGTCTGAAAAATGCCAACGGTGTATAGATAAAATTACCTTTCCCGTATTTGGCATATAAAGTTGACCCCTGAAGAGGCTCTTCGTCTGTATCGTGCATTTCAAAAAGTGGTTCATATGCTGCATCCCATTGAGCAGGGAAATAGGCACCACGCTCCTGTACCCAGCCTTTAAAATCATCCGCAGTAATTTTGTTCGGAAAGTTCAGTAATTTATGATTGGGATTTAAAAACGTAACTGCAGCATTTTCTTCTGTAACACGCTTATTGGCAATACTGAAATTGTATATCCCCAATTTGTCAACAGTGGTATCCTGGTTGGTATTATACTGCATCACCAGATTCCCTCCGGCTTTGGCATAGGACCATAAAAAAGGCATCCAGCGGCCCAGCTTTTTCTCGGTGTTATTTGCACGAACACCCAATACAATGGCATCATATTGTGATAGTTTGTTTTGATTGCCATTTCCAACGGATTCATCTATGTTTCCATAAAAATCTTCGTCTTTCAGGACATCTACCTGAATACCGGCAATGCGCAGGAACTCAGGAATGAAATCACCAGCACCTTCTATGTAACCAATTTTTTTAATCTTCGCCTGAATATCGCCTTTCATTACGATTGAAGTTGCAGGCGCAAAATATTGTAAAGAAGGTAAATGCGGATACTGAATTAATACTTGTTTTTTATTGTAAGCTACTCCATCTGCAACAAAACTGGCATCCAATGGCAAACGAGCAGAATGTATTGAGGCAAGCTTCGTTTTGGGAATAACGTAATCAACGGTAAAATCTTTCCCATTGAACGAATTTACATCAGTGCTTCCTAATCGTTCTCCGTTATACATAAGGTTCAAAACACCTTTATTGAATGGTTTGCTGGAATTCACCTTAAAATTTAAGCTCAAACGTAAATCTTCATTTTCTTTAACCCAATAAAGAGACTGTGTAAATTTCAGTTCCAGTGCAGGAACAATACGCAATGCTTCTACCACATCACCACGCACCGGATCCAATTTCTTGAAAGATAAAGGAAGTTTAACCTGAAACTTTTCTGAACCGATTTTTAAACCCAGTAAAACATTCAGCGGTGATTCTGCCTCCGGCAAACCGATTAAAGTATCATTGGGAACAGAGAAAATGGCTGCATTCACGGGAGGTTTTGCCAACCAGTAAGGTTCTGTGAGTGCTGCATCAGCAGGAATCTGAATATCATGCTGAATGGTAATTAAAGAATCTTTTGATAGTTTTCTATTGAAGTTTTCTGATTGACTTAGCCATTGTACATCCTCTAAAATAACAGGATTTGCAGCTCTTGAAATCAAGTTTAATCTGAAATTGTAGTGATCCCCGGCAACCGCTTCAGCCTGATTGGTAACAACCTCACCCATAAACCCGGCACAGCTTAAAATAATATGGTCAAGAGATTTAATTTTATCCTTTTTCAGATCTCCATCTTTGAGTGCCATGACCTTTTTTCTCAAAGCAAGCAAAGCAGGTAAGCTGAGGTCTGGATTATTGAAATTGAAAGCAGAAATAATCTGATCTAATGACTGGTCAATATCAGCGTTTCCTTGTGAGGTCCAGGTTTTAACTACCCCATCGAAAAGTGTTGTTTTTGCAGGCTCACCGGTAACGTGGGAAAAATATTCTGTTCTGATGCCGGCTACAGACTGTGTTCCTGCCCCCTGGCTTTTATGTAAACTTCTGCTTAATCCTGCCAATTCACCATAGCCCATTCCCAGTTGTGCATCATATTGTCCAACGGTAACTTTCAGTTGATTTTCAGCAGTTGTATTCACCCCACCAAAGCGGAAAGTATTCCACAATACGCGTTTGGGTTGCCACACATTAGCGTATTTCAGTTGATCCGGAAAAGCAGTTTTATCGCCAGCCAGCTTAAAAGCTTTTTCCGCCACCACAGCCGAAGCCGCATGTTGCCCGTGCCCTGCCGCCGCAGTAGGAGGAAAACGACAAATGATAACATCCGGACGGAATTTTCGGATTACCCAAACGACATCCGCTATGATGCTATTTTCATCCCATTGTTTAAAAGTGTCGGTAGTATTTTTAGAAAACCCGAAATCAATCGCACGGGTAAAAAACTGTTGGGCACCGTCTAACTTTCTGGCCTCTAAAAGCTCATGTGTTCTGATTAAACCCAATGCAGAACCTTGCTCAGTGCCTAATAAATTCTGGCCACCATCACCTCTGGTTAAAGACAGATAACCTGTTTCTACATTCTGATCATTGATTAACCAGGACAGTAATCCCGTATTTTCATCATCGGGATGAGCTGCAAGGTATAAAACTTTAGGAAGATGTTTCAGCGTTTTGATTTCACGGTAAATTTCAGATGATTTGGAAGGTCGGACCTGCTGGGCCGAACAAAATACCGTATAAAAGCCAAGAATAAATACAGTGCTTACTTTTTTGAACATTTAAATTTGCTTTGCGGCAAATATAAGTAAATCATCTTTCTTTCAACCATAAAAGAAAAAGCATCCGGCAACTCCAAACATTCTATTATATTTTTCGCAAAATCATAGTGTGAAGAAAAAAGATAAACGCAAAGTTCATCAATAATTGCGCTTTATTCTAAGCGGGCAAAGTAATGCGACTTTGTCGCTGATGAAGCGATACGCTTATCCATATATTCCAGTTAATCAATGAAGTAGACTACATCCTTTACATTCATAAAATCAGCAATTTCAAAAATGAAAGTTTTGCACCATAAACCCATAATCAATACCTTATTTTTTCGATTAAACATCAATTAAAGAATACGATTTATATAAAAACAGAATTTGACATTAATAATTTTAACCGGAAATAAAATACCAAAATCAGACAGAACATTACCAATTAGTTAATTTTTATCAATAATAAAGTCATTGCTTTTTATTATCCATAAAAAAAGTTATATTTGGCTTACACAAAATCACACCTTAATATGAAAACAAAATTTACGCAATTCTGCGCTATCCTTATTTCAGGATTCTCATTTGCCCAAGTAGGGTTCAATACTACTTCACCTAAAACAACAGTGGATGTCTCTGCTAAAAGAGATACTTCAGGACTGATTACGGATAATACCCAAACATTCGGATTACAGGCCCCGAGGCTTACAAGAGCTGAGCTTACCGCAAATACGGCTACCTATGGCAGCAATCAGAGTGGAGCATTAATTTACATTACAGACGTTACTGGTGGAGATACTGCCGGACAACGTGTGAATGTTACTGCGATGGGCTATTATTATTTTGATGGATCTGTATGGCAAAGACTTACACAGGCAACCAATGCTGTAGCTCCGGCCATTACTGCATTACAGTGTACTACAGCGTATTTAAACCCTTCTACTTATACAGCAGGTACTCCTTTCAGTGGAAACCTGAGAATTACTTATAGTGGAGGAAACGGAGGTTCTTATAATTCAGGAGCTCCTTTTGTAGCGAATGGATTAACCTTTCAGCTAAGACCCGGAACTCTGGAGTTTGGGGATGGTGAACTGGTATTTTCGGTGAGTGGAACTCCTACCACTGCTAATGATATGACTCTTCCTATAACCAACGCTACTGTTCCTTTCTTAACAGCAGCACAAAACTGTACCGCTACCGTAGGAAATACCAGCCGTGCAGACATTGCCTCTGTAGCTGTGATGGGATATCCTACCCTGACCACCGATCCGAACGGGAAACAAGCCTACACCTTCCCTCTTGCTACCCCGGATGGTAAGTATTCGATCAGAGTAATATTTGATACCACAAGTGGGACAACCCTTGCCAATCCTAATGTACAGTTGTTTAACAATACAGGTTCTACCGTAAATCTATATTGGAATTACAATACCGAATATGGCGGTTATATTGGAGCAGCTCAAACTACCAACAATATTACTTCAGGAGTATGGGGCGGTATGGGAGATGCAACAGCTACCTGGTTTCCTCAGGGTACAGGAGCAATGGGTAGCGCCTATTGGGGGAACATAGGAATTATAGATGGTTCCAGCGGTGGACCTGAGCATAGAAGATATACCTGGATTGACAGTAATTCTTCTTCAAAAACCGCTTATACGGCAACCATTATGGCAGGTGCTCCTAGTTCAGGCAATGCCCAGCCCAACCTTACTAAAATATTTATCAAGTTAGAGCAGGTAAAAGCTCAATAACACAATGCCCCTGAAAAAGGGGCATTTCTTATTTTTATTGGGTTTCAGCGATCTTCTTTTCTCTCCCTCTCTGAAGAATAAGGTGTGCGGCATCCAGCATTTTAACCGTATGAATGTAGGGCATCACGATATTCCTTTCCGGTAGATTTTCATAAACACCCATTGAAAAATAGACGATTCCGGACATAAAATAATCAAACTCTTTGATGCTGTAGGCTCTGAATGCTTTTTTGAAGACCAATAGCGGATTCCGGTATTCTTTCTCCGAAAGCAGACCAAGAACCCACGGGGAAATCTTTTCCGGCTGGGTATCGACCGTCCATTTTCTTTCTTTCAGCATGATGAGGTATCCTGCCCGGATCAACGACCTCATCGATTGATGAAACTCAAAGATCACCTCCGGATCTTCATTGATCCAGCTATTCCTCTTTACTGCATAATTCATAATATTGCTGAGCCTTTCTTTGGAAACATCCAGCTCATTGAACTGAAAGAAAGTTTCTATCAGCTGTAAGCCGGAGTGTTTCTTATCTGTCCGAAACCGGGGATCGGAGTTTGTTCTGCTTTTTTTCATTGTTTGCATTTTTTTATAAATGTAATAAAAAAACATAAACATTCGGACTCAAGTCCGAGATTTTTATAAGAATATGTAATTTATTTGTTCCTATGACAGAAGCAAATAGAAAAATTGTTGAATTTATAAGGGATGAATGGGTTATCCCTTTGAACAATAACAGCAAATTTGCAGTAGATCATAATATTGATGAAAAGACCGTTCGAAGAATAAAAGACGATAAAGATTATCAAATTGCTCTTCTTACAATAATGCGAATCTGCCATGCCAGAAATTTAACTCTTGCCAGCTTTTTTAAAATGGTTGGAATATAGATTTCAATAAAAGTTTATATACTCCTTAATATATAAATCTTTACTAAATTTAAATATTAACCAATCAAGAATATCTGTATAAGATAATCTTGATTGGTTAATTCATTAAGATTTGTTATGTAGAATAATTATAACAATCGTTATTTAAGATTTATATTGTTCTATTATTGAATCTAATTTAGCAGAAAAACGTTCAAAATAATCATTGTTAACATTTTCATTTTTCGCATTTTTCAAGAGTATCAGCATATCTCTAATAATATTTTTTATTGTTGTTTTAGAGTCCAGTTCTTTCTGTTTGGCATATAGTACTAACCATGTAATATAAAAATCTTGGTAAGATCTTCTAAACGATTTTGAGTTTTTAACATTAAAAAATTCATTTATTTCATCCTTTCTATGATCAGGATTAAATAATCCACCAAAATCATCTATTAATTTTTTAGTTTTATCAATACTTTTATTAAACAATTGTTTTTCTTCACTATTTTCATCCAGCTTTGTCAGGAAATCTGTTATTGCAGACTTATTTTTAATTCTACAAGTAATCCTATCAATTCTTGGAAATAACCCCAATACTTTATTGTATGATTCATTTTTATCTAGATGATAAATTAAATATGATAAAATTGTTATTAATTCTTCATTTTCCATTCTATCAGTTCTTCCTTCTATTCTTTCCTTACTATAAAACCATTGTATGTTTTCATAGGTAACAGCTTTGATCTTACTTATAATTTCATTATCTACTGTAGAATTCCACATTTCAAAGGAATTATTATTAATTGGATAAGGTTTTTGATTTAATCTAATAAACAAATCTGTTGCAGAAAATTGATCATTAAGGCTTTGTTCAATAATTATTTCATCTATAATAAAATCCAAAATTTTATCTTGTTCTAATGGTGATAAAGCCAAAAAATTCATTCCATTTTTATTCAATATCTTTAATCCTTTTAACTTAAAATTATTATTTATTGAATAAGTTAAAGCTCCATTTTCATTAACATATGCTTTTCCTAAAAAAGCAATAATAGATAATAATCGTTGTTGTCCATCTATAACTTCTTTAACATTGTCTTTCCTTTTAAATATAAATATCGGGGGTAAATTAATTCCTAAAAGAATACTCTCAATAATAGAAGATGCTTTTAGAACTGATATTTTTTCTTGACGTTGATATGATGGTCGTATAAGGTACTTATAAGACTTAACATCAGATAATATCTCTTCGATTGGTTTAGATACAGGAGAAGGCTTATTTATTCTTAAACTTGCTAATTTCTTTAGAACATCTTGTGCATCGCTATCCGTTTGAAGTAAATTTTTTAATTCTTCATTAAATTCAGACTTCCTTATATATATTTCAAAGTCTATATTAAATTTATTCTCAAAAAACATAGCAATATTAGAAAATCTTTCCATTATATTTTTATAATAGTAAGCGCTATCTTCAGAATAAATAAGTTGATGTTTTTGTAAATACTTTAGTAATTCATTTTGTATATCATTAGCATCCAATATAACCCCTTCCTGTTCAGAGATTCTGATTCCCCAGAACAATGCTTCATTCAAAAATCTATTTTTATGATCAAACTTATTTTTAATGAAAAAATTATTAATTTTAAAAAGTGTTTCAAGTTGCTTTATGTAAATGGAAAATTCAAAATCTAGATCTTCAATTGTATTGGTAAATGTTTCATATAATATTGACATGATTTCACTTCTTCTTGTTCCTCTCGCATATTGTGAAATAGGAAATTTTGAAAGAATAAATGAACGACGTAAAGCATCTATCATTTTCTCTATTAAATCTGCTGTATTGTAGTCATTTTCAAAGAAACATGTTTTAACATTTAGATAAAAATCATCCTTTTTTAATTCCGTATCAAATAATTTAGAAAGATAATCCGTATCATACTTTGCAGCATCGACTTCAACTGAAGTCAACGAGGTTATTCCAGTGTTATATCGTCTAAAAATTTCTTTTTTTATTTTGTCCTCTAACTTTTCATCAATTCCAACTATAACTTCAAATTCAAAAATTCTTATGTTAGAGTTCCAAAATATTTCTTTTACTTCATCGCTTAATTTATTATATGTTTGCTTAGCTAAAGCTGGCAATGATAATAAACCTTTTTCAGTCAAAGTAAAATCATTCTCAATGAATCTTTTTAAAGTTTCAAATCTTTGTCTTCCGTCAATAACTTCAATACTTGTTCCAGACTTAAACAAAATTAGAGGAGGAATTTCAGTGCCTAGCAGAACACTTTCTATAAAAAAAGTTTGCTTTACATTATCCCAAACATAATTACGTTGATAATATGGTTTGTAATCAATTCGTCTTAAATTGCGGTCACTTAACAATGTCTTAATAGATAAAGTCCTAGGAGTAATTTTTAAACTTCCTTTAAAAATATCTATGAAATTTTTTTCAATTAGATTACCCATATTATAAATTTTGTAAATTTTCAACTATAAATAAAAACTCTATTCTCTGATCAGTCTCAATAACAGATATATTTAACTCAGATTCTGTTGGGGTTTGAAACTTTGAAAAATATAATATCGCGTACAAATGTCGGCTAATTATTTTTTTTATTAATTCTTTAGTAATATCTGAGTGGTTATTAAAATCATTCAAATCAAAAATCAAGGAAAATTTAAAATTATTACTGATTTCTAACTTAACTTCAATGTTTAATCCTAGCAATTCGTAGGTAATAGACTTAAAGATATCAGTACTTGATTCAATGCTTGCAAAGTTTTTGAGACCATCAACAATAATATGCTCATTATTTTTTAAAAATTGCTCTAGTTTATATCTTTTTATTCCAACTAATTCACATTCAAACTCAAATTTATCGAGTGTATTTAAGTGTTTAAATAACCCATATTTAATAACATATGACCTAACTTTCATCCCTAAACTCGTATGGTAATTATAGTACAATACAAGGAGTTCATCGTCAGATAATTGTGATCGTATAAGTTTGAAATATTCATTTTTTTTATATTCATCTATATTAGCAGAATCTACCAAAACCATTAGTCGGTAAAGTGTTTTAAAATATGGAGAAAGTTTATCTTTATTTTCATTATAAACTTCGAGATACTTTTCACAAATTATGTTAATAGATTCACCTATACTATCTTCATCTAATTGAATCCCTTTTAATTTTCCTGTTAACATACCAAAATAATTTTTTGATGGGATCAAATGATTTAAAGAATTTTTCAACTCATTAAATATTGATAAATATGAAAAAAAACTAGTATCAAATTGTTGAGCTTTTGCTATTCCTGACTGCTCCTTCATTTCTCTATTCTGTAATTTGTAAAGGTTAGTCTGCTCCATAATTAGTTTTGTTTGTTCTTCATAAACTTTTCTCGTCTCAATAAGTTCTTCTTTTTGATTCTTAAATTCAATAACTTGTTGTTCCAGAGCATCAGTTTGTAATCCTAGATTTTGCTGATTTATATTGATGTCTTTTCTTTGTTCTTTCAATGCAACATAAAATAGAATCACCCCAGCTAAAGAAAATAAACTTCCTATAAACCCCCCAATAAAATCTCCAAACTGTCCCATTATAGCTTCATCAAAATACCATTCAAAGTACCAACTACCAAAAAGGACGTATAAAATAATTGTAATTCCAATGGTTGTTAAACCAAAAATGCTTAATATTTTACCTGTTTTTTCAGAAAAAAACGCCTCTTTTTCATCAGGCTGATTTATTATATTACTCATATACTTTAATATAAAATATAAGTGGTTAATGTTTAAAAAATACCAAAAGAGTTCAAAGTTTAAATGGTACTTTGAATCAATTGTAAATCAATATAGACATATTCAAAATATTTACTGGCAATACGAATTTAGAATACTTAGAAGAATCAAATAAGACATACTAAACTATGTAATGATGATGGAATACTTGCTTGCATTTTTGTTTAATTAAGGAATTATGATATATTAGTTTACTACAATATAAGTTCTCTTTTATTTTTTAATTATATTTTTAACAATATTATATTAATAATAAAGGTAAAAATACATTCATTTAAGAGTGGTGTAATTTAATATTTTTAATTATTAATTCAAAAAAATCGCTTTACGGGAATCCATTTTTACATACTAATAATTTTCGTATTGTTTCCAAAAACCACTCTACTCTCTGAAGTCTCTTGAGCTCGGAGCAAGTTTAATTGAAATGATTTTATTCACCACCTCAAAATCAGAAAACTTTGCACATCAGAAATAAAAACCACCTACCTCTTCCCAATTTCATCCCTCGTCAGACTAATATAATTAAACATACAAAACGTCGCCACCGCCCCGAAAGTATGCCATAAGAAGTGCGTCCCGAAACTGAACCATTCCCATTTATCAGCGATACGGAAGGTCAGTGCAAACACAAATGACAATACAGCAAAGCCGACCCATTTGCCAGCTTTCCATTGGGTATAGATCAAATACCTTAGTACCGAGAAAACTACAAATGAAGCCATGATAGCATAATTGACGTTGATAAAAAGAGAAGGGTTATCAACCAAAATCCAGTTTCTCAAACCCATCATAAGTGCTGTATATACCAGAACCAGGACAACAGCATAATACCATCGGGTACTCTGGGCTATAAAATAAAATCCTGCAGACAGGCAGAGCAACATAATAGGCAGCCAATCCATCATGATAAATACCGGCCACTGTCTGAAAGAATGGTAAACCGTTCCTCCTATAGCACCAATATATAATAAAACCAGGCAGTAGGTTAAAAAAGGGTATTTTTTAAAATTACCCTTCATTTTGAGGGTCCAGAAAATGGCGATGGCTAAAAATAATAGGGCTGTTATTGCATTTAAAGGCTCAGGAAAAAACTGAGTCATATCTGTTTCCTTATATAACAGGCCTCCGTCCGGAGGTATTGAGTTTATTGGCATTGTCTTTTTTTATATTATTTACAGGCATGCTTTAGAGTGTACAATACAAACACAAGCCATTTTTCTAACCATTAGTAAAACATATACTTACTTATTATAAATATAGAAAAAATTATGGCATTCTATACCTGAATGTGCGTGCTTATATTTTACAAAAATGTTAATTCTATATCTTATAGCGATGACTCAGACTGATTACACGACAAATACTATTTTTTTATACTAGGTACATATATTTTAAAAATAAACAACATACGGTATTATTTTATCAAATAAAATAAATTATAATAAATTATAATAACTTATTTTACAACAATCAATATAAAATCGTATATTAGTGTTATAAAAAACTAAAACCATCACAAGAAATATCTTCCAATAAAAATATTCTTTGCATTTTCCCCCACACAAAATTACACCCAACAATATTGAAATGCAAGGAAAGGTTTATTGAGAGAATTCATCATATTTGGAAAACACCAATACTACCTCAAATAAAATAAGACCATCCCAAGGTTTTACAATTTGTTATCTCAAGCAGGCTGGATTCATTTTAAGAAATTGGTTTCAACCGTCTTATTAGCAATTGGCTATCAACAATATATCATTTTCAGCAGTGACTACCTAGACTTTTCTCCATCAATCTATACTTAGAAAATCAAAATTTGCATAATCTATAAATCAAAATATTATGAAAAAGCACTATCTAATCATTTGTCTTTATATTATATTGTGCTCGTGCCGCACAAATAATATTCCCAACAGTACAAACCCCAACATACAGATTCCTCCAAATACAACGGTAGCGTTTGTAGATCTTAATGGCAATTTCTATACTGAAAACTGGGATACACAAATAGGTCCATACAAAAAAACATCCTCATTATACCTAACTGCTCAACAGAATAATACAACACACATTCTAACCAATTTTGAAACTAAAAAACTTGCAGAATACCATAGAGATGTTTCAAACAAAAAAAGAGTATTCATTTTCGTTCATGGTTACAATAATAATGAAGCAAAATCTAAAAAAAATTATGACCTTTTACGCACAAAAATCAATATAGATCCTACGCAAGATCAGATCATTGAATTCTACTGGGATGGACTCACCTCGAATAACCCATTCAGCTCAGCAAGAATATGGTTTTATGCAACTGGATACAGCCAAATGGCCGGAGAATTTGGATTGCGAAAGATTCTCAATGAAATACACAATAAAGATATTTTTATAATTTCGCATAGCCGGGGAGCATCAGTTGTCCTAAGCTCTCTAAGCAATCCCCCTTACAATGATAAATTCAGAAGAGATACAGAAAGCCTCGGTATAGCTGTTGACAACAACACCCCTCTTTCTGAAAACGCCAATCGGATTGTTTGCATCATGCTCGCACCCGCCATTGGAGAAATTGATTTCACAAAACAATCGGACAACAGGGCTTATAGAAACTTCAGCCCACAATTAAAAAACATTCACATTACAACCAATAAAGACGATTACGTGTTGAAAAAATTCATCGGTCTTCAAAATGAATTGAATCCTACAACCTTAGGCTACAATGACAGAGCATATAATAATCTAAAATCTACCTATAGTTTTTTTACCGTTGATAATTTTGATGGGCAAAACAGCCATAGCTTTGATGTTTATATTAATAATCCAAAATTTCAAAAAATGATTGACACTTATGTCAAGAACAAATAATATTGAAATAAATAATTACCTCAATTACAGTACAGTATCAAAAACAAAAATCAGAGCAGAAATGATCTGCTCTGATGGTTATTTGATTAGCAATTATTTAAGTCCTTTTCAGAACCTTTTATGATTGATCTGAAAAAAGAATATCTTCTTCAGTTACTGTTTTTACATTTTTACTTTTCGGATACACAGATATACCGCCTACCCAGGTCTCCAATACCGGAATGTCTCTCATTTTCATATACTGTAATGATGGCGTATTCAATGAAAGAGGATCCTGTTCCAAAATAACAAAATCAGCGAAGTACCCTTCATTTAACGATCCCACCCATTTGTCTGCATAACACTGCCAGGCAGCATCATAAGTAACGGCAATTAAAGCCTGTTCAGGGGTAATACGTTCCGCACTGTTTAAAACTTCAATATTATTAGGGTTCTTTTCCATGATTCTCGTAATGGATTGTTCCATCATTCTCAGAGGACCTAATGGACTCACCTCATTATCACTGTGAAGGGTAATTCTCATACCGGCAGCAAGCGTTGAACCACAAAGATCAAGCATTTGCGCTTTTTCCCCGAATATCACTTCTTTAAAAGCATAGCCCCAGTAACCTACGTGACCGATCAGGAAACTTGGAGATACTCCCATTTGAAGCATATTGGTAATTTGCTCTGATGTCAGCAGTGAACAGTGTTCAATACGGTTACGAAGCTCAGGGCCTCTATATTGAGCCAAACTACGCTGATAAGCATTGATGGCAAATGTTACCGCCTGATCTCCATTGGCATGAACCATCAGTGGCCAGCCTTTCACAGCTACAACCGTATTGATTAATGTATTATAGCTTGGTGGAATCGTATGCGCAGGAATACCTGTCTGCGGGAAATTAAACACTCCTGTATTATTGGCAGGATTACACAGATAAGGAGCGCTCTGATAGCCGGTCAATCCTTGGTTGGAACCATCTGAAACCACTTTAATATGTCCATTATATACAGGTTTATAATGCTCCGGTTCTTTATAAGGCTCCAGTTTATCAACATCTTCCTGGCTGGAACATAGATAAGCACCTCCTGTTCTTACCAACTCAGGGTGGGTCTCAAAATATTTGGTTAAAAGTGTTTCAGAACCTTTATTCAGTCCGGCATCATACATAAAAGTAACGCCTCTTGAATTTGCCGTATTGAAAAGGTTGGTAAGGTATTTATTAATCTCTATGCTCATCGAAATGATCTGCAGCTTTACCGTCTTCAATGCAGGAGTCATTTGTAAACCTTCCTGCAGCTGACCTTTAGTCTCAGCAATATAATTTTCAACGGTTTTATACTCGTCACTGATATCAGAATTATGTTTAAATACATATTCCAGCGCCTTGGTATTCAGATAAAGGGTGTGCATGGAAGCACTTAACAACATCATCGGTGTAGTATGATTAATACTGTCAAGTAGTAGATTATCGATGGTTATTAACTCTTTTTTACCGTCTTTTTCCTTAAAAGGCATTAATGAAGGATCCAGTCCTCTACCTAAAATTACAGCACCTGGAATTTTAGGAATATGATCGTTGATGATGGCGCCCACAGAGGTCAGGTCATAGACAGCCTTTAAGTTCTGTCCTTCAAAAGGGCTCAGATCCAGCCAGCCCTGCATCATTGCTGTTGGAACCATATGAACATGGGGTTCTATCAGACCCGGAAGTAAAGTTTGAGTACCGGTTAATTCTTTTCTTTGAAACCCTTGATAGTGCTGTTTCATATACTCTTCTACCTGATCTTTTGTACCGGTAACTACTACTTTTCCATCAGCGATCCCGACAGATTCAACGGTAGCTGTTGATCCTCCGATCATAGGGCGGATGATTCCTCCGCTTATCATGAGAGTTTGGGGTTTTTCGTGGGTGGCTTTTCCGGAACCCGGATTTATTTTGGTCATATTTTCTGCACTGAAAAGTTCTTCTTTAAGAACATCCAAAACAGGATTGTGGCAAGAGCAATGAGTGCAGCCATGCGTGTGATTGTGTGATTTTTCCATAGGAATAATTGGATTTAAGGATTTGTTTAAGCTTAATTTTGTTTGTATTGATTTTTAATTATGCTTTATCTTGATGTGCATAGAACTACAGGCCTCTCATCAGATGAGGCTTATTGGTAATTTAAATTAAAAGGATTTTTTAAGGTTCTATGTCAGGTTGAATTCGGGAAAGTGAATAAATTTCATATATTTTCATGTTTTAGTTTATTTTATAAAAATAATAAAAATATTCATTCAAAATATTTTTTATCACTAAATGTTGATTAAACTTTCATCTCTAAAATTTTAATTTACAGCAAGTTCCTGTTTAATTCACAATTCCCTATTGCCATTCTCAAATGTCTCACCATGCACTGTATCTCAAGATTTCTGACTTGAAAACATCATCAAATTCTTTTTACTCTTGTGAAATAACATGTTAAATATCAACTCCAGAAGCCTTGAAATGACTACATTAGCAAAGAATTAAAATGTGCTGAGATTTCTATGAAAAATATGTTCTGTGTATTGCTTCTTTCAATGGTACAGCCAGTACTGGCACAAACCAAATTAGAAAAAGCAATTACCAATCTTGAGGATAATTACGAGCAGGAAAAAGTATATGTACTTACCGACAAATCGCAATATGCAGCTGGTGATAAAATCTGGTTCAAAAGTTTTGTATTTGACGGATATAACCGCTCTGCATTATCCACTACTCTTTTTGTTGAGCTGTACAATTCTGATAAGAAATTAATAGACTGGAAAACGGTACTCCTCACCAATGGGGAAGGCAGCGGGGATTTTCAACTGAAAGAAGATCTTCCCGAACAGGTTTATTTTGTAAGAGCTTACACCCCTTACATGACCAATTTTAATGAAGACTTCCAAATTGTCAAAACAATTCCGGTTTACAATCCAAACTCTACAGAATCATTGGTGATCGCCAAGAGTTCCGATTGGTCTGCCAAGGTCTTTCCGGAAGGTGGAACTTTCATTAACGGTATGCCTACAAAGTTTGCTGTAAGATTATCTTCCAATTCTTCTCTGCCGGAAAACTGGTCCGGAAAAATAATAGACAGTCAGAATCCCAATACTCCTGTTACTACATTCAAATCTTTTGATAAAAATGTTGCTTCTTTTAAGATAACTCCAGCATCCGGAAAGAAATATCAGGCTATTATTCAGGACAATACAGGAAAAAGCCACACAATAGATTTACCACAAGTTGCAGACAGCGGACTGAATATGGAAGTTTCAAGCTCTAAAGAAGGAATAAAATACAATTTAAAAGGTGTAAATCTAAAACAACAGCTTCAGGGTTATAAAATTATTGGACTCATCAATAACCATCTTGCTTATAGAGCCAACATCAACCACCTGACCAATGAAGCATCAAGTCTTATTCCTACAAAAATCAGCAACGGCGCAAATGGTATCTTGCAATTGGTTATTCTTGATGAACAGGACAATGTGGTGGTACAAAGGCTTTGCTTTATAAAACCTGGTAATTTAAAGGTTGAGAAAGCAGAAATAGTAGGTCAGAGCTTAAAACCAACCCCAAGAGCTTTCAATAGTATCGATCTTTCTCCGGAATCTTATTTCAAAAATTATACAGTTGTGGTAAGTGAAGATAATGGTAGCCCAATTCCTGAAGAAGACAATATTCTGAGCAGTCTTTGGCTAACGGGAGATTTTACCACAAGAATAGACAGCCCGGCACAATACTTCTCTAAGAATGCCAACACTGAGGCTTTGGACGCTCTTCTTATTTCAGAAAACTGGAAAAGATTCGACTGGAATGCTGTACTCAGCGGAGCTACACCCACCATTAAAACTCAGTCTCAGCAGTATCTTTCTTATAAGGTAAAACCTATTAAAAATAACACCCTGCTGATTAACACAAATGTCAATTTAATCTTGAGATTAGGTAAAAATACACCTACCTTTAATCAATTCAAAACAGATCAAAGCGGATATATTTATTTAAATAATATTAATAATGATGAACCTCTGGAAATTTCAGCCTTTGTCAATTCAGAAAATAAAGAATCAGGAAATGATGATTTGTTTGTCACCATAGAGCCATTAGTCACTCCCTCTCAATTTAAAGGTAATTTCCCTACGACTCCATATACATTGGTTAAAACTGATAAAAATAAAGCTCTTCCTCCAACTATTTCCAGAGCCATCAATACGCAAAAAAATATAAAAAAGAAAGAGAGTAATGATATCCAAATTCAGGAAGTTGCTTTGGTAGGAAAAAAGAAAGATGCGAAGGCAGATCTTGATAAACAACTTTCCAGCGGAATGTTCAGTGCTGTCAATTCTACTATATTTGACTTTGTAAATGAAGACCAGAATATTTCGGGATCAACCAATATATTAGACTGGCTTCAGGGAAGAGCTGCTGGTCTGACGTTTCAGAGAAACAATTCAGGAGCCAACGTACCTTATATCCGCGGCCAGCAGGCTAAGCTCTTTTTAGATGAAATACCTACTGACCCTAGTATGATTGCCAGCCTTTCCATCAATAATATTGCAATGGTAAAAATCATTAAAGCATCAGGTCTAGTAGGTGATGCTGTCGCTATCTACACAATGAGGGGCAACATGAAATCTAAAAGCAACGAAAAAGAAGTTAAAAAGAACAATTCATCCATCATCAAGGGATATGATAAACCTTCAGAATTCCCTATTGAAATGATAGATAATGATGCTCCGGAAAAAATTGAAAATGATACCCGTGAGACATTATACTGGAATCCTAATTTATTTGACAGTGATTATGTTCCGCCAAGAATTAAATTCTTTAATAACGACAGTGCAAAACAATTTAAGGTGTTGATCATAAGCTTTGATGAAGACGATAATCTTCTTTATGAACAGCAGGTTTTAAAATAATCATATGGGACAAGTTGTATTTAGCTTGTCCCTTTTTTATGAGTATGCTTTTAAAAATTTCTTTTTGCATTATAATAGATAGATAACAAGAGCTTCCAATTCACTTATTGTTCCAGTTGATGAACAAGATTTTTTATTTCGGATGGAGCTAGCTCTGTTTTTGTTCCAGTTTTTAAAATGTCTTTTAAAATTTTACGATGAGCTGCTTTTAAAGCATCTTTAGCCTCTACTTTCAGATCAGGATTCAACCCGATATGCTCCCAGTTTTTACCATCCAGCGAAGAACTTACTTTGCCTGTAGGAATAAGTAGTAAATATTGATTTTGAATAACAAAAGGATCTACCGGATTGGCCGCTCCCGGAGTTTTCTCCCCTATTATTTCGGCCAGATGATGCTCCCTCAAAAAGTAGGCAAGTCCTTCTGCTGCAGAAAAAGTATTTTTACTGGTCAGGATATAGATTTTCTTATGAAGATATTTCGTTCCTGAAACCTCTGCCTGCGTGCTGTTGGTTACGATTTTATCTTCGTGTCTGAAATAAGTGGTATAAAGATCTGTTTTCTTATCAAAAAAATAGCTACAGAATAGCAGAAGCATATCATTATCTCCCCCTTGATTTTCTCTAAGATCAATAATCAAAGCGTTCGTATTGGCAACAAAATTCATGGCAGCAGCTAGTGTATTGGCACTGGATTTTGGGGAAGCAAATCCTTTAAAATTGATATACCCTATATTTCCTTCCAACCGTCGGACACTTTCAAAACCAAAATTCTCAAGACTGTTGTGAAAATCGTGCAGTTTTTCTTTTTCTTTCTCATCCACTACCTTTTCGGGGCTATAATTTTCCAGATATCTGAAAGAAAAATGATAGTCCTTTATATCCGATCTCAGTTTCTGGCCAATAAACGCTGCAAAATCATTTTTATTCAATGTATTAAACGTTCCTTTTTTAAGATCACTTTGAAATGAAGATTCTACTTTTTTGTAAGCTTCTTTATCTACATAATAGCGCTTCACTTTTTCGGTAATTTCAGAAAGAACCATTGTTTTACTATCCTTCTGTGCATAAGCCAGCAGAGAATGAAAGAGAACAATTCCGGTCACTAATTTTTTCATGGGAAATGGGTATTTATTTATTTTCGCGGGTAATATCAATCTTTGTCTCCAGAGCATCTCGTGTTAAGATGACAGCACTTGGCTTTCCATTACTGAAATCGAATTTTAATAGATTCGGATAATCTACAATGGCAAAACGTCCGTTTTTCAGATATACCAATTCATTATCATTAGTTCCTTTAAAATATTCTAAAAACTGATTTTCAACATAGAGACGATTGTTTCTTTCTACAATTTTTGTATCCGCTCCTTGCCCATAAAGAAAGTCGTTGTAAGTACCAATGAGTTGCTTTTTTAAACTTAATGGTATTTCCTGAGTGTCTTTACCAGACAATTTATTGTTCCAATCCATTAATTTCAGAATATTGATTCGGGTTTGATTGATCACCGGGATACGGTTAGGTTTTTCACCATTCGCAAGAACTACAAAACCATTTCCCTCTTTCATACTGGCAAAAATACTTCCTCCAACTCCGGTATTGGAACCACTGCACATCAACCAATCATAGTTGTTATACGCTACAGATCTCTGCCATCCATTGCCCCATCCGCCAACAGCATTTTTCAAAGCCGTAACTTCTGCTACTTTTTTGGCGACCTGATGAGAAATTACTTTGTTATTTTTATTGCGCAAAGCATTTTGTATCTCAATAGAAAGCTTAGCCAGATCTGTAGGGGTAGACCACATTCCTGATGCTCCCACTTGTGGGGTAATGGGCAATCCCTTTTTAATAACTTTTGCCTCTTTATCGTGAACAGAAGCTACATTCGTTGGAAACCCTTTTTCATTAGGTTGTATCATAGTAGTATTTTTCATACCAAGGGGTGAAAAGATATATTCCTGTGCCAATTCTGCAATAGATTTATTTAAAGTATCTTCTAATGCCATTTGAACAATCACATATCCGCCTCCGCTATAGGCAAAATCAGTTCCTGGTGTGAACAGAAATTCAATTTCCTTGCTGTATCCCGGGATCTGCCCTAAAAGACTTTCTTTGATCGTGGGAATTTTATCTCCTTCATAATAATCTGAAAATCCCCCCTGGCTTGTCCCCGAAGTATGGTTAAAAAACTGTTTCCAGGTTGGGCTGTTATTTTCAGTAAACTTACTTTTTGGCAGATGCCAGCGTTTTAAATATTTATCTATCGGATCATTCAAATTAATCAACCCTTTCTCTTCAAGGATATGACAAAGAAGTGCCGTTATGGGTTTTGTAATAGAAGCTGAAGAAAAAGCAGTATTTACATCCAGTTTTTCTTTAGAATTCATGGATTTCACCCCTACTTGATTTGAGTAGACAATCTCATAATTTTCAAAAACAACAAGACTAAATCCCGGAAGTTTATACTTCTCCAATTGTTTTTCAACATGTAAACTATCTGTAAGAAAGCTATAGTCTTTTTTTTGAGACAGTGTTGTATGCCCTGCCTTGCAACCCGTCATTATGATAGCAAGAACCAGTAAGTATATAAAAGTTTTCATGGTATTACTTTATGTATTAAAACTGCATTATTTAACGATACTTATTGCAGGACCGTATCATAAATCTTATTCAGAAGATCCTGTCTCATCTTTGAGTTTCTCTGATCAAGAAGGATAATAATTCCCCACTTTTTAGCCCTGTTATAACATAGAATGGAAGACTGCCCCATAGAATCTCCGGATTTTATATACAGTGTATTCTGATCATCTGTTGAGATATTTAAGCCTAATCCCATTTCTCTTTTTTCATCCTTGTAAAAGATCTTCTCCCCTATTATGGAAGCCTGTCCTACTTTGGTTTTATCATTTAATACAGCCTTCAAAAACCTGATCATATCGGCAGAATTAGATTTCACTAATCCGGCAGGAGCAGTTACATTCCAATTGAAAAATTCCTGAGTTCCTCCATCCTGATTGTGACCTGTTGTTCTGTTTTTTACATTAAAATCTTTCGTTAATGTAGTAGTCATTTTCAGGGGATTCGTTAATTTTTCTCTAACAATAACATCATAGCTCTTCCCATATGCCTTTTCCAGAATCTGTCCCAATAAAGTATAACCCATGGTAGAATACCTGTATTTTCCATAATCTTTCAACTCAGTGCAGGTATTGATTAAAGTGGTCAAGGTATTTTGGGTCACACTGCTTATAGGCTGCTGAGGATTCAGTTCTATTAATTTTGGAAAGTCGATATCAGGCAATCCGGATTGGTGAGAGGCAAGATCTGAAATTCTGATTTTGTTTTTAAGATTTTGATGCAAAACATATTCTTTGGGAAGGAAGCCATCTATATAATCATCCAGTTTTATTTTGCGGTCTATCACTGCCTGAGCAATTAAATTGGTAGTTAAGATTTTGGTGATAGAGGCAATTTCGAACAGAGAGTTTTTGTCAATCTTATTTTTATTTTCAGCATTCAGATTACCATAAGAAGTAAAATGTTCTTCGTTATTATTGATAAAACCAACGCTGATTCCTACCGATGGATTTTTCTTATAACTATCCTGAATAATAGAATCAATCTTTGTAGAAAATTTTTGCCCGAAAGTAAAGCTGCTTAAAAATAAAAGACCTGCTAAGAATGGTAATGAAGTTTTCATTGTATCGTTTTTTAATGTTAAATATTAATTTCGATACAAAGATGTGGAAGCTCCTCAAAGCTGGCGACCGAATAAAAGTAATCGTTCACATTTACCAGAAAAAATACGTACGAATCATTCCCAAAAAGCGTACGAGTAATTACAAAATACTGTATTACAGGTTTTTACGATACAATGTAGGCGTAGTTCCTGTGTGTTTTTTGAAGGCAGTATTAAATGAAGATTTTGAATTAAAACCCACTTCATATAGAATTTCAAGGACTGTTACCTTACTTTTAGTTTCATCTTTTAGGATGTCCATTGCATTTTCTATGCGATAAGTATTTACAAAATCATAGAAATGCTGTCCTAATTGGTGGTTGATCAAAAGAGACAATTCACGGACCGGAATTTCAATTTCACCGGACACCTCCTGAATGGTGAGAGAAGAATTAAGAAAAGGTTTTTTCTCAACCATATAGTTTTTTAATCTCAAAAGTTCTTCATTATATTCACTGTCACTTGTCACAGGTCCTTCACTCTTTTTCTCTTCCGAAACCATTTCTGATACCAGTTTCAATTTTGAATCCACATTTCTGAAAAGTTCAGGATGATTGAGAGCTTTGAAAAGATACCAGCATATAATGAAAAGGGATAATAATAAAAGTCCGGCTTTTATCCCTTCTGAAATGTAAACATAATCCGAAAATTTAAGGATATTCTTTAAAAGAGCGATGCCATATACAATGCACAATACCACCGTAAACTGAAACAGCCAGTTGTAGGAGTTTATATTTTTTCCTGCATAATTTTCAAGATAAAGCGTTTTCGACTTTCTTAATACCCTGAAAACCGCAACGAAGTAGATAACCATCTGAACATGGAGTAGAATATGATTAAACTTCAGTTCCATCATGTTCTGACGGTTTTCAATAAAGAAAATTTTGGAGGCAGTATCTACACCATAGAAACGGGGCACTAAAGCAAGATTAGTAATAATAAACGGAATCGCATGCAGCAAATGCTGAGGTTTCAGTTTGAAATCCGAATAACAAACGGATAACACATAGAGATAAAAAACCGGAATCTGCAGAAAGACAAACATGTTTTTGAACATTCCGAGGTTAGACGGTCCATCCACCACCATATAAAACAAAGGATCACAAATATCGATAGCGTTAAGGATCAGAAAAACAGCAAATAAAACATTACTTACTTTATGTTTCGTCTTTACGGTAACGAGGAAAATAGCAAGAAGTATGGAAATGAATATAGAAACCGAAGCTATAATAATTAATAAATTACTCTTATCCATTCCTTATTTTTCTTTGTTTTGGGTTATTATATTTTTAAGTTTTCATAGGTAGTCCGGCCGTCTTTTGAGAGTCCTGTCCAACCCATGCAAATATAAAAATTTGATTGATACTGGCTGGATTTTTTATTTGTTGGATGTGAGAGGTGGGAAGATGGGAGCTGGAAGAAAGAAGTTATATTCTCAATCAATCATATAAACAAGTCAAATAATTGTGTCTTTGTCATTCTGACGAAGGAAGAATCTCCCCCCGCTACCGCACGAGTCCTTTCGTGTGGTTCTTAGCATTATAAATCAAACATTCTAAAGACAACAATATGATCTAAAAGTCCTTTTTCATCAGCATAATCAATGGTATTGCTATATCCTTGACAAGGATATTAACTGAAATCCCTTTGTATAAAACTTACACAATAAAAACAACACTTTGCCTTTTACTTTATCCCAACGAATGTCAGGAAACTTTTTGCATGAAAAGCAGTAGGAATTTTCAAAAAAAACATCATCTTTCAAAACAAACTCCCAAATATTCCGTTTAATTCTTAAATTTGGCTTATGCGAAAGAATCTTTATTTCATCCTTATATTATCTACGCTTACCAGCTGCTATACCTATCAGGTAAAAAAGCCAGTGGATCCGGCTGTCAACAATAATCAGGGCCCTAAAAAGAATACCGATATAGCGAATAATACTTCTTCTCAAATGATGGGGACAACCGCTGCTGCAGCTCCAAGCCTGGGTGCAAAACCAGCTCCTACACCGATCAATGTTCAGGAGAAATTGGCTGCGGGTAAAAATGTCAGAATTGAAGTAGACAACAAGAGTTATAAAGTCATTGTTGACCGTTGGGAAGGAGATAGTCTGGTGGCACATCCCGTTCGTAATGCTAAGAAAAGTCTGAAATTCCACAAGAACCAGATCAATAGCGAGAGAATTGCAGAAAAACGATTTTCGCAGCCTATTGCTGATATTCTTACCGTTACGGCTTATGCAGCTATTGGTGTAGGAATCTATCTCCTGGTCAAATAGTTTTTTAAACTGTCAATTTTCAGAATAAGAAGATCTTGAAATAAAATCTAACAAAATAGACTGCCTTGTTCAGACAGTCTATTTTTTATTACTTATTTTTTATTAGTTTATGGCCAGATTACCCCGGATTGTTTTGGGCTTGTCCATGGTTTTCCAGCAGGGCTTGTTCCCGGATGGGCGGCAAGACATTCACTTACCCATGTAGCACCCACGGCATGAGATTTTACTTTTTTTACAGAACAATAAGTAGTTCCGAAGTTATCTTTATACAGTTGGTAGTTGGGATATGCTCCTTTAGCTACTAATTCTTCATCACTAAAAAGTTCAACATCATCACTCACTTCTGCCGGATAATCCACAACCGCACCCAGAACCCATGCTATGGAATCTCTGTTGTTCCCAGCCACCAGGCTTGGCGGAGGACTGAGTGTAATCTTGATGGAAGATTTAGAATGATCGACAGAGTAGGAAGAAGAATACGTAGATTCTTTAACGCTTGCCAACGGAATTCCTAAGAAAGAAAGCGTGGCAGAAGTAGACTGTTCAAAGGTTTTCTGAATACTTTTATAATCTTCACCTGTTACCGTGATTTCTACAGTAGGATAATTGGAAATTGCCACTCCATTCAGTAACCCGAAAGGCCCTTCAGGTCCGAATTTCATCCCTGGATCCGGAGAAAACTTATATCCTGAGATATGTTTTTCTTCCTCTTTATCTCTGCTGTTGATCTGTGCTTTACGGATCGGATCAAACCAAGCCCAGTACATATTGCTGGCAATATTAAAGTCTTTGGGTCCAAAGTTCACAAGCGTAACCCCTGTAAACATCATCGAGATCTGGATGGAGTTTTTGCTGATTGCAATATCTTCACTGAAATAATTGGCATTCCCCCCAATTCCTAAGGTAAAGAAATCAAAGATAGGAATAGAAAAACCAGTCTTCCCTTCTACGGAAACACTGAAACGGCTTTCAGATTCACGGGTAACTTCCATATCAATCTGAGCGGTCTGAGCTGTATTTTTAAGCCCGTTTAAAATTTCGTTAAGCGGAGTGGTCACCTCAAAAGCTGGTAAAATACTGTCGTCATTCAGCAGCAGTCCGCCATTTTCTTTTTTAGGATTCTGTACATTCTTCAATGCTTTGGAAAGGTAACCGTTGTTCATCGTTACATTGTTCTGTAAAGATATCGTAGCGCCCAGTGCATCCAGATAATTGGCTAAGACAGGGAGAATAGGTTTACCGCTTGCCGGGGTCTTATTCAGTAACGCATCAAGGTTATCACTCTTCTGAATCTGGTACAAAGTAGTGGAAGGATTCGCCCATTCAGTAGCTATTTTATCCATAATGATATCAATAGGCTGCATGGTATCGGTAGCTGGAGGAAGCGTATTATAAGCCGCTACCCAGGCATTGAGTAAAGCCATTTGTTGATCTGTAGCTCTTGTATGGGCATCATTCAGTACAGCAGTATCTTGTACAGATAAAGAATAGTTGACTTTTGAGAAAGCATCAATAAAATAATTGGTAAACACTTGATCCAGCTGTACCGGCTCAGTATTGGCTCTAAGATTGGAAGAGATCCAATCGTAAGTTTTCTTATTAAACTTCAGATTAGAAGGGTCCTGCCAGTAATAAGGAAAATTTCCTTTTCCGTTAATGGTGATCGCAGACAGTTCTGTACTTAAAACACTTGAAAGAATATCATTAGCTCTGTCTTTCAGTTCTGTAATAATTTGTGATGCTTCTACAAAGGGAGCAACATTTTCTGGATTTTTCATGATAATAATAATATTGGATATGGTTCCTACTCTTTTCTTGGCTTTTCGGATGCTGCCGTTGTTCAGGGTTTTGAAGCTTCTTTTGAACATACCAAAGTAACGACGAAAAAAGAGCGAATTTTAAGGTATAAGTTTCCGATTTTAAAGCCAAGTATTTGTACTGTAGACGATAGGCATTTGTACGTATAAAAAACAACGCATCATTTTAACCATAAGCCTCTGTGAAAATCTGTGTCATCTGTGGGAAAATATAAACCACAAAAGCCACAAAAGTTTTTAAACAATCTAATAAGATGAAGAGCATGTCATCACACTGAAGAAGTACACATAAATTTTTAAAATGCTTGAGAATAAACAATACATTATTTTAAACATAAACATCTGTGAAAATCTGTGTCATCTGTGGAAAAATATAAACCACAAAAGTCACAAAAGTTTTAAACAATTTAGTAAGATGAAGAGCATATTCTCACGCTGAAAAAGTACACCTAAGTTTTTAAAAATCTTTGATTTTTTCTCTTAAATTTCTAAAATACTTAAAAATAAAAAGCACACTACTTTAACCATAAACATCTGTGAAAATCTGTGCCATCTGTGGTAAAAGTAAATTTTTTATAATTTAATTTTTAAAGATCAAACCATTAAGTAAATAGCGCAAATAAATTCTATATTTGAAAACCAACCAACACCTATCTCACACCATGAAAGATATTCAATATGACATCAAACTTAGGCCGACTGTAGTGGACGATTTAGAAACTCTTTTTCAGTTTCAGCTTGATGATGAAGCGAATCATCTGGCAGCATTTACATCAAAAGATTCTACGAATAAAGAAGCTTATATCGCTAAATTCACCAAATTACTGGCTGACCCTACAGTCAACAACCAAACGATTATTGTAGATACAGTGACCGTTGGAAGTATTGCCAAGTTTATCATGGAAGGCGATGCAGAAATTACCTATTGGATTGATAAAAATTTCTGGGGAAAAGGGATTGCCACAAACGCTTTGAAAGGTTTTCTCGCAATTGAAACCGCAAGACCCATTTTTGGACGGGTTGCCTTTGATAATCTGGGGTCACAAAAGGTTCTGGAAAAATGTGGTTTTGTAAAAATCGGTACCGATAAAGGGTTTGCCAATGCCAGACAAACGGAGATTGAGGAGTTTATTTACAGACTTGATGATTAAGAGAAAACGATATTTGTCTGCATAGGCTATGAATGAATTATTTGTATATTCGAGAAAACTAAAATCTATTAGCATGAATTACAAAGTACTCTCCAATTTTATTTTAGAAAATTTAGAACAGGAAGTTAACGATTACATCCTCCGTGGCTGGAAACCTCAAGGCGGAATATTCGTTAATGCCTCAGGATTCTACCAGGCAATATCTAAAGTATAGTACACCTTTATCATCTTGCTGCTGAGGATTAACTGTCCTTGACTGTAATTAAAAATCAAACTCCAGGCTTCTCTTTTCGGGGAGTTGGAGGGAATCGACCCCTCTTCTGAACTTTCCTGGAAGAAGGGACTCGAACCCTCGGCAGATCATCAGATCTCCCTCACAAAATATTTCCATTTCTCAGAGTACCTGACTCATAATCAGGTAGCCATAAACTATTCTCTCTAAGGAAGTAATATAAAAAACATCCATTTTTAACAGGCCATTATCCATTCAACTTTGCAACAGCAAAAATGATAGATGCCACTTAAAAATTTACACTACAATAATTGCGAATGCATATTAACCAAAAAAACGCTCATTCATCTCATTAATTACCGTTTCTATACCTTCTTTTCTCAGCCATTCATATTCAGAAGTTGCCAGTTCGCCAGCAATATAATGAAGCTGCTCTCTATTGTCTGTGGCGGCTTCATACACAATATCAGCAATGGTTTCAGGAGTATCGCGTTTTGCAGATGAATCCGCTCTCATGGCTGTTATATATTGATTGAAAATATGCTGATAATCGGGATGGGAAACCATTTGTGCATTGCTTCCGAAATTGGTCTGCATATAAGCAGGAACTACTGTTTTAATCTTAATCTCCCACTCTTTCAGTTCGTAGCTCATTCCTTCTGTCCATTTCTCCAGTGTAGATTTTGTGGCAGCATACACGGAAACAAACGGGTAAGGAATATTAGCTGTAGATGAGGTTACCGTAATAATTGTTCCATTTTTTCTGGCTCTTAAATAAGGAAGAAATGATTTTGTCACCAGTAGTGTTCCTAAGAAATTGGTATTAATCTGTTGAGCTAATTCTTCATCCGCAATTCCTTCAAAAGGTCCCATAAGTCCGTAGGCTGCATTATTCAATACTACATCCACCGGGCTTATTTTTTCTGCTTCTGAAGCAATTCCGGAAATCTGTTGTGGATCGCTGATATCTAATTTCAGGAGATGGATGTTGGAGAATTCTGTAAGTTCAGTTTCTTTTTCAGGATATCGCATTGCTGCAATTACCGTCCAGCCTTTTGATGCAAACAGTTTGGCGGTAGATTTTCCTAATCCTGATGAAGCGCCTGTAATGAAAATTGTTGGGTTCATTTTTTATTATTTTAGATTGATATTGCAACGATAAAAAAAGAACCCGTTTACCATTTGGTAAAAAGCATCTTATCGGATATTTTTCCTGATTCGGCTTAATGACTGCTGAGTAATTCCCAGATAAGAAGCGATATAAGACAAAGGAATACGATTGACCAACGTGGGATATTTTTCCATAAATTCCAGATAGCGGGTGGTAGCATCCTGAGAGACTAACGGACTTACTCTTTCCAGCTTTTGGGCAAGGGCTTTATTCGTCACTTTTTGAATAATATTTTCCCAGTCGATAATGGTATCTGAAATTTCTTTCCAATCCTGATTAGAAAATACCAGCAATATACAGTCCGTTGCGGCCTGAATATATTCTGTGGAAGGCACATTTTTCAGATTGAAGAGCAAATGTTTTTCTTCAATAAAGATCTTGGTAATTTCTTCCCCTTTGTTGTTATAATAGCAGATACGAATGATCCCGTCAAGAATAAAACCTACCTGCCTGAGGACTTTTCCTGCTTCTGCAAAATACTCATCTTTGCTCAGCTCAATCTCTTTTCCTTTGCTTGTGATGAGGTCTATCTGCTGCTGGTTCAAATGACCAAACTGCAGGATATATTCTATAAACTCTTTCATGATAACAAAGTTAGCCATTATCATCTGGGCCTATTTACCATTTGGTAAAAAATAACATCATTAAAATGACTGTAGCGCTATTCTTTAAAATCTGTGGATGAGGAGAGTTCCTTCCAATATTGTATATATTTAGTCAGTTCCGCAATTTTGTTTTCGGCTCTCTGGGTGGCATCACTTCCGAGGAATAGCAATACCGGAGGATTTGCATGATCTGCCAGTTTGATAAAAACGTCTGCTACCTTCTCAGGGTTTCCTAATTGTTTACCATCCATTTCATTCATTCTTTGATGAGCTGTCCTCAGGAACTGATAATCATCGATCTGATTTTGACTGAAAGCAATAGAATCCGGCTTGGCAAAATGGGTACGGAACCACCCGGGCAAAACTGCTGTCACAGAGATTCCCAATGGCTTCAAATCATTAGCCAGCGCTTCTGATAAACCTGCTACTGCAAATTTTGCAGAAGAATACATACTCCAGCCCAGCCCGGGAGCAAAACCGGCAATGGATGAAATATTAATAATATGTCCGGAACGCTGATTTCTTAAATAAGGCAATGCCTGTTGAATGACTTTTACAACAGCAAAAAAATTAATCTGAAAATTTTCTTCAATTTCTGTGTTGCTTACTTCTTCTATAGCTCCACCCAGCCCATAGCCGGCATTATTCACTACAACATCCAGCCCTCCAAACTCCTGAACTGTTTTTTCAATAGACTGTGCGATAGATTGTTCATTTTTTAAATCCACTTCCAGAGGAAGAAAATTTTCCGGATTCACATCTAGTTTCTCCAATGCTTCAATGGTCCTTGAAGTGGCAGCCACTCTGTGCCCATTTTCTAAAAGTTTTTTAACCAATGAAAAACCTATTCCTTTAGATGCTCCGGTGATATACCAGATTTTTGTATGACTCATGAATTTTATTTTTTCACAAAATTACCGCATACATTCACCGGTATTTTGTCATATACAAACCAATAATTGTCAAATTCAAACCCTTCTTATACTTGTGGGGCTGCTGTCTGTCTGCTTCTTAAAAAAGTTATTAAAATGGGATTGATCTTCAAAGCCCAGCACATAGCTGATTTCTGAAATATTCCAGTCTGTATATTTTAAAAGAACCTTGGCTTCAGAGATTAGCCTTTCAAATATATGTTCTGTAGTGGTGCGGCCTGTCTGTTTTTTTATGGCCCGGTTGAGATAATTGACATGAATACTCATCCGATCGGCAAAAGCTTTTGGAGAGCGCAATTCGAAACGCTGAGCTGTTGATTCAAGAGGAAACTGCCTTTCCAGCAATTCCATAAACACAGTAGTGACTCTAAACGATGCATTGGTCTGCCCAGAAGCTGTATTGACGGGCTGCAACTTCATCCCATAATAGATCAGTTCACTCACATAGTTTTTAATGAGATCATATTTATAGACAAAGTCTGAATCAATTTCTCTGATGATCTTTTCAAATATCGTTTTGATTTCTGACGTTTCTTCTTCGTTTAAGCTGAAAACAGGATGTGTACCTGCCGCAAACAAAGGAAGTTCGAATAGATTCAAACGAAAATTCCCTTTAAAAAACTCATCTTTAAAAACACAAAAACAACCATGAGTCCCTGCTTTCAAAGGTTCATAGGTATAAGGCACATGAGGATTAAAGAAGAGTAAAGTATTACCTGTAACCGGAATACTCCGGTCTCCGTAATGAAATATATTGTCACCACTGAACAGCATAATTTTATAAAAATCTCTTCGGATAAAGGTGGGTGAGGAAGTATGAGAGCTTATTCTGTCTTCAATTCTAAAGACATTAAAATGGCCGTCATTTTGGGGAAAATCACTTGATAGTGCTCCATATTTATTCCTGTAAAACTCATCAAGGGTCTCGGTAGTTTTTGCCATAGCCTTTATTTTCCTGTTAAAATTTATACTTCTAAATGCATATCAATAAAACATTGTAATGCTCTTGACTGCGGTCCGTCTTTTCTAAAAACAAGTATGGTATTCATCGTTCCCAGCTGCTTATTCAGTCCATAGGTTTTAATTCCTCTTCCGGCATAATATTTAGTAACCACTTCTTCCGGCAATATGCTGACTCCCAACCCTGCTTCCACAAAGTTGATGACTCCTTCAATAGAATTCAGAACTGTACTTTTGTAGTTAAGAATTCCTTTGTGGCTTAACCAGGATTCTAACCTTTCCCTGAAAATACAGCCTTCATCAAAAACCACTATTTTCAAGGGTTCTTTCTCCATCAATGTCTGCAGATTCGAGCCTTTTGAAGAAGTAAGAATCACAAGCTGCTCTTCCTTAATGCAGATTTTTTCCAGTCCTTTGGCATTCACAGGAGCAGAAACAAAGGCAGCATCCAGGTTGTAATTCAAAACATCAGACAGCACTGAATCTCTGGTATCTGATTTGAATTCCAGCTCAATATCCGGATATTTTTCATCAAAAGTATTGAGGATTTCCGGAACTTTCAGCGCCATTGTTGTTTCTATACAACCTATTTTCAGACATCCTCTGATATTATCACCACTCTGGATATTATTTTTTGCTTCTTCTACCAAGTGCTGAATCTGTTTTGAATACTGCATCAGGATCATCCCTTCAGAAGTAAGCTCTACTCTTCTGGATGTACGGGAGAAAAGCTTTGTATTAAACTCATCTTCAAGGCTTTTTATTCTTGCCGTAACGTTGGACTGAACCGTAAACATCACAGTAGCTGCCTTTGTAAAACTTCCCGTTTCAGCGACGGCTTCAAATATTTTTAAATCATTAATGTTCATCTTAATTAATCATTATTAGTGATTTAATTTATTACAATTAATCGTTTTTAATAATCAAATATCCGTATTAATTTTGGACTATCAAAAAAAATAAATGAAAATAATTTCAAGACAATTTATTGCAGGTGTATCAGTTGCCCTTTTCACCGGCACTATGACACTGGCACAAACCAATCAAAAATTACATGTAAATAATCACATTATGGAAAATCACCCTGTCCACTACCGCAACATCAAAGTCAATGATTTAAATCTGTTTTACAGAGAAGCAGGTCCGGCCAATGCTCCAACGATACTTCTTCTGCACGGATATCCTACCTCATCTCATATGTTCAGAAATCTGATCCCGATTTTAAGCAAAAAATACCATGTCATAGCTCCGGATCTCCCGGGATTCGGTTATTCTGATGCTCCGGATCATAAGGAATTCTCTTATACTTTCGACCATCTTGCAGGAACGGTAGAGGCATTTGTAGAAAAGCTGAATATGAAACGTTTTGCCATTTACATCTTTGATTATGGCGCTCCGGTAGGTTTACGCCTCGCCATGAATAATCCTGAGAAAATTACAGGGATCGTTTCACAAAACGGAAATGCCTATGAAGAAGGATTAAGCAATGAATGGAATCCGATCCAAAAATACTGGCAGGACACAACGGAAGCCAACCGTCTTGCATTAAAAGGTTTTGTATCTAAAGAAGTGACTCTGTTTCAGTACCAGCATGGTGTATCTGATCATTCTTTGATCGCCCCGGAAGCCTACACTCTAGACCAGAAATTCCTTGACCGATCGGGAAATATAGAAATTCAGCTGGATCTGGTGAAAGATTACAGAACCAATGTGGCTTTATATCCAAAATTCCATGAATATTTCAGAAAGTATCAACCCAAATTATTGCTGGTATGGGGAAACAAAGATCCTTATTTCCTTCCTGCAGGAGCTGAAGCTTATAAAAAGGATTTACCGGAAGCGAAATTAAAATTTTATGACACCGGACACTTTGCTCTGGAAACAAACGCAGAAGAAATAGGTGCAGAAATTTTTGAATTCATGGGAACATTACCTCGATAGTGACTATAAGCTATTGAATCAATTTAAGAAATAAGCGAAACATTTCATTATGAAGACAATTGTCATTAAAAACTATGGCGGACCTGAAGTTCTGCAACTTGCGGAAACGCCTGTTCCTATTATAACAAACCCTTCTCAGGTATTAGTAAAAGTAAGGGCTACTTCGATAAATCCTCTTGATTATCAGGTAAGACGGGGAGATTATGTGTCATTTTTCGAACTCCCTATTATAACGGGTCATGATATCGCCGGTGATATTATTGCAGTAGGTGGAGCGGTCAAAAAATGGAAATCTGGTGATAAAGTCTACTATTCTCCTCGCTTTGGCAGCTCTGGCAGTTATACGGAGTATCACCTTACTGATGAGTCTTCATTATCCAGAATGCCGGATAACATCAGCTATGAAGAGGCTGCTGCCATTCCACTTATTGGAGGAACGGTTTGGGAGATGCTTGTGGTAAGAGCTCAATTGAAAAAAGGAGACAGCATTCTCATTCTTGGCGGTGCAGGTGGCGTAGGAACTCTTGCCATACAAGTCGCTAAGGCATTAGGTGCTTTTGTCTACACTACCGGACAAAGCATTCTGCATGAGGAATTAAAAAACCTTGGAGCAGATGTTGTTATTGATCACCATAAGGAAAACTGGATTGAAGAAATACAAACCTACACTAAAGGAAAAGGAGTTAATGTGATTATTGATACTGTAGGAGGAACAACACTTTCAGACAGTCCGCTTGCTTTAGCGGATTATGGTTCTGTGGTAACGCTGGTAGATATTCCACAACCTCAAAACCTCATCAATGCCTGGGAAAAAAATGCAACGTATCATTTTGTTTTTACCCGACAAAGCAGAGATGAGCTGCATCACATCACTGAATTAATTGAAACCGGACACGTAAAACCTGTGATAGATAGTATATATCCGCTTGAAGAGGTTCAAAAAGCCCATCAGAGAATAGAGGATTCGAAACGGGAAAAACCTCTGTTTGGTAAGATTGTATTGTCAGTTTAGTTTTTCTCATAGAACTTTTCGGAACTATTTATTTCCAGCTCTTTTTCGGGAAGAAATATTTCATTACATCATCACACACATGATCCGTTTTGTAGCAAATCATTATATTTGAAAAAACATCATAAAACCTGTTTTCTTTGAATTAAAATATGGAAAAGACACTGACGCCAGAACAATTAAAGCTTATCACCTTAAACAGTCAGGGATTAACACAAAATACACCGTTTGGAACCGGAAAGTCTGCAGTTCTGCATGCTTTAGAGCATCTCGGATATATTCAGATTGATACGTTATCTATGGTAGAGCGGGCTCATCATCATACGCTCTGGACAAGAATTCCTGATTTTAAGGCAGACGACCTGGAAGACCTGGTAGAGGAACGTAAAGTATTTGAATATTGGTTCCATGCAGCGTCCTATCTTCCTATGCAGGATTTCAGATATGTTTTGCCTCAAATGCTGACAATCAAAAGAGGGGAATCCCGTTACTACAACGCTGATCCTAAAGTGATGAAGTATGTAGTAGACACCATCCGCAATGAAGGCCCAAAAAGAGCAAGAGATTTTGAAAATGAAAGCCATAAAGCAGGAAGCTGGTGGAATTGGAAACCTGCCAAACTAGCTCTTGAAAGGCTTTTCATGCAAGGTGATCTGATGATCAGCGGACGTTCCGGAATGCAGAAGACCTATGATCTGGCTGAAAGAGTTTTGCTGCCTTCTACGAATATCACAGAACCTACTCCACTTGAGTTGGCAGAATTTCTGGTGAAGACCAATCTGAGAGCGTATGGATTTACGACGTTAAAACAAATCACTCACCTCAGGAAGGGAAATGATTTAAAGACGAATGTCAATAAGGTTTTACAGATGATGCTTGAAGAAGATACAATCTCAAAAGTGACTATTGAAGGAGGACCTTCTGCTTTTGTTCAAAATGGAATACTGGAAAAAACATTTGATCAGGCAAGTCCCAGCGTGTGGCTGCTTTCTCCGTTTGACAATGCCATTATTCATCGGGAGCGGATCAAACAGATTTTTGATTTTGATTTCCGCCTGGAATGTTATACTCCAAAGGAAAAAAGACAGTATGGTTATTTCTGCTTACCTATCCTGTTCGGAGACCAGTTTATCGGAAGGGTTGACTGTAAAGCTCACAGAAAAGAAAAAAAGCTGGAACTTATTCATTTACACATTGAAAACACTGCTATGGACCTTGATTTATGGCTTAAACCTTTCGTAGAAACCATAAAACGTTTTGCTATTTTCAATAGTTGTGAATCTTTGGTTCTGACCAAAGTAAGTCCATCAAAGCTGGGTTCTTTTGTAAAAAAGGAATTGTCCAAATTAAAGTTTAAAAAATAATTGAGATCTATTAAAAAACAAATCGCACGATTGACTTCAATAATGCGATTTTATTTTTTAGGAAAACTCCTGTTAGTTTAGTTTCTGATTTGTTTTCTGAACAAAATCATTCCATTGCTGGTTCAAATAAGTTATTGCTTTCTTTTTTTCACCATCATTCATAGAAGAATAATTAATGGAATTGAAAACCAGTTTTTTCAATGCTTTCACATCCAGTTCCCAATACACTTGGGTAACCCAGAAATCATAGCTCAGACCTGTATATCCGTACACCGATGGATCATCACTGCTGATAGAGCATTGTACTCCGTTGCTTAATAAAACCCTTGCAGGATGGTTTCTTAAATCACTTACATATCCTAAAACCTGATTACTGATCGGGCTTACTTCCACCAGTTTATTTTGTTTTCTGATCTGTTCCATGGTTTTTGGAAAGTAAATAAGATTCAGTCCGTGACCAATTCTTTTATTATTTAACAGAGCAACATCCAGAATATTTTTATTCAGGATAGAATTGCTTTCTCCGGCATGAAGGAAAAGAGGCAGTTCTACGCCGTATTTTTTACTAAGTCCGTTCATTTTTGCCCAGCTTTTTTCAAAAAAACTGATATGATGTCCCGCAGCTTCATCCGCCACAAGATCAAAGCCAGAGATCATATCCGGAAATTCTTTCTTCATTTCAAATGCCGTTTCCAGCTGCTTCTCAATACTTTCATTATCTAAGAATTTAAAACTTGAATAGATCAATTTAAGGGTGAACTGCGGATCTGACTGATGTACTTCTTTAAGAATATCCTGCAGATCTGTAATAGTAGTTTTCAAAGGATATTTTCCATGCTGAAAATCATAAAGTTCATCAAAAATATATCTGATTTCTACGTGCTGTACTTTATCTTTTATAAGATCCTGAAATCCTTTCAGATAATATGCCTTAAAGAAAGGACGGTACGGGAGCAGCAGACTGATACGCTTAAAACGTTTTTCAAATTCAATCCAATAATCTGTGTAAGAGCACAGATTGTCTCGTCTCAATGTAAGAAGATCCTGCAGTTCTTTTTCAAAACCAGTGGTTGAGGTCAGCTTTTTATCCAGACTTACAAAACCGTCCGGAACTTTTCCTTTTTCAAAAAAAGCCAGCTGTCCGAAAATGTACTGATCATTATCTTTCTGATCAAAAACATAGCATTCCTGATATTTTCTAGCGGTTGAAATAATCCATTTCACATCTGTAATTCCCCCGCTGTGGGTATGCAGCAAACCTCCTTTTGGCATGGTCTGAAGAATTTCAAACAGTTTACTGCCTTCTATTAATGGTTTTAACTCATTGAAAGAACTGTTATATAAAGATTTCTTCTTCGTTTCTGTATCACTGATAAACTCTTTACGGATCTGGAAGAGTTTTTTATCCAAAGCCATTTCTGCATCAGACAATTTTATATCAGCATCAAATGCCATTGCCGCATTTTCTTTCTCTGATAACTCCAGATTTTGTTGGTATACAGACTTTTCAGTCACTTTACCTTGCGCCCAAAATAAGGGTGCTCCAAAAAGTGATATATAAATAAGGTATTTTTTCATCATAATAAATATTGGAGGGGTTTGTAGTATCAGTTATGTTTTAACTGATAAAATAAAAGTAGCTTGTTATAGCAAAAATTGTGCAAAATAAAGCTAATTCAAAAATAAGATTAATTTTATTAATATCCCTCAAGTAATTATTATGCTTTAATGGTGTTCTGACGTGATTCACTTACAGCCTCTGAAGCAGGTAATAATTGTAACATGACACCTACCATAACAAGGCAGATCAGGACGCAAATGATCCCAAAATGATACGCCGTCTGCCAGCTCTCTTTTGAAAAATAGAAAAATACACCTCCAATAACGCTTACTCCTAATGCGGAAGCGGTCTGCTGAAAGGTAGAATAGATTCCGGCCGCACCTCCTGCATATTGTGAAGGAACATTTTTAAGGGCAACATTCAATAAGGACGGAAGAACAAGACCATTTCCAAATCCCCACATCGCCATTAATCCAATAATCAACCCGGTACTGATTCCCGGTTTCCAAAGTGTCATCTGGAGATAAAATGCGATAAATAGAATTACCACGCCTACCTGCAATACTCTCTTTCCGTATTTTACGATCAGGCGTGAAGCCATTACAGACGAAACGACAAATAAGATTCCCGGTGCAATAAAGTATAAACCGGAATCCAGTGCTGAAATTCCAAGTCCGTTCTGAAGATACACTGCGCTCAGTAGTAAATAGGCGGTATGAAGCATAAAGTGAAATAAAACGGCCGTCAGCCCGATATTAAAATCTTTTATTTTAAAGAGTCTGACATCAATCAAAGGGTTTCCGTTTTTACTCAGTTTCTTTTTTTGATAATAAATAAATATGACAAACAGAATAAAAGAGAGTAGTAAAAGTCCGAAACTCCACAAAGGCCATCCGGATTCTCTTCCCTGAATCAAAGGATAAATGAGAGAAAACAGAGCAAAGGTTAAAATCACAATTCCTGTGTAATCAAATTTTGTACTTTCATGTTTAGGTGTTTCAGTAACGTATTTATGGGTTGCCCAAAGGGTTATAATTCCGATGGGAAGGTTAATGAAGAAAACCAGCCTCCAACCTTCTATCACCCAATGCGTATCGGATAGATAACCGCCCAGTACTTGACCAATTGCAGCAGCTGTTCCCAGAGTAATTCCGTACAATCCAAATGCTTTTGCCCGCTCTTTAGTATCCGTAAAAAGGACCTGAATAAATGCAATGGTCTGAGGCACCATAAAAGAAGCACTTAATCCCTGAAAAAATCGGGTGACATTCAATTGAAATGCTGATTGCGACAGTCCACATAAACAGGATGTTACTGTAAATGCCAGCATTCCCCAAAAGAACACTTTCTTCCTTCCGAAATGATCTCCTGCCCTTCCTCCGGTAATCAGGAAAGCGGCATAACCTAAAAGATATCCGGCAATCACAAACTGCATTTCTCCATCGTTTGCATGAATCCCTTTTTTAATGGTGGGAATGGCTATGTTGATAATAAATACATCAATCACGGAAAGTAAAGGGGCAGCCAGAACAATGATCAGCTCCAGCCATTTATTATGGGTAGTTTTCATTTTAAATTAATTTTTGAATAATTTTTTTGGCAGATTGTATCTCGTCCGGTTTTTTAAAAACGGAAGCTGTGACAATAGAACCTTCCAGCATTACGTAGATTGTTTCCGCCAATTCCTCATCAGAAAGAATATTTTTGTGACCGGAATTTTTGACCAGTGTTCTTATAAATTCCTTGCTGTGAACTTTTGTTGCCTGAATTTCTTCCAAAACCCTTGGGTCACTTGTTCCCGCTTCATCATTGGCTTTAATGAAAGGACAGCCTCCATACTGCCTGATTTCCTGCCGCCTGGTGTGATGATCAAAAATGGCCAGCAGTTTTTCCTTTGGATCGCTAACTGCATTTACACTGGCTTCCAGCCTGCTGAACCAAAGCTGATGCATACGCTGAATATAAGCAATCAACAAATCAGTTTTTGTTTCAAAATGCTTATACAATGAAGCTTTTGCAATATCAGATTCACTGATAATCTGGTTAATTCCGGTATTACTATACCCTTGTTCGTAGAATAATTTTTCTGCGGTATCTAAAATTTTGTCAATGACAACCTGTCCTCTCTGTTTCATGAAGCAAAGGTATACAATAAATAGACAAAGTTGTCTATTTATTATTTTAGCTTTTCTCTATTCCCTTTATTGATTTTTGCTTTCAACATCCCAAAAAGCCCATAACATCAATGTTATGGACTACTATTTTTCAAAATTATTTTTAATATTTTACTGAAAAGAAGTTCTGAACGCCAAGGGAGAAAGACTGGTTTTATTTTTAAACAGTTTGGTAAAAGACTGCGGGTGTTCAAAACCTAATTCATAAGCAATCTCACTTACAGATAAACTGGTGGTAGAAAGCTTTTCTTTTGCTTTAACAATAAGTTTATCATGAATAAACTGCTGGGTGCTCTGCCCTGTAAGTGTTTTTAATAACCGACTGAGATAATTGGGAGAAATTCCAAGCTCATCGGCAACAAACTGTACTGTAGGTAATCCTTTTGAGATCAAATCATGATCATTGAAATAATCCTCCAGCAAAACTTCCAAACGATTCAGAATGGTATGATTGGTCATTTTTCTGGTGATAAACTGACGCTCATAAAATCTTTCGGAGTAATTGAGTAAGGTTTCAATATGGGAAATGATAATATTCTGGCTAAACTTATCGACCATCGAATGATATTCCCGCTCAATATTTTCTATAATTCCATTGATGGTAAGTTCTTCTTTTTTGGAAAGAAACAAGGCTTCATTCACTGAATAGTCAAAAAAATCATACTGGTTTATGGTCTTCGCCAGTGAAGTATGCCATAGAAAATCCGGGTGAATCAGCAGCATCCAGCCAGATTGGTTTTCCTGCACGTTGGGATCTGCTTCTATTCTGAAAATCTGGTTTGGGGAAATAAAAAACAGCGTTCCTTCATCAAAATCATATTCCTGCTGGCCGTACTTCAACTTCCCATTCATACCTATTTTTAAAGAAATCTGATAAAAATCCAGCATCCAGTTGACATCACCTATATCGGCGGGTCGCTTTACCTCTTTATAATCAATCACACTGATCAACGGATGTTCAGGAGGAGGCAATCCCCTAGAACGGTGAAATTCTGTGATGGTTTTTATCCTTTTTATTGCCCGCTGTTCCATATCTATAAAATTACAAATTGTTTTTGCAGTAAACTTTTGTTGTAGCACTTTTTTCCCACAGATGACACAGATTTTCACAAATATTTACGTTAATACTATTATTTTCAAAACTTATTTGAACTTCTCTGCGTAAAAGTTTTCTCTTTATTTTAATTAAATACTTACTTCTTTTGCTGTTTATTTTTTACCACAGATAGCACAGATTTTCACAGATGTTTGTAGTTAAAGTAGTGCGTTGTTTTATTCTTATGTGTACTTTTCAGCGTAAGAATATGGCTCTTCATCTTACTAAAATGTTTAAAACTTTTGTGACTTTTGTGGTTTATTTTTACCACAGATAGCACAGATTTTCACAGATGTTTGTGGTTAAAGTAGTGCGTTGTTTTATTCTTATGTTTACTTTTCAGCGTAAGAATATGCTCTTCGTCTTACTAAAATGCTTAAAAAATTTTGTGACTTTTGCGGTTTATTTTACCACAGATCGCACAGATTTTCACAGATGTTTGTGGTTAAAGTAGTTCATTATTCTATTCTTAAGTGTACTTTTCAGCGTAAGAATATGCTCTTCGTCTTATTAAAATGCTTAAAAAATTTTGTGACTTTTGCGGTTCACTATTTACGCTTCATTATTTTGATAGGCTTCAGCAAATTCTTTTGCAAAGTCTGTCAACTTTACTTTTCCCAAGACAGGTTGATGCTGATTATAATCTTCGTAGAGAATACCGCTGCCCTGGCTTGCCTGAGTTTCTACAAAACCTTTAGCCACCTGTTCATTGAACCCTATATCCAGCCAGTTTTTCAATAATTCTTCATCAGAGATTATTTTCCACTCAAGGTCCGGCTTTCCGATTGACTCTCCCAAAGCTTTCGCAATTTCATTAGGAGAAACTTCATCGCTCGCTACATACCGTACCATTCTACCCTCAAATGGTTTTTCTGTTTCTTCCGCTACAACAGCTGCAATATCCAGTGGAGAAACCCACGGCTCTTTTTGATCTCCTCCCCAATTGGAAATAATAGCTCCTTTATTTTTGATCGTGCTGATGAATGAAAACATATTGAAATAAATGCCTACCGGACGAATAAACTTAATAGAAACATCATCCGGAAGTTGTTTCAGAATCTGCTCTACATAATAGTGAAACACAATAATACCCGTTCCTTTATCCGTATGTGCTCCGATGCTGCTGAGATGGATAATTTTCTTTACGCCCGAACGTTCCACAGCCGTTTTGTAATGACGACCAATTTCACTGATTTTTTCAATAAAATCAATGTTTTTATCAAATAGATCACCTGCTGCTTCCATGGTTTCCATCAGATACACAATATCTACCCCAGTGAATGTTTTGGTGAGAAAATCAGGGTCAAACATACTTCCTATAGCAGCTTTTGCGCCCAAAGCTTCAATGGCTTCCCTTCTCTTTTCAGTACTACTGATCACCGTTACGGAGTGTCCTTTCTCTACCAGTTCTTTTGTAAGTGGTTTTCCGATGTTCCCGATGGAACCTGTTAAAACAATATTCATTTCTTTAATTTTTTGTTGAGGTAAAATTCCGAAATGCCTGTAAAGAAGACTTCGCCGGATCTATCTTCTTCTTAGCCAAAAAAAGAAAATCAGAAAATCAGATGTATTTTTTTCAGCAAACAGAGCACTTTTTAACACTTTTTTAATCTATAATGATTGCACCTGGTAAGAACTTTACCTACCTTTGCCTCTGGGATGCGGAAAAGATTTTATCAATATTTGTACAGCTTATTATTTGCGTGGCTTACCGTTTTAGGATGGTACTACGGGCAAATTCAGCAGTATATTTCAACGGATATTTCTTCTGATCTTCATTTTACCACTGATCTTCTTGTTCATCAGAAAAAAAGCTTCAAAGAATCTTTTACCTTTCTTAAAAACCATGAGGCCAATGATGCTTACAATGTCAGCCATCCCCGCTACAACAAAATCAGAGCAAACCTTTCTGAAAATGATAATGAAAATGACGACAATGTAGAATCATCGGGTTCTACAGAACTTATTGCTCTTTTCAAAGATGGCTTCTGGCATCTTATTTCAGGCTTTGTCACTACATTTCACAACAGACAAATTGCTGTTTCACTTTCTCAATCAGAACATTTAAAGACCTTACATGATGATCTGTACCTCCAGTACAGGGTCATCCGACTGTGATTTTATACTAATTTTTTCGAAAACCTTATCTGCTTTCATTCTTTATGATGAGAGCCGGTAACTCTATTTTTTCAATTATAAATTATTATAAAAACAATATTTATCATGGTCAAGAAAAGTCTCATGTATATCAACTTGTGCCTTATTTTCTTGTTTGTAGGCTGTCAATCTGAAAAAAAGGAAAAAACAGAAGCAGCGTCATTCAACGTTACAAGCCCTCTTATAAAAGATACTTTAGTCAACAAAGATTATGTTGCGCAGATCCGTTCTATTAATCATATTGAGCTTCGTGCCCAGGAAAAAGGATACATCCAGTCTATTTATGTAGATGAAGGGCAGTTTGTACAGAAAGGGCAGCTGATGTTCAAAATCATGCCTAATCTTTACGAATCTGATGTAAACCGCGCCAAAGCGGAAAGCAAATACGCAGAAATTGAATATCAGAATACCAAAAATCTTTCTGACAAAAATATCGTTGCTCCACAGGAAATGGCTATGGCTAAAGCAAGATATGAAAAAGCCCAAGCTGAGCTTTCTTCAATGAATACTCATTTGAGATTCACAGAAATCCGTGCTCCGTTTACCGGAATTGTAGGAAAATTACACGTAAGAAAAGGAAGTCTTGTAGATGAAGGTGAGCTGGTAACGGAACTTTCAGACAACAGCAAGATGTGGGTATACTTCAATGTTCCTGAAGCTGAATATCTTAATCAGATGGATGCGAAAAAAGATAACAATCCATTGCATGTACGTTTAAGAATGGCCAATGGCAAAGAGTTCACACAAGACGGTATCGTACAAACCATAGAGTCTGATTTTGACAATGAAACTGGAAATATCGCTTACAGAGCTACTTTCCCGAATCCAAAAGGACTGTTGAGATACGGTGAAACCGGAAACATTGTTATTACTTCACCTTATGCCAATGCAATGATGATTCCACAGAAAGCGACTTTCGAAGAGCTGGAAAAGAAATATGTCTATGTGATTGGTAAAGATGGTAAAGTACATGCAAGAGAAATAAAAGTAGCTGCCGAATTACCTCATATTTATGTAGTTTCTTCAGGACTTGGAAAGGATGAAAGAATTCTTCTTGAGGGTCTTAGAATGGTACAGGAAAACCAAAAGATCAGTTCAAAGTACCAAAAGCCTGAGAAAGTAATGTCGAACCTGGATCTGTACGCCGAGTAACCCAAAAGCAGCATTATGTTTAAAAAAGTAATACACCGACCGGTTTTCGCCATTGTGATATCGGTTGTGATCCTGTTTATGGGAGGGATTGCCATGAAGCAGCTTCCTACAGAACAGTTTCCAAAAATTGCCCCTACTACAGTAGCTGTTTCTATCGCTTATCCGGGAGCGAGTGCAGATGTATTGGTAAAATCATCTTTGATCACGATTGAAAATGCCATCAATGGAGTTCAGGGAATGCGTTACATCACTACTGATGCCACCAGTGCCGGAGAAGCAACGGTAAACGTTGTCTTTGATCCCGGAACCGATCCCAATGAAGCGGTAGTTCTGGTAAAGACCAGAGTGGATCAGGTAATGCCTTTATTACCCGAACTTGTACAGAAAGAAGGAGTTGTGGTAAACCCGATTCAGCCAAGTATGCTGATGTACGTAAACCTTTACAGTACGAATAAAAGTATGGATGAAAAATTCCTGTACAACTATTCTATGGTGAATATCATCCCGGAAATCAACCGTATCCACGGGATTGCAAAATCTCAGATTCTGGGAAGCCGTAGATATGCCATGCGTATCTGGCTGAATCCTGACCGTATGCGTGCGTATTCTATTTCCGTAGATGAGGTGATGAAAGCCATCGGTGAGCAAAGCATCATCGGACGTCCGGGAAGAATCGGGCAAAGTTCCGGTATTGCAGCACAGTCGCTGGAATATGTATTGACTTATAAAGGACAATACAACAAGCCGGAAGAGTATGAAAATATCATTGTCCGTTCCAACGCAGAAGGAGAAAATGTAAAGCTGAAAGATATTGCCAAGGTAGAGCTTGGAAGTGAGTTCTTTGATATTTATTCCAATCTGGATGGACATCCTTCCGCCTCTATCGTTTTAAAACAGAATTACGGAAGTAATGCCAATGACGTGATCAGAGATGTGAAAGCAAAACTGGCAGAAATGAAAGGGAACTTCCCTCCAGGCGTTGATTATAAAATCAGTTATGACGTATCCCAATTCCTTGATGCTTCTATTGAACAGGTAATGCATACCTTGAGAGATGCATTTATCCTTGTAGCCATCGTGGTTTTCATTTTCCTTGGTGACTGGCGTTCTACGTTGATTCCTATTATTGCCGTACCGGTTTCTCTGATCGGAACTTTTTTTGTCATTCAGTTCTTCGGATTAACCATCAATTTGGTTACTCTTTTCGCATTGGTATTGGCAATTGGTATTGTGGTGGATAACGCCATTGTTGTCATTGAAGCCGTTCACGCCAAAATGGAAGACAGTAATATTTCGCCTTACAAAGCGGTAAAAGAAGTAATGGGTGAAATTGCAGGTGCTATTATTGCCATTACAGCCGTGATGGTAGCCGTGTTTATTCCTATTTCATTTATGACGGGTCCGGTGGGAACTTTCTATCGTCAGTTTTCGATTACTATGGCGAGTTCTATTGTGATTTCTGCAGTAGTAGCGCTTACTTTGACTCCGGTTTTGGCTGCAATGCTATTGAAAAACCATCATGGAAAGCCTAAGAAAGTCAATATTTTCACCAAAGCTTTAGACTCTTTTAACAGCGGATTTGATAAAATAACAGGAAAATACGCTTCATTCCTTAGAAAAATCGTGAGCCGAAAGGTGGTAACATGGGGAATTCTGATTGCTTTCTGTGCCGGAATTGTGATGATCAATAAAGTACTTCCGGGCGGATTTATCCCGAATGAAGACCAGGGAACTATTTATGCGATTATCCAGACCCCTCCGGGTTCTACGCTGGAACAAACGAATAAGGTTTCCAGAACGTTGCAGAAAATCTGTATGGGTGTAGACGGTGTGGAATCTGTATCATCTCTGGCAGGATATGAAATCATGACGGAAGGTCGTGGTTCGAATGCAGGAACCTGTCTGATCAATCTTAAAAGCTGGAACGACCGTGATCATTCTGTAAAGGAAATCATGGAAGAGCTGGAAGAAAAATCAAAAGACCTTGGAGCTACCATTGAATTCTTTGAACCACCGGCTGTACCAGGATTCGGATCTTCGGGAGGTTTCTCTATGAGACTTCTGGATCTGAACAGAACGACCGATTATCAGGAATTTGACAAGGCCAATAAAGATTTCATCGCACAGCTTAAAAAGCGTAAGGAACTTTCAGGAGTATTTACCTTTTTTGCAGCCAATTACCCTCAGTATGAACTGGTTTTTGATAATAATGCAGCGATGCAGAAAGGAGTTTCTATCGGAAAAGCGATGGACAACCTCAACATTCTGATCGGTAGTACCTATGAACAGGGCTTTATCCGTTTCGGACAATTCTTTAAAGTATATGTACAGTCGTCTCCGGAATTCAGAAGGCTTCCTACGGATATTATGAATCTGTATGTGAAAAATGACCGTGATGAAATGGTTCCTTATTCCGCATTTATGACAATGAAAAAGACACAGGGGCCTAATGAAATCACCCGTTACAACATGTACAATTCTGCGGCAATCCGTGGACTTCCGGCTGCAGGATATACTACTGCTGATGCTATTCAGGCTATCAATGAAACGGCAGCTAAAACACTTCCTCACGGATACAAAGTAGCCTGGGAAGGATTGTCTTACGATGAGGCACAGCGTGGGAATGAAGCCATCTATGTATTCCTTGTTGTTCTGGTATTCGTATATCTGGTTCTGGCGGCTCAGTATGAAAGTTTCCTTATTCCGTTTGCGGTACTTTGCTCTTTACCAGTGGGAGTTTTCGGATCTTTCTTATTATTAAAAGCGATGGGACTTGAAAATGACATTTATGCACAGGTAGGATTGATCATGATTATCGGATTACTGGGTAAAAACGCAGTACTTATTGTAGAATTTGCAGTAAAAAGACGTCAGGCAGGAGATTCTATTCTTGAAGCTGCTGTAGAAGGTTCCAAAGCCCGTTTCAGACCGATTCTGATGACTTCTTTTGCCTTTATTGCAGGATTGGTTCCGCTTGTTTTTGCAAGAGGTGCGGGAGCGATCGGAAACCATACCATTGGAGCATCTTCACTGGGAGGAATGCTGATAGGAACGCTATTCGGAGTGATTGTAATTCCGGGGCTCTATTACATATTTGCCAAGTGGTCTGACGGTAAAAAAATGATTAAAGACGAAGATGAATCTCCATTAAGCGAAGACATGATCCATTATGAATAAAAGAAAAATATATCAATATGCAGGTCTGGCAGTCGTCTTATTAAGTCTTACTGCCTGTAAACCTATCGAAATCGTACAGCGTGCTGAAAATAAAACCGTCCCTGAAAAATACGGTTCAGCAGAAAATGACACTATCAATACAGGAAAAATGAAGTGGAATGAATATTTCAGTGATCCTCATCTTCAGGAGCTGATTAGTCAGGCCCTTCAGAATAATCAGGAACTGAATATTGTCCTTCAGGAAATTGAAATGTCTAAAAACGAAATCAAAGCCAAAAAAGGTGAATATCTTCCTTCTGTAGGTTTAAAAGCCGGAGCTGGCGTAGACAAAGTAAGCCGATACACCAATATCGGAGCGATGGAAGCCAATACCGAAATAGAACCAGGCAGAGAAATGCCGGAACCTTTATTTGATTTTGGTGTTGGAGCTCAGGCACAGTGGGAAACCGATATCTGGGGAAAACTTCATAATGCTACAAGAGCGCAGGTGCAAAGGTATCTTGCGAGCATTGAAGGAAAGAACTTCATGACAACTCATCTTATTTCTGAGATTGCCGATTCTTATTATGAGCTGTTGGCACTGGATAATGAGCTGGTTATTTTGAATCAGAATATTAAAATTCAGAATGATGCACTGGAAATTATCAAAGATTTAAAGAAGAATGCCCGATCCAATGAACTGGCCGTACAGAGATTTGAAGCTCAGGTTCTGAAAACTCAGGGAATGCAGTATGACATCCAGCAGAAGATTGTTGAAACTGAGAACAAGATCAATTATCTGGTGGGAAGATTTCCACAACCTGTAGAAAGAAGTCAGAATTCTTTTGATTCTGTTGTTCCGCAAGCTGTATATGGAGGAATTCCTTCTGAACTTTTGGAAAACCGTCCGGATATCAAACAGGCTGAGTATGAACTGGCTGCTGCCAAGCTTGACATTAAAGTGGCCAAAGCAAGGTTCTACCCTTCTCTTGATCTTTCTGCTGGAGTTGGACTACAGGCTTTTAATCCTTTGTATATTATCAAACCTCAGTCGTTCTTGTTCTCTCTTGCAGGAGAACTTACTGCTCCACTGATCAACCGAAGAGCGATTAAAGCAGCTTATAATAATGCCAATGCGAAACAGATTCAGGCAGTGTATCATTATGAGCAGACTGTTCTGGGTGCTTATATTGAGGTAGCGAATCAGTTGTCTAAAATTCATAATCTGGAAAGCAGTGTGAATATCAAAACGAAGGAAGTGAATGCTTTAACGAAGTCGATTGATATTTCTAATGATCTGTTCAAATATGCCCGTGCTGATTATATGGAGGTTTTACTGACTCAAAGAGATGCCCTGGAATCAAGGTTTGAGCTGGTGGAAAAGAAAGTGAACCAACTTAAAGCAAGTGTTGCTGTATACAGAGCACTTGGTGGTGGTTGGGACCAGACACCTTTGGAGGTTCCGGATATTACCAAACAATAAATTCTTTTCAATCTTGTTTTTATAGGAGTCTGCCGTGAGGCAGGCTCCTTTTTTTGAATGGTTTTAACTGCGGATGGCACATATGATTGAGGATTTTTTTTATTTATAATTTATGATTCAAGCTATCTTCTGGCCTTGATAGTAACTGATGTGGAATTTTATACATGATTTAGATTCTTCATTTCTCTTCGTTACATTCAGAATGACATTGTGGGGTAAATTGATTGTGTCTTTTTCATTATAACTTATTATAGGATAATTTTAACCGCAGATGACACGGATAAACACAGATGTTTGAGTATATTTCTTCTATTCGCAATTCATAATTCATAATTCATAATTCATAATTCATAATTCATAATTCTATTCTAGCCCTGATAGCAGCGGTTACCCCGCAACAAACGTTGAGGTCTTCGACTAAGGTAAATGGGCTAAAGCCCGTTCCTATTGAATATTTTCATTTTTCCCACGGATTAGACAGATAAACACAGATGTTTGAGTATATTTTTTCCATTCGCAATTCATAATTCATAATTTATAATTCATAATTCTATTCTAGCCCTGATAGCAGCGGTTACCCCACAACAAGCGTTGAGGTCTTCGGCAAAGCTGAGGGTGACAGTTTGGCGTGAGGAGTATGAGCGGATAGCAGGATAAAGCTTCTCATGCTTATTTTCATGAAATACAGCTATAAAATAAATAAAAAGTCTACAAAATAAATAGACTTCTGATTTTAATTTTAATTCACACTTGAAAATTAACTTTTTTATTATTTTTTAACATTTGCAACACCTCATTCAATGAACTGATAATCAATTTATTATTTTATTAAAATCTAAACTCCAACTATTAACCCACTAATTTAGTAGACTAATATGATTTATCTCATATTCCCTTTTTGTAAGGGTTCGCCTTTTATTAAATAATTTTGACCCAGTTAAAAAAATCATAAACTTTATTCTCATGAATAAGAATACCTTTAATTCTTACCTATGCACCATTACGGTGGCAGCTCCTGCACAGCAAAATTGTTGTGGAATGTCTGCCCTTTCACAGCACCAATGTATTTCTCAAGACATGTGCTTTGGTTTGATGGGCATGATGATGATGTGCTAACTTTTTAAAAGATACATTCATTACTGTAGGAATTAAAGCCAAAGAGTTCAAGGCTTCTTTCATCCGGGTACATCTCCTGTAAATTTTAATCTTCTGTTTTTTATATCCTCCCTGAAAAAGGAGGTGGGAAACTATTATTTGTACGGAGAGATCAGCAGTAATACACAATTCAGTTTTAAACCTAGATTAATATAATGAAAAAGAAACAATGCAAGCTTGGTGTATTGGCCTTACTGCTGTTCGCGGAATATGGTTTTGCCCAAAGCAAAGACAGTCTTTCCCAAGAAACCTCCATCAAAGAAGTAGTGGTAGTTGCCTTTGGAAAGCAGAAAAAAGAAGAGATTACAGGATCTGTACAGTCGCTGAAGGCTAAGGATCTTTCTAATCTTCAAAATGGAAATATTCTTCAGGGAATTGGAGGAAAAGTGGCCGGGGTACAGGTGATTTCCTCAGGGCAGCCAGGTTCCCAGCCTACCATCAGAATGAGAGGAATTGGCTCTATCAACGCATCCAGCGACCCGTTAATTGTATTGGATGGTATTCCGTACAGCGGAAACCTGAACAGTATTGCGGCATCAGATATTGAAAGTATTTCTTTTCTGGAAGATGCCTCTTCGAATGCTCTGTATGGTTCCAGAGGAGCCAATGGTGTTATTATTGTGAACACCAAAAGAGGGAAAAGTAAAGGCGTAAGTATTGAGGCTGATGTAAAAACAGGGGTCAATTTCAGATCTATTGAAGATTATTCGGTCTATACTTCTCCTCAGGATTATTATACCGCCTATTATAACAGAGCCAGAATTGGTGAAATCGCAAGACTGAAACAACCGGGAGCGGTTCCTTCAGGACCTTCTCCTCATGATGTGGGACTTTCAGCATTGACAAAACTTGGATATAATGTGTATAATGTTCCGTTTAATCAATTGATATCAAAGGATGGTTCTTTTAATCCGGATGCAAAATTACTGTATCAGGATGACTGGAAGAAACTGCTTTTCAGACCTGCTTTGCGAAGAGAAGCTACGGTAGGAATCAATGCTAATGGAGATCAGGTGAAATCTTACACTTCCCTTAACTATCTTGATGATAAAGGATATTTGATTTCATCAGGGTTTGAAAGATTCGGGATCAGATCTAATGTAGACTACGCTATCACTTCAAAGTTGAAATTAACAAGTGCATTATCTTATACTTACAGCAAGCAGGATTTCGGTGAGACCGGAGGTTTCTCCAACCCGTTCCAGTTTGCCCGAAATATTGCTCCTTTCTACCCTGTTTTTCTTAGAGATAATAATTACCAGAGGCTTTATGACAGTTATGGAAATGCTTTATATGACTATGGAGATGGCCAGGGACCTAACGGAGCTACAAGATCTTATGCGGTGTTTGAAAATCCTGTAGGGAACCTTCAGAAGAATAAATCACAAATCGTAAGTAATGTGACCAATCTGAATCTTGGGTTAAATTATGAAATCATCAAAGGACTGGATTTTACCTATAATTTTGGTGCTTATCTCGAAAATACCAGAAACCTACAGTTCGGAAATACGGAAGGAGGAACTTCATCTTCTGTGGGAGGAACTATTTCACAAAGTTCAAACTTTAAATATACACTGAACCACCAGCAATTGCTTACCTACCAGAAAAAACTGGGAAATCACAGCTTCAACCTCCTTGTAGGACATGAACTGAATAAGATAAAAGATGATGGTTTTTCAGGATCAAAACAGCAGCTTTTATTACCTGACTCACAAGCTTTTGATAATGCTGTGAAAATTACAGGTTTATCAGGAAGCGGCTATGAATATGCTGTAGAAGGCTATTTCACGAGGTTATTGTATAATTATGACGGTAAATATTTCTTCAATGCCAATATCCGTAGAGACGGTTCTTCTGTATTTTCTCCGGAGAGCAGATGGGGAAATTTCTATGGACTGGGACTGGCATGGAATATCGCAAAAGAAGATTTCCTTAAGGACAACAGCGTGATTAATTCTTTAAAATTAAAAGCTTCTTACGGCCAGCAGGGAAATGACAACATTCTTTTAGGGGGTTCCAGCAGAGATTATTATGCTTACCAGGATATCTACGGAATCAATAATTTCGGGAATGACAAACCTGTTCTATCTCTTAAAAAACAAGGAAACAAGGATTTAAAATGGGAAACTTCCAAAAACCTGAATGCCGGTTTTGAAATTTCACTTTTAAAAAACAGAATCAATCTGAATGCTGATTATTTTGAAAGGAAAGTTTCGGATATGATCTACACGCTTCCTCTTCCTCCATCCAATGCAGGATCTTATGTAAAATATGGAAACATTGGAGATATGACGAACAGAGGTGTTCAGGCTAATATCAGTGTAGATATCCTTCGCGGAGATGAGTTCCAGTGGAGTTTTTACGCGAATGCCACTCATTATAAAAATAAGATTACCCGATTACCGGCTGAGCAGAGAAACACAGGACTTGTTTCAGGTTTATTTATCCTGACGGAAGGTGGAGACCGTTACACGTATTTCCTCAAAGAATTTGCAGGCGTAAATCCTGAGAATGGTGATGCTTTATGGTATCGTACAACAATTAATCCTGCTACTCAAAAGGAAGAAAGAACAGTAACCAATAATTATAAGGAAGCCACCGATTATAACACCGGAAAGTCTGCCATTCCAAAGGTATATGGTGGATTCGGAACAGATTTCAGTTATAAAAGATTCAATCTGGCAGTGAATTTTGCTTACCAGTTCGGAGGCTATGGCTATGATGATATTTACAGAAGCTTATTCCATTCTGATACCTATGGATCTAACTATTCAACGGACCTGGATAAAACCTGGACTCCTGAAAATCCAACGGCTGCCTTACCAAGAGTAGATCTTACGGCTACGAACCAGAATGGAAATTCAACACTGTATCTGATCAAATCGGATTATTTCAGTCTTCAGGATGTAACCCTATCCTATCAGCTTCCTGAAGGTTTTGCCCAACAGGCAGGATTATCAGGACTGAAAATTTATGTAACAGGAAACAACCTATATCTATGGTCTAAGAGAAAAGGATACGACCCAAGAGCTTCACTGACGGGAGTTTCTGATGCCTACCGATATTCTCTTTTATCCAGTGTCTCTTTAGGGTTTAAACTTAATTTTTAAAAGAACAGGAATGAACACAATAAAATACTTTATAACAGCTGCAACCCTAAGTTTTCTGACTACCAGCTGTGCTAATGATCTCAATACGTTGCCGGAAGGAGATATTTCCGGTGAGCAGCTCAATAACGATGCCAACAGTCCGGAAAAAATTCTGGGTGGAATCTATCTTGATCTTCGAAGCAATGGTGCTGGCGGTACTACCGTTCACTCAGATTTCGGAATCATGGGAATCAAAGCAGGTGCTGATCTGATGTCAAACGATGTGATCCAGTCTACCAACCAGCATTTAGGAATGTTTTATAATTACGAAGCCACCAATGCCAGTAATATTGCTTCTGAGATTGTATGGACTACTTTTTATGCAAGAATATTTGTGATCAACAAGCTGCTTGATGGTCTGGATAAAAATGCCAATGCAAAAAACAGAGCCATTGCAGGGCAGCTTCTGGCTTTAAGAGCTTATTCCTACTTCTATCTGGTTCGTTTTTATGCCAATGATTATAATGGACATCAGTCTGAACCTGGTCTTCCATTGGTACTTACCGCAAATAATCCAAGTCAGGGACTTCCGAGATCAACGGTTGCTGAGGTGTATACGCAAATCAAGAAAGATATAGAAGAATCTGTTTCGCTTTTAGATACTTACGCCAGACCTTCCAGAGCCCAGATAGACCAAAGAACTGCCAAAGCTATTGCAGCCGAAGTATTTCTGGAAACAGCAGATTATATCAAAGCAGCTAAATACGCTGAGGAAAGTAAGCAGGGAATTGCCCTGATGACCGAGGACGATTATACCAATACCGGATTTTCCAACATTAATAATCCTGAGGTAATATGGGGTTTTCATAATACCATTTCCACGATGAGCATCGGAAATTATTACGCTTCTTTCTTCTCCATGTTTGATAATACCAATGAAGGGTATGCCGGAGCAGCACAGATCCGTAAGCTGATAGACAAGCGTCTTTATGAAGCCATTCCGGCATCGGATTACCGTAAAAAAGTATTCAATGGAAGCCAGAATGCAGCGTATACTTTTAATGGAAAAACGAAAAATTATCCGCCTTATGTAAGTTGGAAATTTAAAGATCCTACACTTTTTGAAGGAGATTATATTTACATCAGAGCATCTTCATTATATTATATCCAGGCTGAAGCCCTTGCCAGACAAGGAAGAGAAGCCGAAGCAAGACAGGTATTGTTTAACATTACCTCAAAAAGAGATCAGGCTTATACATTGTCTACAAAGTCGGGCAGCGAGCTGATTAATGAAATTGTCCTGCAAAAGAGAATAGAACTTTGGGGTGAAGGCTACGCCTGGTTTGATATGAAAAGACTCAATACTCCTTTAGAAAGAGTATACACAGGAACGAATCATACTTTTGGAAGATTCAACCTGACTCCGGATAAATTCAGATTCCAGATTCCTAATAAAGAGATTAATAATAACCCACAAATCAAACAGAATGAATAGATAAACAGAAACAATTTTACATTCAAATATATTCAGTGACGAGGCGCCATTTACTTGTAAGTGGTGCCTTTTTTATTGACCAAGGTAAGGGATGATATTTTTTTGACTTTCACTTGCTAAAAATCTTTGATTTTTCGCGCCTTAAAATTATGCATAGAATTAAAAAGCTTTGCGTCTTTGCGTTCTCCAAAAAAACACAAATAAAAAAGGTTGAGTTGGAAAACGCAAAGACGCAAAATGGTATTAATAAATTTGTTATAAGGCGCAAGGATTTTATCTGCGATAAAATTGAATACTGTTTATTTTCAAGTCTCTTGCAGATTTTTTATTTTATAACAATATCAGACTTGTAATGATCTTTTACCAGCTCGCCATTTTTATACAATCTCTGATTAATGACCTTTCCTTTTTCATTAAAGTAAAGCCACAACGCATTTTTTCTTCCTAAAGAATCCAGACGTCCCATTTCTTTCGGCATTTTGTTGTTATGAAGAATCTGAACAGGGTATAATCCTTTCAGGTCTTTCAGAGAATCCATTTTTTCAGGGATCAGTTCAGAGTCATTCCCGATTTTGAAAATATATTTTTTTCCTTTATCACTATTCAAAATCAGTTCATCACCTGATATCTTATATTTACCTTCTGAAAAAGGTGCTGTTACAATCTGATCATAGCTTACATGTTCTGTTTTTAAAAATTCGAAATTTCCATCTTTTATATAAAGTGAATAACTTCCATTCCCCGATTCCAATTCAACATATTCAGGATATTCTTTATCTTTTTTACAGGAAATAATGGAGAAAAGAAGTACAAAAAGGCAAATAATTTTAATTTTCATAAGAACTAAATTATTAAAATATCCTGAATAAAATAACAGTAGATCACTATTCTTGTTATTTCATGCCTCCTACTCTACCTTCCTTCAAACTCCCGGAGTTTTCTTTTCATCAGCTTAATTTCCGCAGATTGGGTTTTAAAAATATTTCTCTGAAGAATAATCAGCTGTGGATCACTGAGGTGTACTTTTTCAGATATCAATAAGGCTGCTGCATGATGAGGAATCATACTTTTTACAAACTGCCTGTCATCCACATTCACCTGTTCTCTGATTCCAAACCAGGAAAACAGACTTGTCACCACTCCGATACTTACAATGATCCAATTGAGTGTTCTGTTCCTATACCTCTTTCGCATAACCCATAATTCAATAAGTAACATGGCTGAAACCATCATGAGAGTCATGTATAAATTATTAATATTTGAAATAAAATTTCTCGGGTTGTCTATCATCGTGTACATAATGATATACATAAAACAGAACATCATCAAAGCCATAAGTACAAATCTGCTGTACATTACTGAAGAATTAATTGAATGTTTTTTATTTTCTTTCAAAGAAGAGATTCCATTTTTACGCTTCATATTTTCCATAAGAGAGGGCACTGTAAATAATATTATATAATTCAAAAACTTGTGATAAAAATAATACTATTTATCTGACAGGTTTATGCTTATACTCATAATAATTGACGAAAATACTTCCTTGTACAATCAAAAGAAAAAGATATATTTGGGAACTCAAATCTTTTGAATTGCTCAGTTGCAAAAAGATTTCAATGAGAGTAGTTTTCATTCCTCATCTCAATTTTCAGCAATAAAACATCAATAATGATCAAAACACAATTATTTTTCACCAGTATATCTTTTACCCTGCTATCTTTTACTGCTTCGGCTCAGAAAAAAAACACATATGCTCAGAAAATTGACAGCATTATCACTGCTACCAGCCCCATAAAGTTCAATGGCGTTGTTTTAGTCGCTCAAAAAGGAAAAATACAATACCTCAAGTCCAATGGTTACAAGGATTTTGAAAAAAAGATTCCTTTGAAAACAGATGATCAGTTTGAAATCATGTCAAACTCCAAGCAGGTGACCGCAGTTTTAGTTCTACAGGCTGCCCAACAGGGAAAACTGGATCTTCATACTCCTATCAAAAAATATCTTCCCACTCTTACCCAGACCTGGGCAGATACAGTAACAATCCACCATCTCCTTAATCATACTCACGGAATTACCAAACTGGAAAAACCCTCAGCTTTTAAAGCCGGTTCCCAGTTTAAATATGGTAACCTCTCTTACATGATGCTTGGGGAAATTCTTAAAAATACAACTGGAAAAAGCTTCACGGAGCTGGCCAGTTCTCTTTTCAAAAAACTAAAAATGGATCAGACTTTTGTTTATAACACAAAGAATAACCCATCTCTCGTTCCCGGTTATATGAATGAAAATAATCAGTTTGAGAAAGTAACACAATCATTTCTGAATGAAGATATCGTTCCTGCTGCAGGAATTATTTCCACCGTACAGGATCTGGCAAAATGGGATCAGGCCTTATTTAAAGGTAAGCTTCTCTCCCCGGAATTTCAGAAACAAATGATGACTCCTTCTACCCGTTCTCAGCATGATGTATTTGGAAAAGAAAGCATGGGATTCGGGTATAATGTAAGGTTCATCAAAGAAGCAGGTCTGGATTATTTTGCCGTGACCGGTCTTGGTGATGGGTTTACCTGTCTTAATACTTACTTTCCTTCTACAGATACTACGCTCATCATCCTTGAAAATCAGATGCCTAAAAACAGTGAATACTGGAGTTTCAAAGAAGCTGCAATAAAAAATACCGTTCTGAAGGCAATCACTTCTAAGTAAGTCAAAAGTTTGTTTTATAAAGGATCTGTCAAAGATTTCAAAATACACAGCATGCAATTTTATCGCAGATAAAATCTTTGCGTCTTATAACAACTTTATTAATACCATTTTGCGCCTTTGCGATTTTCCAACTCAACCTTTCCTATATATGTTTTTTTGGAGAACGCAAAGGCGCAAAGTTTTTTAAATATTATATTTTTTTAAGGCGCAAAAAAATCAAAGATTTTTAGCAAGGATACTACTTTTCAATTTTTGCAAATCTATCCCGAAAGTGACAGATATTATACAATTCTTTTCAAAACTCTAGTTTTAAGAACAGAGAAAGGTTTTTCTATCACAAACCTGTAGAATAAGCCTCCAAGTATGCAGGCGAAGAAACAAACCATAAGACTTATATTATCTGATGTTTCAAGTTTAAAATAATCAAAGCCTTCCTGCACGAGATGAATAATTCCTTTATGGGAAAGATAAACAGCATAGGACAAAGCGGCCAGTTGAGCAGTGAGATAAGATTTTATCCGATACAGGAAAGATGATTGGGAAACTGCTGCCATCAGAATAACTCCAAAACTTACAGCTACCAACGTAAATCCAAATATGGAAACTGTTTTTGAAGCCTGCTCATTACATACCCAGAAAGATATTCCCAACAGCACAATTCCCAAAAAGAAAAGTCTGTTACCATTGTGATTCACTATTTTTTTGAATTGTGATGAATACTGCATCAAGTAGCCGATCAAAACACCTATCCCCAAACCATCCAGTCTTGTATGAGTGGGGTAATATATTTTCATATACCATAGTTTCCAGAAATCAGTGGAAGCTGTATCCAGTCCTGATATATATTCATTCCATATCATCAACCTGAATACAATAGAAAATCCAATAACAGCTATCATCAGAACTGCCAGATGCTTGAAAAGTTTTGCAGGGATTAAAATTAAGAGAAACAAGGGAAGAATAAGATAAAACTGCTCTTCGATACACAATGACCATGCATGGGAAAATGTTCCACGGTTGATGACATCCAGCCCATAGTTTTGGGTAAAAGTAACAAACTTCCAAAACGGAGATAAAGCTTCACGCTCTCTGAAAAAAGGGAATGTAAAATAAAGGAAAATGGTAAAAAAGTAAGCCGGAAAAATCCTGAAAAACCGTTTTATATAAAATGTTTTCAGACTGATATTTCCTTTATTCTTTATTTCTCTGAACAATTGTCCTGAGATCAGGAAACCGCTTAAAACAAAGAACAGATCTACTCCCGTCCAGCCAAACCTTCCGATACGATCTATCCAGTCAGGATGTTTGAATGCCCTGTAATGATACATGAGCACCAATAAAATTGCAATAGCTCTGAGATGATCCAATCCGTAAAGCCTTTCTGAATATTCCTTCATTATTTTTTTATGCAAATGTTGACAAATTCCAGACTTATTTCTGGCATAGCATCCGGACAACTGCTTATTCAAGATAAACGACAAAATATGCAGTTTATACCGTGAATAATGTAGTCTGTCATTATTTTAAAACCATTAGCATAACATTTTCCTAAGGTTACTTAAGATTTTATATTTTTGGGGATGATGAAAACTCTGTCAGAAATTCAGATCAGACAAAATCTATACTTCCAGCTGCTCTTCTGGACGGCTTTATTTTTATTCGGAACGGTAAGAATGTATGGAGAATACAATGTTGATACTTTCAAAGGAATGATCATTTATAATTTTTGCCACTGGATTTTCCAGATTGCGGGAGCCAATTTTATTTATTTTGTTCTGATCCGTCATTTTTTTGATCGGAAAAAGTATATTGAATTAATCCTGTCTATTCTTCTCAGCCTTTATATTATTTCTGTCATTAACCGTTTTTTTATCGTTTATGTTGCAGAACCTCTATTCATCAATGAATTGAAAAACAGTCCTTTTGATATTTTCACAGATATTCCTTACCTGCTGCTTCATTATACTTTTCCGATTATCAGCGGTACATTTATCTTTATCTCAATTATGTTTATCATTCGGTATAAGGATGAAAAAGAACGTACTATCAAACTACAGAAGGAAAAGACAGAGCTGGAGCTTCAATCTCTCAAATCTCAGCTCAACCCTCATTTTCTTTTTAATACCCTGAATAATATTTATTCTCTGTCCATCAGCCATTCCGATAAAACTTCACAATCCATCAGCCAACTGTCAGATATTCTGGATTATATTTTATACAAAGGTCAGAAGAAATGGGTGCAGGTTTCTGATGAACTGGATATTATTGATCAATATATTGCTTTGGAAAGCCTTAGATATCATGATGAAAGGTTAAAAATTCAGAAGTATATTACCATCCATTCTCCCAATACCATTCCGCCACTGCTGTATCTCACTCTCGTAGAAAATGCTTTTAAACACGGTGCCGGAAAAAATTCAGAGACCACAGAAATAAGGATTGAGATCAAAACTAATCAGCAGCATTCTGTTTTTACCATTGAAAATACTTTTTCGGACCATCCGACAAATCATGAAAAAGGAATTGGACTCCAGAACATACAAAGACAATTAGAATATCACTATCAGGAAAATTTCACCTTTCGGATCTCAAAGGAAAACAATATTTTTAAAGTTGAAATAACAACACCTTCCCATTATGATTAACTGCATTATTGTAGATGACGAACCTTTGGCTGCATCATTACTGGAAAATCATATCTCAAAAATTGATGATTTGAAGCTTACAGGAAAGGCTCAAAATGCTATGCAAGCTTATAAAATACTGCAAAACCAATCCGTTGATCTGATGTTCCTGGATATTCAGATGCCTCATCTCAATGGAATTGATTTTTTGAAATCGCTTCCTCAAAAGCCTAAAACAATTTTCACTACCGCTTATCGCGATTTTGCGATTGAAGGTTTTGAACTGGAAGCTGTAGATTATCTCCTGAAGCCCATTACCTTCGAACGTTTTTTCAAAGCTGTAGAACGTATATTGAGAAATGCGAACGGCAATAAAGAAGACTTTATCATCATCAAAACAGAGGGAATGCACCGCAAGCTTTCCCTTTCAGAGATCGTCTATTTTGAAAGCCAGGGAAATGATATTAAAGTTGTAATGGCAACACAGGAAAGTTTTATTTCAAAAAATAAAATTACAGATCTGGAAACCACTTTGTCTGATAAAGGTTTTGTAAGAATTCATCGGTCTTTTATCATTAATGCAGCTTTTGTGACTGCTTTTAACAATAATGAACTGATTGTCAATAAACGCCAGATCCCTGTTGGGAGAAGCTACAAACAAGAATTTGATGCTTTTGTAGCCACTGTTTCTAAAAACAAACTATTATAATTTCTTTAATTTTATTTCACAAAATCTCATTTTTAATATTTATTTTAAATTAATTTTTAATTTAATCTCACGTAAAGGATTTTTAATCTGTTTTTCAACACATTACATCCTTTTAATGATCAAAATCTATCTCAAACAGACATCACAGCACTTTAACAAAATAGAATTAATCTCATGGTTACCAAACTTTTATATAAACGATGAAATCCATAGCATCAGCAGATGATCACGTATAAATATTAAAAAAAAGTGTTACTTTTGCTTTAACGAATAAAATTGTTTTTTAGCTTTTTTATGAGTAAATTTATGTGCACCAAGTTATAAAACATTAAAATTCATTCCATGAGAAAAATAATTCTACTTATTACATGTATGTTCGGTATTTCAGTTTTCTCACAGATCAAAGTGTTGAAAAATGAAAGTTTGGTGGAAATTGGTAAAGATAATTCCGTTGGTCTCTATAAAAAGGAAGATAAATTTACAGTCAACTACCAGGATCTGAATACCAGCAACCTGAACACAATCCGCTCTTTTTCATTCCAGAATCTTAATGGTGATGTGGCCGGATTATATAAGCTTATTATGGATGGTTTTGTTACCACTCCAGAAGAAAATGTTGTATTGGAACTTCCCAATGACATCATAGAGCTTCATTATGAAAAAAACTATGGCCAACAAACCATGCAGTTTATCCAGGTGATCAACAAAAACAGAAAATACATTGGAAAATCACAGTTTTTAACCCAAAAACAGGTGGAAAAAATCTTTGGAAGAACCAATGGAAAGTATGCTATGTATGACAAACCTGCCACGATAAACCCAACGGGTAATAAAGGCGCTACAAATACAGCCTCTACAGCAACTCCTGCATCAGGCGGAGCCAAGAAAAAATCAAGAAAATAATTATATTTTATAAATATTGCGAAACTCATTCTATCGGATGAGTTTTTTTATTTTATTTTTGCAAAAAGATCGTAAAACTTATGCCGCTTCAGATAATCAATTTAACCAAAAAATTTGGTGAACAGACCGCCCTTGACAACATCAACATTTCTATTGATAAAAATGAGATCATCGGTCTTCTTGGCCCAAACGGTGCCGGAAAATCTACCCTGATGAAATCTATTGTCGGTGCACTGAAAATTGATCAGGGAGAAATTATTTTTAATGGAATGAATATCTCAGATTATGAGATCGAAAGCAAAAATAAAATCGGTTTTCTTCCTGAGAATAATCCGCTTTATCTGGAAATGTATGTGAAAGAATACCTTCAGTTTGTTGCCAACATCCACAAAATTTCTGAATCCAGAGTAGATGAGGTGATCGAACTGGTAGGAATTACTCCCGAAAAATCAAAAAAGATCGGACAGTTATCTAAAGGATACAAACAGCGTGTAGGGCTTGCACAGGCCATTATTCATCAACCGGATTTACTGATTCTGGATGAGCCTACTAATGGTCTGGATCCTAACCAAATCATTGAAATCCGTAATGTGGTAAAAGAAATAGGACAGCAAAAGACTGTTTTACTTTCTACTCACATCATGCAGGAAGTGGAAGCGCTTTGCTCAAGAGTCATTCTGATCCATAAAGGAAATATTCTTCAGGACTGCCCTATTGATGAGTTTAAAGGCAAATTTGAAAGCCTGGAAGATGCTTTTGCAAGTTATACCGCATAAAAAATAATAGATCGCCCGAAAGTTCTTCGGGCGATTTTTTTAGTCTTTTATTATATATCCTACAGGTGCTGTAAATTTTAAAATCTCAAATTTTTTATAGTGAATCCAGAATTTATTTTTATCATGAAAATCCTGGTTCATGTAAAGCGTATCTTTTTGAGGCATAAGCACAATATACATATCCTTGTCAGTCACTCTCATTTTCTCACTTACAATGTGAATATTGGACAATTCTTTTTTTGAAAAAGAGGAATTACTCTGTTCTATTTTTGAAGCATTTATATTTTCTACAAGTTCATTTTTAACCATATGATTGCGTACTGTAATCATTAAAAAAAATAAAATCAAGCTAATGAGCATACCAAAAAAGGCCTTAGAACTTTTTTTCACAATTTCACAATAGATTTCAATAATGGAGAAAACAAAAAAACTAATAATCAGTAATGCTATAATGATCTGAACGATATAAATCATTTTAAAAATTCAAAATTTGAGTTAAGTTTAAGTTATTTGTCAATTGAGTTAAGAGTTGTTATCTGTCTTCTCTTCAGGAGCAGCAACTGTTTCAATATTTTTCTTTTGAACCTGTTCCAACAGCTGAAGTCCCAAAAGTCCACTGATTCCTCCATTCGCAGAATCTCCACTTCCTCCGATTAATACTTCAGGCATTATTCTTACATTCTGATTCGCAATATTTTCCATGATTTTTAATTGGGTGAAATTATTGCCGCCCATTGCTTCTACAGACAGTTTGTAAGATTCTGCATTAGATTTACCAATGGCCAGAATTTTTTCTGCCTCAGCATTACCCGTCAATGAAATCTGCTCAGCACTTGCTTTGGCCAGTAACTCTATTTTTTCTGCTTCGGCTTTTGCGAGAAGTCTTGTCTTCTCAGCTTCTCCGGTTGCCAGCAGTTTCAATCGGTCTCCTTCTGCATTCGCCTGCAGTCTTACGGAATTGGCATCTCCGGTTGCTTTTTTCACCGATGCATCCGCTATTCTTTCTGCAATCACAACGCCCTGATCTGCTTTTACAATTTCTTTCTGCATATCTGCAACAGCCGTTTCTTTTTCCAGAGCCTGACGGGTTTCCTGAGCCAGCATTTCAGTTTCATAAGTTATTTTCTGCTCTTCCGCCAGTTTTCTGTCTGTTAAGGTCTTCATTAAACTTTCCGGTGGAACAATCGCTCCTATCAAAGTATCGACAGCGTTCACATTATATTGTTCCAAAACACTGCTGATATGATCTTTTGCCGACTGTTGTCTTTCTTTTCGGGTTCCTAAAAATGCAATCACATCACTGTCCTGCGCTGAGTTTCTGAAATAGTTCCCAATCGTAGGCTCTAAAACCTGGCTCACAAGATTGATCATATTCCCGAAACGGGCAATTACTTTTGGAGCTTCATAAGTAGGAATATGAATGATCTGGGAAACATCAAGATTGAAAGGGAAACCGTCTTTACTTCGCACCGTAATCGTTGAAAGATTTTTATCGAGTTGATGAGATTCGCTTCTTTCATAAGCCCAGTTCAAGACTAAATTGGTGGTGGGAACAAGCTCAACTTTCATAATGTAAGGATTAATAGGATATTTTCCGGGGCCAATGGGTTCTGCCCAAACGCCTTTATGCCCTTTCTCTACGATATTTCCATGTTTAAAATCAACGCCGCTGAGGTCTTTTCCTTCTTCACCTACATAGCTGATGATGACGCCAACATGGCCAATCGGAATTTCCGTCATTTTTACCATTTCAACTTTTGTAAACCAAGGGTTCAGAAAATAGGAACCTGCAAGGATTACCTGCTCCTGAAGGCCCTTATATCCTCCATTATTTAAAAAAGTGTCTACATCCTGGAACTTATTATGATCATTGATAATTTTACCCGCAATCTGACCTTCTTCCAAAGGACTTCCTTCCATTGTGGTGATAATTCCGACTGCATTGTCAGGAATTTGAGTCATATCCGTTAATTCTATTTCAAACAATAACGTATTGATTCTGTATGATCCCGGGGCAATAATTGCAGTCTGACGGCCTTTTCTTCCTCCGTTTTTTAAAAAGGCTTCAGCATCCTGAAAAGAATCACAGTCTACTTTTCTGGCTAAAATCCTTCCTGTTTCCAGTTCTACCCCATCTTTTGCCAGCAATAAACCTATTTTACCGGTCGGAATCACTGTAAATGGTTGAAAATCGATAGAATATTGCCAGATCCATTTTCCAAAATACACTCCCGGAGCCAATGTCTGAGCCTGAAAACCCGCTTCTCCATTGGTAGCAATAATTCTACCTTCCGGAAGTTCCTGTTTTCCTACCAACACAAATTTTTTGGTCACTAAACCAATTTTGTCCTGAGGAACAATGATCAATCCAAAGAAAATTCTCAAAATGAATTTGTAAAAAAGTACGCACAAAAGCGCCATTACGGCCGGAATCATCCAGCCATGAAAACCTAATTCCATAGTTTGTTTTTGTTTTTTTTAATTAAATTTTAAAACAGGGATTGCGCTCTGATTCTTCAGAATACGAAAAAACAGAGTACGAATTATGTGATAATTCTTTCGAAAAAAATTAAGAAATTACTGGAGGAGAAGTATTAAAAATCGTGAAGATGATTTCTGATACTTTTAATAGAAAAAACTTAAAGTTAATTAGTTTCATTTTGATAATAAAGGAACGAGATCCTTTGATGGTACAAATGTACATAAGAAAAGTATTCAGTTGTTTCAGAATTTGATACTATTTCGCAAACAAAATAGTAATTAACTGAAAATCAATATCATTATTTTCAAAAACCAATATACAAAAGTCTTAATAACTTCTTTTTCAGAACTATAAGCCTTCTTTTTAATAAAAAATGGCTCTATATTTGATAGAGTCTGAAATGTTAACCAATAACCACTCAATATGATAAAGTATATTTTATTAGGAACTTTCTGCTTAGCTCAGTTTTCTTTCGTTTATGCCAAAGAAGTTCCGAATCCAAAAACAGATGTTCTGATAACATCTTCCGCCCTTCAGCAGGTACCGAAGACTGTGATTATCAAAACCAAAAAATTCAAGATCAGAATCGACAAACAACCGAATGGCAAGTACCTTTACCAGTCGTGGAATGCCAACACAAAGATTACGGCAAAGCCCAGCATGATCATCAGTGATGGTGAGCTGATTCCTGATGGCACTGGAGGAAACTATTACATCAACTTCAATAATGAAGGTCACAGTTATCAGATCTGGAGAAATTATCTTACAGATTCTCCGAAAAAAGCACCTTATACATTGGTTGTAAATGATGCGAATGACCGTGAAATTGTTCGTCAGGACGGATATGTAGTGAAGAATTAAGTATAAAGGCTGGAAGATGGAGGATTGAAGATGGAAGTTGCTATAGTCCGCCTATAGCTTCTCTTTAAGAACTCAAAATCCTTTTTTATAAAATAGAAATCCTGTATAATTGATACAGGTTTTTTTTATGTTCCGGATTGTCTTAATTCTGTAAAAAAGATACTTTCTTCGTAGCTCTCTTTTGCTGCTTTGTAACCGATATTGAAAATCTCTTCCAGTCTGTCTTTTCTGCGTTCAAAAGTTCCGTAAGAAGACAATTTTTGGGAAGAAATGAACCAGTCACAATAATCAAATTTTATTTTTTCGATCCTGTACGACAAAAGATCGTAAGAACGGGAAACGATAGCTTTAATGGAGTTCAGATCCTTGATCTTTGCTTCGTTGGGCGGCGATACAAATACACCGATCAGCTTATCACAGTCTTCTCTGATGATATCTGCAGGGAAGTTATTCAATACGCCTCCATCGCAATACATTTCATCCCCAATGATGTAAGGAGTGGTGATTCCCGGAATGGAGCATGAAGCAATAATAGCATCAACAATCTCAAAGTCTTTATCAAAAATCTTCTGGGTTCCTGCAACAAGCTCTGTGGCTACAATTTTCACTTCGATATCAAGATCTCCCAATTTCATTTCATGGAAAATAGGTTTCAGATAGTTTCTGAAAATTACCGAAGATACAAGCCCAGGCTGATTGAATGTGAAATGTTTCCAGTTGAAAAAATAGACGGAATTGAAAAATTCCAGGATTTCTTCCGGAGTTTTTCCTATAGCATGAAGGCATCCGACAATAGAGCCTGCGCTGCAGCAGGAAAGGATATCTACTTCAATTCCTTTTTCCCTTAAGAATTTTAATACTCCTGCATGAGCGATTCCTTTGGTACCGCCTCCTGATAAAACAAGTCCTACTCTCTCAAAATTCATTGAATAAATGTAAGAAAACAGGCTGAAATAATTAAGTTAATTTTTATAAATATGCTGATTTTAAAATTATTTTAAGAAAATCCATTGTATACAAGCTAAAATTTCATCAGAAGCCTTTTAAGAAAAACGGATCATAAACAATAAACCTAACAGGTTTTTGGAACCTGTTAGGTTTAATTGAGCCCTATTTCTGCGCAGCATCAACAAAAAAAGCCCGGATTTCTCCAGGCTTTTATGATATAGATTTCTGTATTTCAGATTAAATGTGAATCACTTCACCGTAAGCAGCAGCAGCAGCTTCCATAATAGCTTCAGAAACTGTTGGGTGCGGGTGGATAGACTTGATGATCTCATGACCTGTAGTCTCTAGTTTTCTAGCTACAACAGCTTCAGCAACCATATCAGTTACCCCTTCACCGATCATGTGGCATCCTAACCATTCACCATATTTAGCATCAAAAATCACTTTGATAAATCCGTCTGTGTTTCCGTTTGCAGTAGCTTTACCACTTGCAGAAAGAGGGAATTTACCTACTTTGATTTCGTATCCTTTTTCTTTAGCCTGCTTTTCAGTAAGACCTACAGATGCTACTTCAGGGTGACAGTAAGTACATCCAGGGATATTGCCATAGTCGATTTTCTCAACGTGCATTCCTTTGATTTTCTCAACGCAAGTGATTCCTTCTGCAGAAGCAACGTGAGCCAATGCCTGAGTTGGGATGATATCACCAATCGCATAGTAACCAGGTGCTGAAGTTTCGTACCATTCGTTTACCAATACTCTTCCTTTATCTGTCTGGATTCCTACTTCTTCTAATCCGATGTTCTCGATATTAGCAGCAATACCTACAGCAGATAATAAGATATCAGCTTCAAGGGTAATGTTTCCGTTCGCTGTTTTCACAGTAGCTTTTACTCCTTCCCCGCTTGTATCAACACTTTCTACAGAAGCGTTTGTCATGATCTCGATTCCTGTCTTTTTAAGAGATTTCTCTAAGTGTTTAGAGATTTCTTCGTCTTCAACAGGGACGATGTTTGGCATAAATTCTACAACAGTTACTTTAGTTCCCATTGTGTTATAGAAATCAGCAAATTCTACTCCGATAGCTCCAGAACCTACAACAATCATAGATTTCGGTTGCTCAGGAAGAGATAATGCCTGTCTGTATCCGATTACTTTTTTACCATCCTGTGGTAAGTTTGGTAATTCTCTTGAACGAGCTCCTGTAGCGATAATGATGTGAGTACCTGTATATTCAGTTACTTTACCTTCTTTATCTGTAACAGAAACTTTTTTACCTTTCTGTACTTTTGCAGTACCAAGAATTACGTCAATCTTATTCTTTTTCATCAAGAATTCGATTCCTTTGCTCATTTTGCTGGCAACACCACGGCTTCTCTGAATCACATTCGGGAATTCAAAGCTTGCCTCCACTTTATTCAAACCATAATCTTCAGCATGGTTGATATAATGAAAAACCTGAGCAGATTTCAATAAAGCTTTAGTTGGAATACATCCCCAGTTAAGGCAGATTCCTCCTAAATTTTCTTTCTCGATAATTGCGGTTTTGAAACCTAATTGCGCTGCTCTGATCGCAGTAACATATCCACCAGGACCACTTCCAATGACAATAATATCGTAATTCATTACTTTAAAAATTTTTATGCGAATTTAAGGAAAAATATTGGATGTTTTATGTTTCTTCAGATGGTTCTTAAAATGCATAACAAAGCTATTTTTATTCAATTTTAAACAAAGAAAGAGAACACAAAACGCATTCTCTTTCAATAAATTTTCCTTTACATTGAAAACTTCTCAAAGTTTAAGATATAAAAAACAGCTTTTCTTATTTTAATAACTGTAAAAATTCTGTATTATTTAGCCTGTCTAAGCAATCGTTTTTCAGTCGCATATCTTTGATTTAAGGCTTTCATCTGATCTCTCTTCATCTGTTTGGTAGCAAGCGGATGATTAAGAATCAGCTTTTTCTCAAGATTGTATTTTTTAGTAAGCTCCTGCATTTTAATATTCACCAACTCGCTTTTTGAAGGGTGTGGTGGTTCTGGCGGACGTTTTTGTCCATAGACATTCATGGATAAACCTAATAACAATACTGTTGAAATTAATAACTTTTTCATAATGTTCATATTTTTGAATGATTTCAATTAATTCAATATTATTTAATGAAATTCATTCCGGTTCATGATAAATCTTGCATATATCATACCAAGATTTTCGTAAGAAAGAAAAAGGAAAATGTATTCATAGTTATTTATTAAATGACGATCTATTTTTCATACATTTATTCATCTTTTAAATAAGCACTTATGAAGACTTCTGCAAAAAAAACTCACCTGACCAAAGACAATATCTGGCTGAAAGAACCGGAAGATCACGATTTCCCTGCAGCCCAGGACTATCTTGAACTTCTTTTTCAACCTGATGAAGCAAAAAAATTGGTTAAAAAATTAAAGGCCGCTCCTACTATTATAAAGAAGTCGAAAGATATTTTAAGAGCCAGTAAGCTTACCTTGTTACCGGAAACGAATATTCATGTGAAAGAAAACCTTAAAAAAGTAGAAAAAAACAAAAAACTTTCTCCAATACTGCTTGTCAGAGGGCAAAATGAGCTGATCATTGCAGATGGATACCACCGCCTGTGTTCCAGCTATTATCTTACAGAAGACTTGGAAGTCCCTTGCAGATTGATCTAAATAATTTTCAAAAATAACTCCTATCACCAATAAGTGATTTTCATTAAAATTATTTAAAATATTCATTTTTAGGTGATTTTTAGCTATTTTTTTTTATATTTTTGTTTAAATCCAAATTTATACAATATGAAAAAATACATCTCGATCCTTTTATTCGCAGCTGTTCCCTTAACTGCACAAGTAGGTATTAACACTACAACACCCAACAGTACACTTGCTGTAAATGGTTCCTTAAGGGCTGGCTATACTGAAATCAGTGCCACTACATATAACATTCTGACTACTGATCATTACATTACTTATAATGGCACTGCTGATGCTACGTTTACTCTACCTGTGATCGGAACTGGAACAGCCAGTTTTACAGGAAGGATTTACAAGATTAAAAACATTTCTCCGAATGCCATTACCCTACAGGCATCCAGTGGAAATACTTTAAGAATTGACAATACTCCTGTTGCTTCTTTTATGATTCCTACAGGGGCATATGCCGAAGTAGTAAACAACAGCAATACTTCGGGAGGTACATGGGATTTATCTTTTACGGTTCTTCCTAAACCAAGCAACGTGGAAATTTACGGTACACAGCTTTTCATCCCTCCTCATGCCAATGGAGCTTCGGCTATAGCAGACTGGACCGCTCATGGTAATGCTGGTTATGATTCAGGAGCGGCAAATGACAGATGGTGGATCGTGAGTAAAGCTTCAGTAGACAGGGCACATACTGCCGGCTACTCCAATACAAGTAGAATGACCCTTGTGTATGAATACCAGGGCGCTCCTTTCAATGTTAACAATATGTATCCTATTCTTACAGCAGGAAACAATTCAAGTTTCCCGGATGTATTTACAGCGTCTTTTGTAAGCCTCGCCAATAATGGTACAGCCGGAAGAACCAGACTTACCGTATCTGTAGCCCGTGTAGACTTTGTAGGTACTAATGGTGCCAATAACAGTAACTGGGCAGGAACATTCTTATTGAACGTTCTGTTGGCCAGAAAATACTAAATATCTTCAATACTATATACCAAAAAAAGAGCAGAAATTTCTGCTCTTTTTTAATTTCTATAAAATCTCAATATTTTGTTTTAAAGGAAGATTTCTGGAGGAATTGCCTACCATAATTCTGTATGTTCCTTTTTCTACAATCCAGTCCATTTTTTCATTTAAAAACTGCAATTGTTTTACCGGAACTTCTATGGTGACCGTTTTTGATTCTCCGGGTTGTAGTTCTATTTTCTGAAATCCTTTGAGCTCAATAATTGGTCTTGAAACTGAAGCCAATACATCTCTTACATACAGCTGAACGACTTCACTACCAGCTTTTGAACCTGTATTTTTTACGTTGACTTTAGCTACAATGGTCTCATTTTCCGAATACTGAGTTTTGCTCAATTGTAACTCAGAAATTTCAAAAGAGGTATAACTGAGTCCGAAGCCAAACGGATATAAGGGTTCTCCACTCAGATCATGATAATCATTTCCTCTTCCCGTTGGATGATGATTATAGGTTAAAGGCAACTGACCTTCCTGAACAGGAAAAGTGACAGGCAGTTTACCTGATGGATTCTCTGCCCCGAAAAGTGTTTTTGCCACAGCATTTCCACCTTCTTCTCCCGGATACCAAATATCTAAAATGGCTCCTACTTTGTCTTTCCACGCTGTTGTTTTTATAGCAGAGCCACCTACCAGAAGAACTGTTACAGGTTTTTTCAGTTTTGAAACCTCATGAATAAACGCTTCCTGATTTCCAGGCAGGCTTAGTGATGATCTGTCCTGAAATTCACCTTCATGAATTCCAGATGTAACAAGGATATAGTCAGCTTTTTTGGCAAGATCTAAAGCTGCCTTAAAATCTTTCAGATAATCATATAAACCATAGTTCCAGATCAATTCCAGATTGGCTTCACCTCGATTTTCATGAAATTCGATCTTAATGTCATATTTCTTGCCTTTTACAAAATCTATATCAACTGTTTTGGTGGAATAGCTTAGCTTTTCCCATTGATCAATCACTAATTTCCCGTCCAGGTATAATCTGAAGCCATCATTTCCACGCAAGCCAATTTGATATTTTCCGGAATTTGGAGCTTCCAATTTTCCGGTCCATCGAATACTATAATTGTCAGGCTGCAATTTTTCCGGATCAGGAGAATATAAAGTCCATTTGAAATTGACTTGTTCATCCTGTCTTCCAAAAGCAGGATTTTCTTTTAAATCCGTATTGGAAAAATAGTTTCCGGCTAATCCTTTTTTGTTTTCAGAGGATAAATATTCATTGGAAATAGTGATAAAGTCTTTTACATTCCAATCAATTCCTTTTGAATATATCACTTCAGTGTCTGTATTTTTCACATAATTATTAAGACCATCCAGGATATTTACTTTTTTGTTTCCAGGCCCTGAATACCCTCCTAATCTTGCATCCACAGCATCTGTTCCCACTACAAGAATTTTTTTAACATTTTCAGGAACAGGAAGTGTCTGACTATTGTTCTGAAGCAATACGAAAGACTCTGCAGCTGCTTTTTCTGCCAAAGGTTTGTGAGTAAGCTTTTTTAATTCTTCAATTTCCTTTGCAGAAACATAGGGATTTTCAAATAGTCCAAGTTCAAATTTGGCCCTCAATACTCTTGATACGGCATCATCTATTCTTTCTTTTGAAATCCTTCCATCCAAAAACGGAGGAATAAAGAGCTGATAATGTTTATATTCTGTCTGAAATATGACATCAAGACCCGCATTAATTGCCTGTGCAGAGGCATCATCATAATCTTTTGCTGTAAAATGCAGAACATTTGCTCCACCCACCGCACTTGCATCACTGATAACGAAGCCTTTGAAATCCCAGTCCTTTTTCAATTTTTCTGTTAATAACCAATGGTTTGCAGTTGACGGCCTTCCATCAAGCAAATTATAAGAAGTCATGACAGAACGGCTTTTTCCTTTTGTAAAAACATTGTGAAAAGGAATTAAATGGGTTTCTTCCAGATATCTTCTGCTCCAATGAATCGGGTATGAATCTCTTCCTCCTTCTCCTACATTGGCTAAAAAGTGTTTGGGAGTGGTAATAATTCCCATATTTTCAAATGAGTTGACAAAGCTTACTCCCATTACGGAGGTCAAAAATGGATCTTCCCCATAGGTTTCCTCTGTTCTTCCCCATCTTACATCACTGGCAAGATTTACTACAGGGGTCAGAATCTGTCGGATTCCTCTCAGTTTTGATTCTTTTGCAATCGCTGTTGAAACCTTAGTCATTAATTCCGGATTAAAAGTAGCAGCTAGACCAATGGCTTGCGGAAAAGCAGTAGCACCCTCCCGAACCAATCCGTGTAAAGCTTCATCAAAAGGAATGATGGGAATTCCCAATCTTGATTCTTCAACAAAATATTTTTGAATGGCATTGATTTTTCTCACTAATTTCTCTGCATCTTCGCTGGCATTGTATTTCAGCAGTTGTCCTGCTGCTCCGCCTCCCTGATTTCCTGCGCTTACCTGAAGTCCAAAAATCCCATGGGAATATTGTCCTTTCGGAACGTTATCCAGATCTCCGGGAATCATAAAACACTGCCAGAATTTTTCTTCTGGGGTCATTCTCTTCAACAGATCCTGAACTCTGGCTTCAATCGGTTGTTTGGGATCTTTATATAAAGGTTTTTGAGCAAAAGTAATCACAACATTCAGCAATAATGCGGCTCCGGCAAGTTTAAAACAAATACATCTCATTATTGAACGATTTGAATTACAGTTGAATATTTTAACTGAGCTCTTTCTTTCGGCAAATTAATTTCAATTGAATTCCCCGATTTTTTCCATTGAATTTTGTTTGATAAGCCTAAAACTTTCAAAGATTTTGGGTTAAAATGATCAGGGATTGTAAAACTTAATGTTGATGGAGACTCATAATTTGTTTTTTCATCCAAGTGAAAAATATTCACTGTCTTTCCATCTTTGCTTTGTGTATAATAGTAATTCCCTTCGTGGTAAGGAGCAATGCTTCTTGTTGCAAAAACCGAGGACTGATTTTTTTCCATCCAACCTGAAATTTGCTGTAACCTTACATATACAATGGGATCGTAATCTCCATTAGGTCCGGGCGCAATATTCATAAGGTAATTTCCCCCTCTTGAAATGATTTTAACTAATGTTTCAATGATCTTTGGGGAGGTTTTATAGTTGTCATTGGGAACGTAAGAAAAGGAATCTCCCATGGTGATGCAGCTTTCCCAGGGAATGGAAAGAGCATGTTCCGGAACTGCCTGCTCAGGAGTGACATAGTTTTCCCATTTCCCGGAAACCGTACGGTCAACAATAATAATCCCTGGCTGATTTTTTCTGGCCATTGTTCCTATTTTATCCATATCGATATCCTGCTCTACTTTGATGGTGCGCTGCCATTCTACTTTTGGGTCTATCGTATGAAAAGGGCGTACCCAGCCGCCATCCAGCCAAAGAATATCAACTTTCCCATAATTGGAAGTAATTTCGTTCAGCTGATTGAAGATGAATGTTTTAAAGTTCTCCCATCTTTCGGGATATTTTTTGGGATCATAGTTGACATTTCTATCTTTGGGTGGAAAATAAGACCACCAATAATCATCGGAATGCCAGTCTGGTTTTGAAAAATAAGCTCCTATTTTAAATCCTTCTTTTCTGAACGTATTGAAAATTTCTTTCGTCACATCAGATTTTGGATTTTTTGAAAATGGGGTTCTGGAAGAAGTGATTTTATAATCCGACTGCTGAGTATCAAACATGGCAAAACCATCATGATGCTTGGTGGTAAAAACCACATATTTCATTCCGGCCTTTTTTACTGCATCAGCCCATTTCTGAGGATTGAACTGAGTTGGATTGAAAGTTGTCTGAAGATTTTCATAATTCTTCACATATTCGTAGTAAGATTTCCCGTGTTCAGGTTTTCTCTGTGTCCATGATTCATCTTCCGGGCATAAGCTCCAGCTTTCAACAATTCCCCACTGACTATAGGTTCCCCAATGCATAAACAGTCCGAATTTCATATCCTGCCATTGCTCCAGATTCTGGACAACCAACGGGTCTGTGGGCTTCTGATAGCCTTCTGATACATTATGAGCTTGTGAAAAAGCGATTGAACTTATTAAAAAGGATGAAAGAAAAAAGGGTTTTATTTTGGATATAACCAGCATATGGAATAGTTTTCTGCTAATTTAATTATCCTTTGGGAAACCCGCAAACATTAGGATTCCAAGAGATTAAGAATCGCTTCATCAAAGGTAGAATATGAAAACTTAAATCCACTTTTTATAAGTTTTTCAGAGTAAACGTTTCTGCTTTTTAATAATAATTCCGTTTCTGTATTCAGGAATAGGGAGGCTATTTCCAGCTGCCATACAGGAGCATTGAGCCCAAAAGGAACTTTCATTTTATGTCTTAGTTTTTTCATCATATTTTCATTGGAAACCGGAGTCGGAGCGGTTATATTCACTGTTCCTGAAAGATTCTGATCCTGAATAATCCAATCCACTGCTCTACAAAAATCTTCAATATGAATCCAGCTTACCATTTGATTGCCTCTTCCCTGTTTTCCTCCTAACCCCAGTTTTGTAATCATTTTCAGTTTTGGAAAAGCACCGCCATTATTTCCAAGGACGATAGAAGTTCGGAGGGCAACTTTTCGTATTTCTTCATTTTTAACTGCAAAAAATTCTTCCTCCCAGCTTTTGCAGATGTTCATGGAAAAATCGTCTCCGATAATTCCGTTTTCTTCTGTGTTGAGGTGCTTTTCAGAATGAACGTAAATGGTTGCAGAACTGGCATTCAGCCATATTTTTGGTTTATCAGAACATTCATCTACCGCTTTCTGTAATATTCTTGTACTGTTGATTCTTGAGGAATAGATCTCCTGTTTATTTTTCTCATGATATCGGCAATCCACAGATTTCCCTGTCAGGTTGATCAGTACATCTGCTTTTTCAAGGCTATTTTTCCATTCACCTATCGTTTGGGCATCCCAATAGATTTCGTTTTTACGTTGAGGATTTCGGGTAAGGATGTAAACCTGATGTCCTTTTTCTGCAAAGTATTTTTCTAAGTTTTCCCCGAGAAATCCGGTTCCTCCGGCTATGATTATTTTCATTGTTTTGAAGTTTAAAGTTTTGAGTTCAAGGTTTAAGGTTTAAGGTTTAACCACAGATTTTGCAGATTTTCACAGATGATTATGTTGTATTTTCCTTGTGCGTATTTGTGAAAACATTGGTGATATTTGTGTTTAAAATAATTTGTCGCAACTATTATTGGAAAGTGTTTTTTTTCCACAGATGACACAGATTTTCACAGATGTTTATGAATAGTGCAAGATGTTTTAATCTCTTTATTTTTCAGCTGATGTATTTCTTGGTTTTGACTTGAATTTCTGAGCCTTCGGCAAGCATTACGGAAAGAGGTTTCTGATGATTCAGGCATTCGAAATCATTTCCATAGATCTTTTGAAAATCTACTTCTAATTCATATTCTTTTACAGTATAGCATTCCCATTTTGGGTGGCAGACTTCGTATTCTGAAGTTATATTTTCCTTTTTTGTAAAACCAAAATAATGTTCCGTGATAAATTCAAATTCTGAGTTCTCTTCCATTGGTTTTGCTTTATTTTCGGCTGTAATCTGAATGGAATGCCAGCTTTTATCTTTCCAGGAATACCTGATCAGCAGCTCATCTTCTTTTTCATCCATCTGGTTTTTCATAGGCATGGTATGATAATTTTCCTTGTAAATAGAATTGGCAACCAGGCTTAATGCAGGTTTGGGAACAATTTCTTTGATAAACACCACTCCTCTTTTCCAGATTCCTTTTTCTTTTTTCTTTACATAAAACCTTAGATTCACTTCTTCAAAGTTCCGGTGAAAAGGAATAGGAACTCCCAATAGTCTGGTATTTAAAAACATAAACCCAACCAGACTTACATAACATTTGCCTTTATAAAAATCAAGTTCTGTCCCTTTTGGAAGGTAAGGTTGCAAAATTTCAGGATTGATTTCGTAATTGATAATGGCCAGCTTTCGCCATTCTGCTTTTAAAAAGTTCATAATTGCATGTTTTGGAGGTTAAAAAACGGCTATTCCGTCACGGACAGAAGATTCTGCAATGGTTTTGATCATTTCATTTCTTCGGATCAGAAAGTTTTTGAGATACCCTCTGAGAAAAACAGCATTAAATAGTTTTCCAATGATGCCCAGCGGAGATTCAAATTCAAAAATATCTGTCATCAGGGTATTTCCGTTTACAGATTTAAAAATATGTCGGTGACGCATAGATTTGAAAGCTCCTTTCTGCATGACATCAATAAACTGAAACGGCTTTTCCATACTGATAATTTTTGTGGTGAGATTTTGATATACTCCGAGGTGTTTTGCCCGCCAGGTTACGGTTTCATTTTTTTCAATCAGTCCTGAAGTACGTCCTGCAATGGCTTTTTCATGAGATTTTGAAGTGGATTGCTGATGAAGATCAATATTTCTTGCCAGATCAAAAACATAGTGAATATCTGCTTTGATGACTGTATTTAAATAGATGGTTGACATTTTTAAAACGTTTTAGCTTATTATATTTTAATTCCAAAAGTGGTCAGAATAATGATTGTTAGCGCTGTTATTCTAAATAATATCCAGGAAATGGTAGGAAGATAACTCAGCTTTAATATTCTGCATCTCCTGATATGTTCCAAAAACATGATCAATACTACAATTCCAAAATAGATCATATAAAAAACAGGAGTAAAACTGCTTATCAGCGTAGGAATTAACAGTAAAGTTCCGATTAAAGAAACAGTCATCATATTTCCGAGATAATCCCAGATTTTATCTTTGAGATAAGTTTTTAAAAAGATAGTCTGCCAAAGGATCTGACCAAGGCAAACGGCAAATTCTCTCACGAAATTCTTCTCTAAATTCAAGTTCAGTTTACCAGAAAATATACTTAAGATATATGCCGAAAAAATAACCACAAAACTGATGTATGCAACTCTGTATTTCAGGTTAAAATCAGGAACACAGGATTGTTCTGTATCGTCTTTTTGAGAAGGAATGATCTGTTTCCGGTTATAAGAAACGAAGGAATACAGTTTTTTAAAAAGCCAATACAAAGGCTTCATTCTTGCTATTTTCTCCAACAACGGAAAAGAGTTTCCTATGATGAGAAGCAGACTGTCTAATCCATATACAACTTCGTTTCTGTTATGATCTACCAATGCAATCTCATTTTTTGCACGGTTGAAATCTATCAGGGTTTTATTTCTCAATGTGATTTCTGTAAAGGCTTCTCTTCCTTCTTCATCCAGCATTCCGCATTTTGTAAAACCTTTGGAATACAAATTACACATTGGACATTCATTGTCGTAGATCAAGGTGTGATTTTTGAGCGTTTTCATAGTCGTAATTTATAGGGTTCATAACTGTTGTAGCAATCATATACATAGAGAATGGCCATTATCGGAGTATAAAGCAATGCAAGAAGCAGAAATATCCCTATGAGAGCCATTGTGAATTCATTATAAATTTTTTGATCCACCAGAACTAAACATATCCAGACCGGCATGATGGTTAATCCATATACTCTGAACTCAGATGATTGTTTTAGTTTTAAAAACAACCTGATCAAATAACTTATCAATTGCGCTCCTCCAACCACATAATAGAATTCTATAAACTTCCAGTCTTTGTAATGCATTACAGCACCTACGATACAGACTATGAGAATGATCAATTGGATAAAGTAATCGTATTTTAAAAATGTTTTCATGGTGGTTATTATTTAAAGTGATCCTTTTCGTCTGAAATAAATAATCAGGAATAAGTGAATGATTAAATTTTTCATAATTATTATTCATTTAAAATTTTCAGTAATTTTTGAAACATTGGTTCAAATAAAAAATCAGTTTCTTTCCAAATCAGTAGTCTGATTGCTTTCTATATTTTCTTTTCTCAATGCATGTTTACGTCCTTTCAGGAATAATAATAGATTTAAAAGCATCATTATACCTAAATAAATTGAAAATCCACCAATTTTTTTACTCAATGCTACTACCAGCCTTTCAATGGATTCAATTTGGAAAAATTCAATGATACAAAGAGCAAAACCAATGTTTAAAAGGTAAAAACCTATTTTAAAAAGAGAGTTGGTTGCCATAGCAATTTCTTTTTCCTGATGGAAAATATCAATCATGAATGTCTTTGAATTTTTAAATAAAAACTGGGATACCAATACGGTAAGGGTAATTACGATCGGTAAATAGATCATGTAGGCGGAAAAATTATACGTTTCGGTTAAAATTGTAGTTGCCATAATAGTATTATTTTAATGTTAATTTATTTCTCAGAAAGTAAAGAATGAAAATGTTCAAGTAATGTAACACACAAAGAATTAAAATGATACTTCCAATTCTTGTTGCTGTGACAGTTATCATATCTTCAAGATTGTTTATTATGCTCCAGGTTGTAAGACTTATTGCGATATACCCTAAGTTCACCAGATAATAACATCCAAGAAGTATCCTGTTAATGGTGAGACAAAGTCCATCATCATGAAGCAAGTATATAAGGTAGGATTTTCCTTCGTGATAGCATCTTCTTCCTACATCAATTGTTATATATGAACTGATGCAAAGGAAAATCAGATATGAAACAATATTAAACATTTTATAAATTTTATATTTTCAGTAATTTTTGAAAATTAAATTGAAATAAAAAAGGATTTTCATCCTCTTTTGTTCTTTATTTCAACAGATTGGTAATCTTCCCTACCAGCCAGTGGTCATCACTTTTTATCGCCAGATCCATGATATTGTTGATTTTTCCGGTTACAGAACTGAAATCATTCATCAGTTTGATAAATTCCTGAGCTTCTTCAGAGTCTTTATCCTCAATATTTTTTAATTCTTCAAGAAAGGAAATGACAGGTTCAATCTCTCTTTTTCTTCTTTCTTTGGTAATTTGCTTGAACAGATACCATACATCTTTTTCAGCTACAAAATACTCTTTACGGTCGCCTTTTACAAATTCTTTTTTCACGATTCCCCAGTCTATCAGAGCACGGAGATTCATATTGGCATTTCCTCTTGAAATCTCCAGCTGTTCCATAACTTCATCAGTAGAAAGAGGTTTTCCGCTCGCCAGAAGCAATGCATGCACCTGTGCCATCGTACGATTGATTCCCCAATTGGTAGCAAAGGTTCCCCAGGTCTGAATGTATTTTTCTTTTGCTTCTGAAAGTTGCATCTTATTTCCTTTTTTAATTTCTGTAACAAATGTAATTATATTTTTTGAATTTTCAATAATTTTTGAAAATTAATTTTTAAAATAAAACAGACCTCCTTAGAATGTCTGTTTCAATTTATAAAAATTAAGGTTCAATACTGGTTGTAATCCCTTGGTTCCAGTACTTTGCTTCCGGCATATAATACAGATATACATTACTTGATTTTCCTGTATACGTTCCGGCAAATTCTACTTTGAGATCAAGATTAATGGTTTTCGTTTCCTCTGCATTGAAATGTTCCCAGTATAAAACCAGATAGTTATCAAAAATCTCATAGTAAGAAACCTGTTTTTTATCAACCATATCTTTTAGCAAAGCATTTTGCAGCGTTAGTCCTGCCGGTATACCAATTTTTGCTATGGTCATTGGCAATTCACCGTTTATTTTGTTTTTTACGGTAATGGTCATTCTCTTGGTCTCCCCTGCTTTTGACATTCCAGGTTTTAATTTGGTCTCCATAGTAACAGGAATATCTTTGCTTTCCGGAGCCTGTAGTGTATAATATTGATATTCCAGCTTATAAGGAAGTCCATTTTTATTTGGATAATGAACATTAATAGTATTTTCTCCGGCTTTAAATGCTGATGAAGCACTTATCATAGGTGAGGCTTTTGCATTATTAATCCTGATATCTGGTTTTTCAGTTCCATACAATTTTCCATTTTTAGAGAAAAAATCAGATAATGCCTGTATTGCCAGTGTCGTAGCCTGTGTAGAACCGAATCCGTAATATCCATTGAGACCAATAAGCTTATCAGCTGCTTCAGCAATTTTCAACTGATTAAGTTTCTCATCTTTCTGAAGCGCCATAATATATAATGAAAGTGTTTCTGCATCTGCAGACATTCCCCATGAACCTGTAAAAGTAACTTCAGATTTTACCTTCTTTGTTTCATATTGTTTGTCCAGAATGTTTATCAGATCATCATATTCTTTTTGTTTCCCCAGATGTGCTGCCGCATTAGCAAGTAAAGCCAACTGATAAGAATCTTTTGTAGCTAAAGCTCTTTTGAGTGTTACCTGAAAGGAGTCTTCAATTTCATTTTTAAACCCAAGTTTGGACAGAGCATATACAACATACATATTTCTCGACCAGGAAAATTCAGAAAAGTCTTTTTTTGACTCATAGGATTTTCTTACTTCAAATAATCCGTTGGCATTCTTCTTTGACAAAATTAATGAGGAGAGTTCCCGAATGAGCCTGGCATCAGGATTTACATATCTTTTTAATTCCATGAACTCCAATAATGCAAATGCTGAAAGGGAGACATCCGATTCTACAGAACTGAAATATCCGAAACCTCCATCTCTATTTTTATAGCTCAGTAGCTTCTGAAAGCCTTTTTTCAGGCTTTTAATCACCTGATTCTCTGTAGCTGTATCTATTTTTTTACTTGATTTTAAATAATCCAGAATAAAAATGTTTGGATATACCGTTGAGGAAAGCTGTTCAAAACATCCATGAGGTTCTTTTTTGAGCTGTTCCAGATCTTCGAATAACTTCAGTGCTGTACTTTCAAATACATAATACGATGAATACAGGCTTCCATTGATATACTCAGGAATATTGATTTTGAGATCTTCTGTTTTATTATTAATGATGGAAAACTGATGAGGGAATCCTTTTTCTTCTACTTTAAACGGAAGAATCATGGTTTCCCTGAATTCTCCTGATTTGATGGTAAACTGGATATTGGAATTCACCACCTCATCTGTCTGTATTCTGACAAATAATCTTCCTGATTCTAAGGGCTTCAGAGTGATAATGCTATCAGAACTGATGAGTTTTACATGATTCGGAACAATAACGTTCATGGTCATTCTGCGTGTTTCAGGAGAATTATTTTTAATCACCACAGGAATTGTCATCTGATCTGTTCTCGTCAGGTACTGAGGAATTTTAGTATCTATCGAAATCAGACTCTGGGCAGCATACGTTGTTTCATCTCTTCCCAAAAGTCCTGATGCAGCAATTCCTTCTGTCATAATTCTGAAAGTGGAGTTGGCATCTGAATTATAAAACTCCACTTTTGCCTTCCCATTTTTATCCGTTTCTACTACCGGATTCCAGTAAAGCGCTTCTCTGTAATCAAAACGGTAAGAGGTATTGGTTGTTTTATATTCAGGATAAACAAATTCTCTTGCCCCGGCATATGAAATAAGCTTTCCATAAGGCAAAGTTTGTATGGCGAGGTAAGATTTCGGGGTAATATCAAAACTTATTTCTGATTTTCTGTTTTTGGATGAGTTGACGATCACTACTCCATTCACGGCTCTGCTTCCGTAAATAGCGGTAGCAGCAGCATCTTTCAAAACGGTAATACTGTTGATATCATTTGGATTGATCGTCGTGTTAAAGTTTTCGACAGGAATGCCATCCACAATGAATAACGGATTTTTATTGGTAATGGAGGCTGTTCCTCTAATATTGATCTGTTCTCCTGCTCCCGGCTGCCCGGCACTTGTTACCATTAATCCGGCAACTTTTCCACTCAATAAAGAAGTTACGCTGGCATTCTGCATTTCCATAGAAGAAGCTACTGTTGTAGAAGCAACCGCTAATTGGTCTTTCTTTACACTATACCCCAGCACAACTACTTCTTCAATACTTGTATTCCTTCTGATTGTATCAGTTTTTGATCTTCGTGGGTGATTTAACTGACTGGTATTGTTTTTATTTTCTGTTTTTACTTCTTCTTTTCTTTCAGCTTCCTTTACAATTTCTTCTACGTCTATATTGGTAAGTTTCTGTTTTACTAAAGGATTAATATCCAGATTGTAAGACAGAATCCTGATTTTAAGCTGATGCTTGGGCTGAAAAGATCTTGCAATAATCTTATAAGAATTATTTGCATTTAAATCCGAAAAATGAAACTTCCCGTTTTCTGCAACGGTCTGTTTGAGAATTTTTTTATTATCTGTATCCAAAAGAAAAACATCTGCTTTCACCGGCTTTTTGTTTTCATCTTCTATAACCCCATAGATTGTGTTTTTCTTTTCAGGAAGGTATTTATATTTATTGGTCTTCAGAATTTCCGGAATAGGTTCAAAATATCGGTAACCGTTTGTCAGCATCACAAGATCTAAGCTTTTATCTGCTTTTTCTTCTTTTTTATCGAAATAAAACTGAGGCTTTTCAATTTTCCCTTTGAGCTCAGAATCCATTAAAAGCCAGGAAATAATATGATTCTGCTTATCATCAGCATACGTCCATAGCTTATCATCTACCACACTTATTCCCAGATTAGCCGGAACAGGTTGATTATTTTCATCTGTAGTTTCAATATTCAGCATTACTTTTTCCCTCGGCAGATAATTCTGCTTTACAGGGGTAACTTTTATATTCAGCTGGTTTACTTTATTGGTAAAAACAATCCGTTCTGCAAGCGGAATACTGTTTTCCAGAATGGTAAACCTGCAGATTCCTGTGGGGAAATCCTTTTCTGTAATTTCCAAAGAATTCATTCCTTTTTTCAGCGAAATGCTTTTGTTGTAAATGTCTTTTCCGCGGAAACTTCCCAGCAGGGTAATTGTTTTTTCACGGGTAGAAACGATGGTAAAATTCAGGTTTTTATTTTCATTCCGAATATTCAAAACCAGTCCTTCATTTTTTGCTACCGGGAGATTAAAAGTTTGGGTAATATTTTCCGGTTTTATAACTTTTGCATAATAAGATTCTCCTATTGTAGGGGTAAACCGGAAACTTCCCATTCCAAAATTATAAGCTGAAATTTCTTTTATCTTTTCATGATTCTGATTGTAAACTGCCAACACTGCATCTACAGGTTTTTCAAACTCATCCAGAATTTTAAAAGCGATGTTCTGTTCTATTCCATTGATAAAAGTTCCGCCTTCCGGTAAGAATTTCACATCCAGATTATTCAGGACAATAGGAATATTTCTGGAGATCGATTCTGTAAATCCGTCAAAATTCACTTTGATATTCAAAAGAGCATCAGAGGATTTCAAAACTTCAGGAAGCTTAAAGGTCAACAATTTTTTGCCTTCTTTATCGGTAATAAGTTTTCCTTCTGAAATGGTTTCTCCGTTGTGCATTACGGTATAATCTGCTTCGTAAAAAGGAATCGGAAGATTACTCAGACTTCTCATTGAAAAATCGGCACTTACCTCATCTCCCGGGCCATATCCTTTTTTAGGAAAATCCAGTTTCATTAAAATCCTTGGAGATACAATTTTCTGAAGGGTAATTTCTTTTTCGAAGGTATTTTTTCCTTCTTCGTTCTGCATCCAGTTGGTAAAAGCTCTGATTTTATAGATGCCTCCTTTCATATCTTCGGCAAAATAGAAGTCTCCCCGGGCGTATCCATTGGTAATTTCGTATTTTAATTTTCTCACAACACTTCCTGCAGGATCTGTTATTTCGAAATTTACGACCCTGCTTTCTTCGACCGGTAAATTAGTGTTTCCTTTTACAACATATATTTTAAAATACATTTGCTCCCCAGGTTTATAAAAAACATGGTTGGTCTGGATGTAGGTCTTTTCTTTTTCAAAATCCTGAAATGGTTGCTGCCCTTTCACAGAAAAGGCTGAAAACAATAAGCACAGCAGGATGATATAAGTGGATATAAACTTGAGATTCATGAGTTAAAATTTAAGTGAAACAATACAGCCAAATGTTTTAAAGGAAGGAAGATTAAAAAAATCCAGTCCTCTTCCATTACTCATATCGTAGAAATTCTGATTAGGATCTACGCCTTTATTGGCCTGCCAAAGCATGATATTATTTACATAAAAAGTCAGTCTGAGAGTCTGTTTATTATGGTTAATCGGGAAATCTGAGGAAAGGGATATATTGTTGATTCTTATATAATCTGCCTTTTGAACATAATTTTCAGCCACCCCTAAATAACCGTACCTCGACCATCTGTTTTCCATAACATTCCGGTTGGGATCATAGAAATCTACAGGAATCTGATTAACAGTTTCATTAGGATGAACACCTTCGAAAATATAATTTTTGATATTCCTTTCTTCTCCTGAGCCATAAGAACGACCATAGTAATCGAGAACAGCCTGTGTACCGTTCCAGAGATGGCCTCCTCTTTTCCATTCCCAATTGATATCTAAAGACCAGTTTTTATAGGCAAAACTGTGGTTGAACTTCATCACAAAATCCGGTGTAGGATCTGCAATAATTTTCATTCCGTCTGCTTTTTTAGGAAACCCCAACTCATCAATGATCAATTGTCCGGCTGCATTTCTTTCAAAGTAACTGCCCATCACAGCACCTAAAACCTGTCCTTCTGATAGTGTTTTATAAATATCTTTGAATCCTGAAACCGCCAGATCCTTATATCCCGGAGCTATCCGGTCTACAATATCCTTATATTTGAAAAAGGAAACTTTATGGGTGGTATACATATCGTGTCCCAGACGTAATCGTTCGTATGCAAAATTGAATTCATATCCGCTGTACGTATGATCTGCTATATTTTTAAGTCTAAACTGGTTGTTTTCAAAAACAGGAAATATATCGTCAGTATTCTTTTTATTAAAATATTCTCCATCTACACTGATATTATAACCAAGGTTTAGCTTAGCTCCAATCTTCCATTCCTGAGTATTCATATTAGATAAACCCCTGAAGCTTTCTACTTCCTGGATTGGAAAGTATTGATTATAATTTTCTGCATTCAGCATAGTACTGGAATAGGAAGCGTATGACCTTGTTATTTCCGGTTCTGAGCTTAATTGAGTATAGCTTCCCAATAATTTAAAATCATAATTATACCAATTGAACATGTTCTTGAATTTTAAATAGAAATTAGCTTTTGGAAGCCAATAATTATTTTTAATAGAAGTATTGGATATATAAAATGAATTCCCAAGATTAAAACCTGCTTCAAAATCGTAATCGCGGATATTCATATTATAATTAAAAATATGATCCTGTGAAGTTCTCTGATAGAGATATTTTTGATGGGTCAGGCTGTTATAAATGTCAGATTTTTTATCATTTAAAATAAAATTCAGGCTGAAGGTATTTCTAAAGTCATAGTCTCCCAATGAATAAGAACCTTGTATATTGGAATGATAGGAGCTGTTGTTTTGAATCCTTTCATTCGATACACCGCTGATGAAACCATAAGTAGAAGGTTTATACTGATCTTGATTCCAGATAGTAATACTTTCATAGGACTGAGTAATATTCCATTTAAATTGATCCCAGTCTTTCGCTACGTTCAGACTAAACTGCCTGTCCCGATTCTTATAGCGGTATTTGCTATCCTGTTCAAAAAGGAATGAAGGATTGTCTGCATATTTGCTGTAGCTTCTCTGTGAGCCGTTATTCAGGAAAGTATTTTGTTCATTTGAAAAAGAAACCGGTGTTAACAATGAGTTTTGGTAAGCTCTGTTGAACAACCCTATTCTATTGGTATTCGTAGCTTTATCTTCTTCGTAATTAAAAGCAAGATTAATGTAATATCTACCCAAATCTGCATTCAGTTTTGCTTTAAGGGTATTGGTAATATCAAATTGATCAATAAAATACATCTGGTTCTTTTGCTGCCCCAGATTCAGTGAAAGACGGAGTTTTTCATTGTTACCCTGTTTTATAAAAACATTTACATTCAACTGGTTATTATAACCTACTGTGGTTTTAAAAAGGTTATTATCATATCTTTTTGCACGCTGAAGTCCATCAACCCACGGAATCAGTTTTCCATTCTGATCGTATTCATAAGGTAATCCGTTAAATCCAAGCGTAGATAGATCTGGTCCAAAACTGAACATTTCATTCGTTTCAGGGCCTTTCCAAACAAGATTTCCATTTTCAGATCTTCCCTGGGCATACTTATTTTGAATCCCCGGAACAGCATTCCTGCTTTTAATATCAAAGGATGTGGTAAAACTTCCGTTAAAGAGCAATGTTGTCTCATTGATCCTTTTTACAACATAAACACTATCGTTCTTTTGCTTTAATTTTCTTATTTTATCAAAATAAGAATGTGATCTTTTACTGAGTTGGGTTTTAGTTTTTTCAATACTGAAATCGTCTTTAATTTCCTTTGAAACAAGACTGTCATAGGCTTTACTGTAAATATTTTCAACACTTTTACTTCCTGTCTGATTTTCCAGAATCGTTTTTAATTCTCTGAGTTCATAAGAAGAAATAACATGGGTATTTTTCCCTTGGTTCCACACTAGGGTATCATAAGGCTTGGCAGCGATGATGGCAAATCCTTTCTCATCAGTCAGTTCATAGATACCGCTGTTTTTATTATAAACCTTTAAAAAATTCTGTTCTTTATCCTTAGATGTCAAAAATTTTCCGGAATAGTACAATTGTGAATTTTGTGCCTGTAATAGGGTTATTGTACATGGCAGCAACAGCAAATAATTCTTTTTCATCAGTTATTAGTATGTTTAAAAATATAAAAAAAGAAATTTCCGGGGAAATTTCTTTTTTTAAAAAGTTAATTTTTAATGACCTTAAATGTTTCCCACAGATCATTCGTATGAATACGTACAAGATAAATCCCTTGAGGATAAGAAGTTAAATCAATTGTATTTTTACCTTCGGGTAATTTTTCTTTTCTCATAATAATTTTCCCGGCAAGATCATAGATAAACAGTTCTTCAATTGATTTTCTTGTTTTTATCTGCATCAGACCTTTTGTTGGGTTCGGAAATAGTACAGTTTTACTCTCACCCTGGTTGTCAATTTCTTTTTCCATTTTTTTATTGATATGATCATTTGAAATTCCTGCGCTACATTCTGGCAAAACAGCTCTCTGAAGGATTAATCTTAATAATAAATCATTCAGTTTTTCAACTTCATAAGAATCTATGGTAGGTTTGATATGGCTGTTTCCTATTCCACTGTCATCTGTAAGGAACGTATAGGTCCCATTAGTGAGTAAAGCAAATGTACGCATCAGATATTCCGTTTGTTTATCCGTATCACTTGCTGCCAGTGGAATAATGGTAATCCCTTTCTTTGCAGCAGTCTTAATTGTACTGTATAAATCCTTTATATTCTGCTCTGAATGGTGTGGAGGAGCATCCAGAATTAAAAACATAATTTTAGTTGAATTTTCAGTACTCCACTTCAGCTCATCAACAGAAACTTTCAGTGCTTCTACTACTGCTTCCGGTGTATCGCCTCCGCCTCCGGCTTTCTGCTTTTTGATGAATCCTACAAGGTCTTCTGCTTTGTCTGAAAAGTCAAATTTCCGGGTCACATATTCATCTCCCTGATCTCTGTAAAAAACGGATCCATATCTTACCGTTGTATTTTTAAGCTGTCCTTCAATCTTTTTCAATACATCCAAAAGTTCAGACTGAAGATAAGAAATTTCATCACCCATAGAACCTGTGGCATCCACTACGAAAGCAAGATCCAAAATACGTTTCTGCTGGCAAGGCTGATCCAGAATGATGAGGTTCTGTCCATTTTTAAAAGTTCTGAGATTATTGCTGATTACCTGTCCGGTGTGATCCGACAAATAATATTTCTCTGAATCCGAGTTTTCATCTGTCAGTGGTGATATCCATAATTCCACATTACCCAGATTATCTGAAACGGCTTCCCAGATAATATTTTTCTTATCATCCAATAGTTTTACCTTTTCCCCTATTACCGGTTTTCTGTCTTTATTAACCAACTGAACTGAAACCCTTTTATCAGGGAAGAATTTCCACGTATTTTTATACTGATCCAGAGTAGGAACGGCAATATCTTTCCAATAATCCCACTTAGAAAAATCGTTAATTTCTCCAGCTGTCAACTGACCTGCTTTAGGAAGTACTTTTTCAGGTTCTTCCGGTTCTTTTAGTATTTCCTCTTTACTTTCTGAAGAAACTTTTTTAAGTTTTTCTATTTCATCCTTAGATAATCCATTCGTGGTGACTACAACAACTCCATTATTAGCTTTGCTTCCATACAGGGCAGTAGCTTCAAGCCCTTTCAGTACTTTTAATTCTTTTATTTTTTTAGGGTCAATGGTATTTAAAAATCCAGATTCTCTGCCTAATACAATTCCATCAACAATATATAAAGGAGTCGTCGAGCGACCGTCTATACTTTTTGCTCCTCTGATTGATATTTCATCATGCTTTTTAATTCCAGTGGTTACTTCTATCCCGGCAACACTTCCTGCCAATGAAGATACTGCAACCGGAGCATGTGCGGAAGTTTTGTCTGTGGAAGCAATCATCACAGTAGAAGCAGATGAAACAGTCTTACTTTTAACTGTTTTTGAATATCCCATCACCACTACTTCTTCAATACTCTTAACAGCGTTGGTATCTTTGCGTTGCCCTGAATAGATATAATCTACTTTTCTATCACTATATAAAGTATCATTTTTCTCTTTTTCTGAAAACAAGGGATTGGATAATGTTTTCTGAGGAAATCCCACAGGATATTGAGTATGAGTTGGCTGTGTATTGATCGCCAGTTTTTCTACCGGCTTAACAATATTCTTCTCTTTCTGGATATTCTGTTTTGTAAGGCTGTCTATTTTTGCAATATCAACTTTATTACCAGGAACGTTTGACCCTTTATTTTCTGCTATTACAGGTTGTAAAGGTTCTGCAACCTCTTTTTTATTCATAAAGTAGAAAGCCCCTAAACCAATCATCAAACTTGCAGCAATACCATACGGCAGCCAAAGAGGAACGATTTTCTTTTTCTCTTCTTTTTTATCTAATTTCTCTTCAATCTTTTCCCATACTTTCTCAAAACCAGGAAAAACTGTTGGTTCTTCTGAAAGCTTGGAAGCTTCATTGAATTGTTGATCTATATGATTATTTTCCATTGTTGTAAAAGTTTAAATGTTTTGATTTACGAGAAGTTCCTGCAACTTTTTCCTTGCAAAATTGAGCTGGGATTTTGACGTTCCTTCGCTAATAGAAAGCATGGTTGCTATTTCTTTATGAGGATATCCTTCAATAGCAAAAAGATTAAAGATCGCCCTGCAGCCTTCCGGGAGAAAATTCAGTAAGTTCAGAATATCTTTTTCCAGAGAAAGGTTTTCTGTCGTTCCTTCAGAAGGATCAATGAAATTTTCTTCCAGGGAAATAAACAGTCCCTTGTTGGATCTTAATTTCTGAAGGCATTCGTTCACCGCAATTTTTCTTGCCCATGCTTCAAACGTATCCGCATTCTGAAGCTGGGTAATTTTCGTAAAAATTTTGTAGAATGTATCGGCTAATACTTCTTCTATATCTTCGTCGTTTTTCAAATAGCGTCTGCAGACTGAGTAAAGCCTACCCGCCATTTTCTCGTAAACTTTCCGCTGGGCATTGCGGTCGCTACGCTGGCATTCCAATAATAATTCTTGTTCCATAGTCAGGAGTTATACTATTATAGATGCAGAAACTTTTGAAAGGGTTGGAAACATGATCAACTTTTTTTGAGCAAAAGGGGAAATTGGCAAATGAGCCTCTATTATTTCAGCCTTTTTGTATTTTTTTTAATTTCAAATTTAACTTTTCCATCTGTAACAAATCTCTATTATCAACGACTTTTAATATAAATAATCTTTTTATAGTAATGAAAAATGCCAAAATTGCATCATTACTTTTTGTTTTGTCTGCAGGAAGTATGATGTTTGCCCAAGATGACTTAATCAATAAGTTAAAAAACAACCAATCACAAAATGCTAATTTTCAGTTCACAACGTTAAAAGACGTTGGTGCAACTTCTGTAAAGAACCAGGGTTCATCAGGAACTTGCTGGAGCTACTCCGGAAACTCTTTCCTTGAATCTGAAATGCAGAGAATGGGCAAAAAACCTGTAGATCTTGCTGAAATCTTTACAGCGAGAAATTCTTACCACGATAAAGCAAAATTATACGTTTTGAATAATGGCGCTATCAGCTGGGGTGACGGAGGAGAACTTCACGATGTAATCAATATGTACAAAAAGTACGGAGCAGTTCCTCAGGATGTTTACACTGGATTAAAAGCAGGACAAACAACCAACAACTTCAAGGAAATGCAAGGGAAACTGAAGCCAGTTCTTGACAGCCTTGTTCAGGCTTCTTCAAAAGGAAAACTGACAGACAACTGGATGGATTCTGTAGATGCTATTCTTGATGAATATTTAGGAAAAGTACCTGCTAACTTTACGTATGAAGGAAAAAACTACACTCCAAAAACATTTGCTAAAGAAGTAGTAGGAATTAATCCTGAAGATTATGTAGAATTATCTTCTTATAAAGATTATGCTTACTATGAGAAATTTGTAGTTCCAATTCCTGATAACTGGAGCCACGATTCTGACTGGAATGTTCCGATGAAAGATCTTACTGCAATCATTGACAATGCTGTAACTAAAGGATATTCTGTAGGTTGGGCAACGGACGTTTCTGAGCCTTATTTCTCTTACAAAAACGGGGTAGCTTACGTTCCGGACATGGATCTTGATCAAATTACTGCAGAAAACAAACAAACTTTGTTTACAGAGCCTAAAAAAGATAAAACCATCACTGAAGACATGCGTCAGAAAGCACTTAACAATCTTTCTACAACGGATGACCACGGTATGCATATCGTAGGTTTGGCAAAAGATCAAACGGGTAAAGAATATTATATGGTGAAAAACTCATGGGGAGTAACCAATGACTTTGCCGGATATCTGTACGTAACAAGACCTTATGTTGAATACAAATCAACAGCGATTCTTGTTCACAAAAATGCAATTCCAAAAAGCATCTTAAAACAATTGAAGCCAACTAAGAATATTGGTTTATAAGATAAAGAAATCATTTCTGCCGGTTTAAAGGCAGTTTTAGATATTTAAATCTGTTAAAACCCGCTCCTGGAAATTCCGGAAGCGGGTTTGTTTTTAGAATATGCCATTTGAAAAAATATATTTCCCATTCTAGTGCAAAGTATTGTTTGATTTACAAAAAATATTATATTTGCATGAATCAACAAACTAATTAACATGAAAAATCTAAAGAAATTAACAAAATCGACATTAAAGAACATCATCGGAGGAAATGCTCCACAATGTGAAGGCGATACTGTTGCATGCCGACATAAAGCTGAAAATGGTGTTCCTGCTTATTGGTCATGCGAACCAGCAGCAACAGGATGCAGATTCTTATAAAAAGGAATTCAAAGCTTTTAGAAATTGTTTATAAAAAAGCAAATAAAAACCCGATTTCAGAAATTCTGAAATCGGGTTCTTTAATAAATAGGTGAAAATTAAATATAAAATAAAGTGAATTATGCTGATTTAATACCAGATTGAATCGTCAATTCCTCTTCACAAGTGAATAAATTATGCTGTTAAAAAACCACCGCGAAACGAATTCACAATTCATTATTGATATTAAAATAAAACGCCCATACTTTCTGCTGAAAAATCAAGAAGAGCCTCTGTATTGCCATCTTTGATCTTCTGTACCCACTGGTGATCCTGCAAAATAGCTCTTCCAACAGCAACAAGATCAAATTCCTCATTGTCAAGTCTTCTGATCAGTTCCGTAAGATCTCTTTTTTCTGTTCCCTGTCCTGCAAAAGCATTCAGGAAATCCCCGTTCAAGCCTACAGAACCTACTGTAATGGTTGGCTGTCCGGTAATTTTTTTGGCCCATCCTGCAAAGTTTAAGTCAGAACCTTCAAATTCCGGTTCCCAGAAACGACGTTGTGAACAATGGAAAATATCTACACCAGCTTCTTTTAATGGTAATAACCATTCTTCCATTTCATTGGGAGTAAATGCCAGTCTGGTTTTATAATCCTGCTGTTTCCATTGTGAAAGACGGATAATAATGGTAAAATCCTCTCCTACTACTGCTCTGATCGCTTTTACTACTTCTACTGCAAATCGGCTTCTTTCTTTTAAAGTTTTACCACCGTATTCGTCAGTTCTTGTATTGGTTACTTCCCAGAAAAACTGGTCGATAAGGTATCCGTGAGCGCCGTGAATTTCAATACAGTCAAAACCAAGATCTTTCGCAGATTTTGCAGAAGCTGCAAACTGAGCAATCGTATCCTGAATATCTTCAATCGTCATTGTGGAAGCCTTTTCCATTGGAACCAACGGATAGTCTTCTGACATTCTTGTATCTCCAACGTGCCAGATCTGAGGTCCCATTTTACCTCCATTCTGATGTACGGTATCAATGACGTTTTTCCATCCGTTTAAAGCTTCTGTACCATAGAAATCGGGAATATTCTGCAAGTTCTTTGATCCAGGTCTGTTGATCACAGTTCCTTCGGAAAGAATCAATCCTACTTCTGAAGCGGCTCTTCTTCCATAATAATCTGCGATGTTCTGAGTGGGAACTCCATTATCAGATTGTGCTCTGGTCATTGGAGCCATTACAATTCTATTTTTAAGCTGTAAATTCTTGTATTGAAACGGTTTAAATAATGATGATGTGCTCATATTTAAATTTATATTTTATAATTGTTACACAAAGTAACTAATAATAGTTCACTTTTGTATCCTTTATTAAAAAAATAGTGGTAACTTCGCAGTAACTTACATTAGTAACATCAAGGTAACGTATGAAACTTATGTTCCTTACGATTATTTAAAATAAATTTCGCTTTATGAAAAAGAATGAATTAATGCAATACAGCTGTCCCCTGGGCAAAGCAATGGCCGCTTTGGGAAGCAAATGGAAACCCATTATAGTTCTGGTTATCAAGGACAGGAAGTTACGTTTCGGGGAACTGGCAGTACGCATTAATGTCATTTCCAGAAAGGTCCTGACTGATCAGCTGAGGGAGATGGAAACTGATGGATTGGTGATCCGTGAAGAGTTTAAAGAACTGCCTCCAAGAGTAGAATATTCTCTTACAGAAAAGGGATTGGCTTTGCTGCCTATTTTATATTTACTGGAGGAATGGGAAGCGAAATATCAGGTGAAAGGACAACATGAAGATAAAGATTGTGCTTTTCTGAATGAGGATGTAAAAAATAAGAAGGCTGTCAATGTTTGACGGCTTTTTTGCTTTAAAACAATTCCGAAAATCATTTATTAATGATCAGATTTACTTTTTATAAATAAGGACAAAATAAAAAATGTAATTAAAAACATAATAAACTGAATCAATAAAATCGGCCATATACTTGGATCAGCATATCTGCACCCAAAACTCAAAATTGATACAGGAAATGTTACTAATAAAGCATATAACGTCCATTCACCATATAATGGATCGCTGCCATAAGCTGAACAGACAGCTAATGTCCCGATTCCTACATACAGCATCGAAATAATGAATGCCCATTTTCGAGACTTCAAAAATAACGTTATTTCTTTCATTTTTTATTTAATAGAGTTGAATACTCTCAAAAAGTTAACCAACATGAAGTTATCACTACAACAACTTTTATTTATGAGTTGATAATTTATTAAGTTTTATTTGAACGCTTTCATGATAACTACCATTGATATAATTTACAAATCCTTTCTCTATCACAGCTTTTGAACCTGCTTTGGGAATTGAATCTTTGTATTTAAAATAAAGGGTATCATTCTTTAACTCATAACTTCCGCTATACACATCTTTATCCCGCACCATTCCCTGAGAAATAAATTCGAAACTGTTATCATCATACATTTTCAAATAGATCCAGCCTAAAGGTGCTTCTCTGTCTGCCAGCAAAACTTCTTTTTTATTCGCTCTCTTACAACTTATAATTATTAATATTAAGATCAAATATAAGAGTCTAATTTTCATGGTTTATCACTGAAGAATTTAAGTAAATATAACAAAAAAACCGCTCCCCAAAGGAAGCGGTTTTAAATTTATCTAAAATCCCAATTAGAATATCGCTGGATATTTCTGAGGATTTGTTTCATTAAACATGGCGTAGATTTTTTCTACCATATCATCTGTAGACGGCTTGCTGAAATAATCACCATCACTTGCATAAGCAGGTCTGTGATCATTTGCAGAGATCGTCAACGGATCTGAATCCAGATATCTGAATGCCTTCTGCTTTTCAAGGATCTGCTGTAAGATAAATCCTGTAGTTCCACCTTCCACATCTTCGTCAATCACGACTAATCTGTTGGTTTTCTTAACACTTTCTGCAATTTCATGAGATAAATCGAAAGGAATCAATGACTGAATATCGATTACTTCTGCAGAAATTCCTAATTTTTCCAATTCATTAGCAGCTTCCGTTACAATTCTCCATGTAGAACCGTACGTTACCAAAGTAACATCTTTTCCTTCTTTTGTTACTTCAATTTTCCCTACAGGAACTGTGAATTCTCCTAAGTTATCCGGTTGTTTTTCTTTTAATCTGTATCCGTTCAGACATTCTACGATGATCGCAGGTTCGTCAGCCTGAAGCATTGTGTTGTAGAATCCTGCTGCTTTCGTAAGGTTTCTAGGAACCAATACTAAAATCCCTTTTGAAAGATTCAGAATACCCGCCATTGGAGAACCAGAGTGCCAGATTCCTTCTAATCTGTGACCTCTTGTTCTGATGATCAACGGAGCTTTCTGACCTCCTTTTGTTCTGTAATGTACCGTTGCAAGGTCATCACTCATTCCCTGTAAACAGTAAAGAACATAGTCTAAGTATTGGATTTCAGCAATTGGTCGTAAACCTCTCATCGCCATACCAATTCCCTGTCCAAGGATCGTTGCTTCACGAATTCCCGTATCAGCGATACGTAAAGCACCGTATTTTTCCTGCATTCCTTCCAATCCTTGGTTGACGTCACCGATATTTCCGGTATCTTCTCCAAAGATTAAAGTTTCAGGATATTTTTCAAAAATTTTGTCGAAGTTGTTTCTGATCACTACTCTTCCGTCTACATCCTCAGAGCTGTCAGAATATACAGGCTTGATTTCCTGAACATTTTCCGATTTCCATTCAGACTGAGAATATAAATGAGAGGAATAGTTGTCTTTTTCAACAGCAGATACTTCATTGTATTTCTGCATTAATTGATTTCTTTCTGCTGAATTTGTTCCTCTTGTCGCCAGTAAAGTCTGTCTTACCAAATGGAAAATATCTTTCTTAGCTTTTGAAACTAATTTGTTGAAATGAGCAATATAAGTTTCCACTTCAGCATTTTGTCCTTTAAGGTTTTCTACTAAAGGTAAAATAGACTGAATAAGTTCTGAAATAGCTTTCTGATAGTTTTCCCAAGCTACTTTCTGACCTGTTTTTGCTGCTTTTTTCGCTTCTTCGTCGATAGCATCCAATTCTTCAGCAGTAGCAATTACTTCTTCTTTTCCATCAATTTCGATAGAATAGTTAAGGATCCATTCTTTGAATTTTGCCAGCCCGTCATACTCTGCTTCCCAAGCCAGACGTTCTTCGTTTTTATATCTTTCGTGAGATCCGGATGTAGAGTGTCCCTGAGGCTGAGTAACGTCTACCACGTGCACTACCACCGGTACACTTTCTGTTCTTGCAAAATGTTCTGCCTTAGCATAAGCATCTAATAATGCAGGATAATCCCAAGCTCTTACCTGGATAATCTCGCATCCCTGGTTTTCTCCTTCTTTTCTCTGGAAACCACTTAACATTTCACTGATATCAGCTTTTGCTCTCTGATTTTTCGTAGGAACTGAAATTCCATATCCGTCATCCCAGATAGAAACAATCATAGGAACCTGAAGAGCACATGCTGCATTCAGAGTTTCCCAGAAGTGTCCTTCTGCTGTAGAAGCATCCCCAATAGTTCCGAAAGCAATTTCGTTACCTTCTCTTGAGAATTTTTCTGAACCGTCAAATTTTACGCTTTTATAGATCGTTGAAGCCTGAGCTAATCCCAATAATCTTGGCATTTGTCCGGCTGTAGGAGAAATATCGGAAGAAATATTTTTCTGAGCTGTCAAGTCTTTCCAGCTTCCGTCTTCATTTAAACTTCTTGTTGCAAAATGCCCGTTCATTTGTCTTCCTGCTGATGCAGGCTCTCTTTCCACACTGGTATCTGCATACATCTGTGCAAAGAAACTTTCTACTGTTAAGGCATCTATTGCCAATGCAAAAGTCTGATCCCTGTAATATCCTGAACGGAAGTCTCCATTTCTGAAAACTTTCGCCATTGCAAGCTGAGGAAGTTCCTTTCCATCCCCAAAAATTCCAAATTTAGCTTTTCCAGTGAGTACTTCTCTCCTTCCGAGATAAGACATTTCACGAGAGATCCTTCCTAACCTGTAGTCTCCAAGTATCTGATTTTTAAAATCTTGAAAGGATATTTGCTGTGTTTCAATATAGGTTGTTTGCATAGCTAAGTAAAAAAGTTTTTTAATCTTCAAGTATTTTGCTAATATACACTTTTTAAATTAATTTTAATTTTTAATAATCTTTTTTAAAAATTTGATAATAAAAAAAATTGTGCTTTATTTTGAAAAAAATTGTAAATGATGGAAAAAAAGTCACCCCACATATTGAATGCTTCCAGTAATCTTTTAGGATTTTCATTAATTATTATTACGTCACTGAAAATCTCTAAGATCAGTCAGAATACGTATTTGGACGAATTTGCAGGATTTGCCTGTATTCTTTTTGCCTGTAGCTGTTTCTTTTCATTTCTGGCAATCAGAACTAGTAATAGAAAGCGGGAATCTACGTTTGAGAACATTGCGGATTATTTATTTTTAATCGCTTTATTTTGTATAGTTTTAGCCGTTATTATTGTAACCCTGAAAATTATTTAATTTAAAATTTTCGCACAATTGCGTAATTTACGGTAATACATAAGGGCAATCGTATAAAAATTTGAGAATTTAATAAGAAGCTATTTCCTATTTTTTTAACTGAATCAATATCAGATTCTGAATATAAAAGAGAAAGTGTTCTGTATACATTTCCAGATTCCTGAAAACATATACAAAACACTTTAGTTTTAATTATAGTAAAAGGTAGAATTATATCTTCTGAACAGTTACATTGGTAACATTTCCGCTTCCTGTAGATCCTGTTTCTGTTGAAATAATCGTAGCATTTTGATTGGGAGCTGCTGTAAACCGGATTTGATATCCTGCTGTGGGAGCTACTACTACGGTTGTATAATTCATCAGTTCACCTACCGTTCCTGAAGCTGCAACCGCGTTATAATGGCTTCCTCTTCCCAGATAATTAGCGTCTGGTACAGGTCTGATACCAATAAGCAACTGAGTATCTGCAGGCATATTGGTAAAACTTGCCTGTAATGTTACCAGATAATTCCCAGCCTGATTAAAAGTCATTACTCCAGTTCCGGTATTATAGGAATAGAAAGGAGAAGTTGCTATTGGTGCAGCGAATAATAAAGTAGTAATTGTTGAAGAACTGATGTTCTGGTTAGCCGCTAAACGTGCATGAAAAAGCGAATAAGCAGTAAAGTCTATAGTCTTCAGTACGCCGGTAGCATCAGCTACCACAACCCTGTCAGTTCCTCCGACCCCTATATTCGAATTAATATTACGGATACGGGCATTTCCGGACGCTACGTCTAATTTTTCGCTTGGCGAAGTTGTACCTATCCCTACTCTAGCACCTGAAGTCACACTAAAGTCATTATCCTGCTGAGCTGCAGAAGGAGCTCCTGTAGCGGGATTGTCTTTGGATCCGTCAATATGAAAACTTGTTTGGGGATTCTGTGTACCTATTCCCACTTGTGCGTATGTGAGAAAACTTGAAGTGATAGCACACGCTATCATCATTGATTTCATTTTTTTCATTATTTGTTGTTTTTTCTTGTGACAAATTAACAAAAATTATTCTGAAACTCAATGAATTGTTAACAAGCACTTTATGTGAATAATACAAAATGTTAGTTTACAGTAATTTACTAACATAAAAAAATACCACTAATCACAACTACTTGAATTATTGAAAGATAGCCCTATTTTTTTCTCCAACAATGAAAAATTTATGTACCTCACGGGAATAAATGAAAATAAGTGAATAAAAAAATCAGAACGACTAAAAAATATTAACATCAGAATTTTCGCTCAATAACATAATCAAGCATAATATGCAATGACCTCCTTGCTTCAGAATCCGGAAACTCATTCAGGATATCTTTCGCTTTTTGCTGGAAATCTTTCATGATGGTAATAGCATATTCCAATCCACCTGAACTTTTAACAAATTCTATAAGCTCTTTTACACGCTTAGGATTGTTATTGTAGCGTTTTATGGTATCGAAATAATACTTCCTGTCTTTTTCACTGGCGATCTTTAAGGTATGAATTAAAGGCAGCGTCATTTTCTGTTCTTTAATATCAATTCCTACAGGTTTACCGATCACGTTTGAACTTAAATAATCGAAAAGGTCATCCTTAATCTGGAATGCCATACCGGTAAAAGTACCGAAATCCATCATCTTCTTGGCAAGAGCTTCGTCCGCATTATTGGAAAGAACACCTATTTCACAGCAGGCAGCAATTAAAGTAGCTGTTTTCTGGCGGATAATTTCATAATACACTTCTTCAGTGATATCCAGTTTTCTGGCTTTTTCCAGCTGAAGAAGTTCCCCTTCAGACATTTCACGAATTGTTCTGGAAATTACCCCAAGCAGGTCATAATCTTTGTGGTCTGTAGATAGTAAAACTGATTTTGACAAAAGATAGTCTCCCACCAAAACTGCAATCTTATTTTTCCATAGTGCATTGATTGAAAAGAAATTACGACGTTTAAAACTTTCATCCACTACATCATCATGTACCAGAGTAGCGGTGTGGATCAGCTCGATCATAGAAGCACCACGGTACGTTTTTTCCGTCACTTCACCCACCAGTTTGGCACAAAGAAATACAAACATAGGACGCATCTGCTTTCCTTTGGTGGTAACAATAAAACGGGTTACTTTATCCAATAAAGCTACTTTACTCTGCATTGACTCATAAAACTTCTGTTCAAAAAGTTTCATTTCATCATTGATCGGTCGTTTAATCTCTTCTACAATGTTTGCCACAATCTGCGATGCTGGGTGAATAATTATTAATTCTCACAAAGATAATTTTTTTCGCTCAATTTTAAGGCAAATTAATCTTTGAGTTGATCTTTCGGGATAAAATAAAAGGAAGGTTTTGTAGTTCCTAACGGAGACCTGAACTTTTCCCCTGAAATATAAATTCCCGTTTCATCTACACTTATTCCCTCAATCTGTGCTAATGAAAGTGCAGTCCCGAGGTAATAATGCTTTGGTTTTTCTTTAAAAAATATTCCTGGTTCTGTTTCTTTAAAAATATCTAAAAAGACTTCTGTTTTCTTGGTATATCCTACCAAATAAAGCTTTTTATCAAAATAAGAGGCATCTGTAACCACGAAACCAGTTTTATAGGCTTCTATTTTTTCTGCTTTTTGCTGTTCTGAAATTTCAGGATCAACAATATAATGGGAAGTTGATTTAGAAGCCCATTCTTTGGTAAATATATGCAGCTTTCCGTTCAGATAGATCATAGCTTCAGCATCAAAATCATTCTTTGTATTTTTAGCAATAAATTCAGTCTGTTCAGGGTAATAAAAAAGAATTTTCGTTCCATCTAAAGCTCTTTCTGAACCAGGAATATTAGTTACATTAGACATATCAAGACGTTCGTAAGGAACTTTGTAAATCATGAGATCCTTTCTTGTTCCGGCATTATTTCCGAAATCTCCGATATAGAAATTCTCACCATCATTGGCTAAAGCTTCCCAATCTGTGTTGATTAAATTGGTTTTCAGTGTTCTGATAATTTCACCATTCTTTTTATCAATTTCAAAAAGCTCAGCAGTATTTCCACTGTCGTTGAATGTATACAGCTTACCGTTGAAAATATTCAATCCTGAAGTTTCCTCAATCTTGTCATCCAGATAATTAACTCTGTATTTTTTTATTTTCAGAAAGTCGGCCTGCTGGGAAAATGCAGATTGACCAACCAAAAGAGCAATAATCAGAAGGAGTTTTTTCATAAGACAAAAGTAGGGTTTTATTCTGAGGTGAGATTCGGGATGCGGGTGTTGAGTTGGAGGGTTGGAGAGTTTGAGGGTTTGAGGGTTGGTGAGTGTGAATGAGATATGAGATTCGGGTTTCGGGATACGGGATACGGGATGCGGGTTTGAGGGTTTGAGGGGAGAGAGTAGATTTCTACGGAATGAAATAGTGTATGGAGTCAATGGAAAAAATTCTGGATTTTTGAAGAGATTTATTGTTTTGCTTATTCTCCGTTTTACTTTTTCTCTCTTCTTAAAAAAGAAAAGCAGGCCAAAATAGCCTGCTTTTCACTTAGATTTCTATTGATTTTAAATCAAAAGTTAAGCAGTTTTCTGCTCTTTCTGATTTTGCTGTTGTTCTTTCTTTTTGGCCTGTCTGGCAAAATACTCTTTCTGATATTGTCTCACCGTTTTTCCGGTTCCATCATGTCTCCATCCCGGTGAATTGAAAATATAATTAACTCTGTCTGTAAATTTTAATCCTGGCTGCTTAAGATCTTTCCAGATTTTTCTCCATTCATAAAAAAGAACGGTATCCGGTCTGTTATCCGGCATTTTTGGATAGATTCCATATTTAACGGGTACATTCGGATCTTCTTTTTGGAAGGTTCCAAATATTTTATCCCAGATAATGAGACACATTCCCATGTTTTTATCCAGATATTTTACATTACATGCGTGATGTACACGGTGATGGGAAGGGGTTACCAAGATATATTCTAAGAATCCCATACTCTTCACAGTCTGTGTGTGTACCCATGTTCCATACACTTGTCCGATGGCGTAAGCCACCATGATATGCCACGGATTGAATCCTAAAAATGCAAGCGGTGAAAAATATAAATATCTGTAAAGCGGCTGTAATACAGGGCTTCTGAATCCTGTTGTCAGGTTAAAATATTCTGAACTGTGGTGTGTAATATGAACTGCCCAGAATGCTCTGGAACGATGGTCTACATAATGCAGTACGTAATAAGCAAAGTCTGTGATTATAAAACAAGCCAGCAAATACCAGATGCTAAGATCCCATGAGAAAATCCTGTGATGGTAAAAGAAAAACATCACTCCCATGGCAAATGCCTTCATGATAAGGTCAAGACCAAAGTTCATCAATGCAAGATAAACATTGGTAGCAAGATCTTTTCCACTATATAGCTTAGCTTCTGAAACGTGGCTGTAAATCATTTCAGCTAAAATAACAGTAGCATGCAACGGAATAGCCCATGCATACACATTTTCCAGCCCATCCTCGCTCATAAGAAAATCCATCATCACAAAATAATTTGTGCAAAGGTAGGGTTTTAACCTATTTTTTAAGAAAGTTTTAGGCTTTTTTTAAGGAAATTTTAATCTGTTGTTTTGTTGGCTAACTGTCCGCAAGCGGCATCAATATCACCTCCACGGCTTCTTCTGACCATTACCGTTACCCCAGCATTTTCAAGCTGTCGGATGTAATTTTCTTCTGCCTGTTTGTTGCATTGATCGTATTTTCCATCTCCGATCGGGTTGTACTGAATAAGATTTACTTTTGAAGGAACTTGTTTGCAGTATTTGATTAAAGCTTTAATGTCCTCATCTCCGTCATTGATTCCTTTCCATACACAGTATTCAAAAGTAATCACAGAACCTGTTTTTTGATACCAATACTGAAGAGCCTCCATAATATCCGTCAACGGGAATTTATCAGAGAAAGGCATGATCTCATTACGCTTGGATTCGATAGCAGAGTGAAGGGATAAAGCCAGCTTCACACGCAGCTCATCATCTGCAAGCATTTTGATCATTTTAGGAATACCGGATGTAGAAACGGTAATTCTTCTTGGAGACATTCCCAAACCTTCCGACTGGGTAATTTTTTTGATGGCTTCCACTACGTTTTTGTAATTCATCATTGGCTCTCCCATTCCCATAAATACAATGTTGGAAAGCGGTCTGTCGAAATACATTCTACTCTGGCTGTCAATCAGCGCTACCTGATCTACAATTTCAGCTACTTCAAGGTTTCTCATCCTTTTCAGTCTTGCTGTAGCACAGAATTCGCAGTTTAATGAGCATCCTACCTGTGAAGATACACAGGCTGTAGTTCTTGTTTCTGTAGGAATAAGAACAGATTCCACCATCAGTCCGTCGTGAAGTTTCACTCCGTTTTTGATGGTTCCGTCAGAACTTTTCTGAAGAAGGTCTACGGAAACAGGATTAATGGTATATTCTTCCGAAATTCTCTCACGAAGTGATTTGGAAAGATTCGTCATTTCGTCAATCGAATGGAGGTTTTTACTCCATAGCCAGTCATAGACCTGTTTCGCACGAAACGGTTTTTCTCCTAAAGATACAAAGTAGTCTTTAAGCTGGTCTAGTGATAATGTACGGATATCTTTCATTGTAAGGTTGTAGATTTTAGGTGGCAGGTTGCAGATACTATTACCTGCAACCTATTACCTATTATCTTTTTTATAGAATTAACATTGCGTCACCGTAAGAATAGAATTTATACTTTTCTTTTACGGCTTCTTCATAAGCATGCATTACGAAATCTCTTCCGGCAAATGCAGCAATCATCATGATCAAAGTAGACTTCGGTGTGTGGAAGTTCGTGATCATTGAGTTGGCTACTCCGAAATCGTGAGGAGGATAAATGAATTTGTTTGTCCATCCGTTGAAAGCAGAGATTTTTTTGTTTGAAGAAACAGAAGTTTCCAATGCTCTCATTGTAGTAGTACCTACTGCACATACTCTTCTGTGAGATTCAACTGCTTTGTTAATGATGGCAGCATTTTTCTCATCAATAATGATCTCTTCAGACTCCATTTTGTGCTTAGAAAGATCTTCTACCTCAATTGGGTTGAATGTTCCCAATCCTACGTGAAGCGTTACTTCAGCAAAATTGATTCCTTTGATCTCTAATCTCTTCATCAAATGCTTTGAGAAGTGAAGACCTGCTGTAGGGGCAGCTACTGCTCCTTCTACTTTTGCGTAGATCGTCTGATATCTTTCTGCATCTTCCGGTTCTACTGCTCTTTTGATATATTTTGGAAGTGGAGTTTCTCCCAATTCTTTCAATTTCGTTCTGAATTCGTCGTAAGAACCGTCGAATAAGAATCTTAATGTTCTTCCTCTTGAAGTCGTGTTGTCAATAACCTCAGCGACCAAAGACTCATCTTCTGTGAAGAATAATTTGTTACCAATTCTGATTTTTCTTGCAGGATCTACCAAAACATCCCAAACTCTGGTTTCTTTATCAAGCTCTCTTAATAAGAAAACTTCAATTTTAGCACCTGTTTTTTCTTTATTTCCGTAAAGACGTGCAGGGAAAACTTTAGTATTGTTGAAGATGAACAAATCTTCTTCATCAAAATAATCCACAACATCCTTGAATAATTTGTGCTCGATAGTTTGTGTTTTTCTATCAAGTACCATTAATCTCGCTTCGTCTCTGTGCTCTGATGGGTGTTCTGCTAATAATTCTGCAGGAAGATCAAAATTAAAATCTGATGTTTTCATTTTTTAAATTACGGTTTAAAAATTATTGAAATTACAAGGTGTAATTTTCGGAGTGCAAATATACGACATTGAACACTCCTTTGTCAAGTATTATTTACAATCAAATATAAAACCGTGATTTTACGGGGATTTCCAAGGCATAAAAAGAGTATTTTTGGAAAAATTAAAATTCATTATGGAATCTGTAAGTAAAATATACTTCATTGATAATCCGTATCCTAATGGTCACAAAATTGAAACTTTCAACTGGAGCGGAAGAATTGATGAATATGGATTTATCTGGTTTGATTTTCATTTAAAAACTGAAAATTATTACGCCAATGATGATGAAAACAGTGAAGAAGACGACGAAGATCTGTCCGACTGAGACTCCAAAATCGTGTGGGGAAACTACCATGCCTGTACACTTTCGTCCAACTATTGGGGTGAACAAAGAGGGATTAGAATTAACAATCTTGATGAAAAACTGGACTTCGATACCGTTGTTAAAAATGATCTTTTCAGTAATGATCTCCCTTCTGAACACCATTTTGATGATGATGACCTTGCCTTCAACATCTATCTGCTAGGACATGACAGCTGTGCAGGGCACCAGATCCGGTTTTCAAAAACAGACAATAACAACTATGATATTACATGGACGGGTAAAATAGCATTGATCTATGCTGGTGATGACGAGTTTTCGCATGATTTCAAAGCGCAGATTTTCAATGCTGAATTTGAAGGTTTTCATTATCCCAAAACATGGTCACTAGAAAAAGCAACAGAAATGTTCAAAGCCAGACTTGCCAATTTTGAAGAGTATGAATTTGTAGATCTGAATCCTAAAAGTAACAAAAGGGAGTATAAACTCGACAAACTAAAGTAATAACACTATAAAAACAACAAATTAAAAAATTATCATTATGAGTAAATATTCAATTGAAGCATTTATCAACGAAACGAAAGAGAATCCGCAGCAAAGAGATTATTTTGAGCTGGAAACGAAACATCTTCTGGAAATCAATCTTAATAATCAGGCAGTATGGACCAAAAGAGGAAGTATGGTAAGCTATGTGGGAAATATCAATTTTGAAAGACAGGGAATGCTGTCCGGAGGACTTGGAAATCTTTTGAAGAAAGCGATCAGCGGTGAAGGTGCCAAGCTAATGAAAGCAGAAGGAACAGGAAAACTATATGTAGCCGATTCCGGGAAGAAAGTCCGTATCCTCTATCTGAATAATGAATCTGTATGTGTAAACGGAAATGATATTCTTGCCCATGAACAAAGCGTAAAAAGTGATATCACCATGCTGAAAAGTATTGCAGGAATGATGTCCGGAGGGCTTTTTCAGGCAAAACTTTCAGGAACGGGACATATTGCCATTACCACCCATGGTGATCCTTTAACTTTACTTGTAACTCCTGACACTCCTGTGTTTACAGATCCTAATGCCACAGTTGCATGGTCTGGAAACCTAAGCCCGGAACTGAAAACGAATGTTTCTTTCAAAAGCCTTATCGGCAGAGGAAGCGGTGAAGAGTTTCAGATGAAGTTCTCAGGGCACGGATGGGTACTGATTCAACCGTATGAAGAGGTATACTATATGGAAAAATAAAACAGACAAATTATAGAATTGATTTAAAATATTCGTAATCATTAAAATGCAGCCAATGAAGACCCTTATCAAGCTATTTTTCGCAGTCATTATACTTCCCAACCTAATGATTGCTCAGACTTCAAAGAAAAATTACGAATATTCTATAGATCTTCTTCATATGTCCAATGATGAAGTCCGGGTATCTTTTTCGCCTCCAAAGAACAATCTTAAACAGGGCAAATTTATCATTCCCAAACTGGTACCCGGGTTTTATCAGGCTATGAATTTCGGACAATATGTTTCTGATTTCACAGCCACCGATAAAAACGGTAAAAAAGTAGTAACCGAACGTCTGGATAAAAACAGCTGGATGGTACATGATCTTAACCGTGTAAAGAAAATATCTTATCAGGTAGCTGACGGATGGGACTCTCTGGAAAAAGAATCTAATGAAGCCAGATCTGCCGGCAGTATGTTTATAAAAGACAGCGTTTTTGTCATCAACTATAATTCTTTAGTGGGATATTTTGAAGAAATGAAAGATATTCCTTATCAGATTACCATTTCCAAGAACAAGGATTTTTATGCTTCTTCTGCTTTAGATTATCAACAGAAAAATAAAAATACGGATATGGTTTGGGCAAAGGACTACCGTGAATTGGTAGATTCTCCCGTTTTATATTCTGTTCCTGATACCACTTGGCTGAAAATAGGTCATACCAAAGTACTTGTATCATTCTACAACAAAAAGGAAAGACATTACTCCAAAACAATTGCCCACGAAATAGAAAACATCCTGAAAAATCAGCAGGCTTATCTTGGCGGAACATTACCTGTCAACAAATATGCTTTTCTGATTTATTATGAATCTTCCAATGAGAATGGATTTTTAGGAGATGGACTTGAACATTCCCACTCTACGGTCTGCCTATACCGTTCCGGAAGTATGAAGTTTCTTCCGAATGCTCTGAACAGAGTGGCTTCTCACGAGTTTTTCCATGTTGTTACCCCACTCAACATTCATTCAGGAGAAATTCAGCATTATGATTTCCTGAATCCCGTTATGTCCCAACACCTTTGGTTATATGAAGGGATGACGGAATATGCTACCATTCATATGCCTATCAAACAAAAAATGATCAGTCTGGAAGATTTTGAAAAAAGCCTGGAAGAAAAGATCAATGGCATGAAAGCATTTGACAACACTCTATCTTTAACAGAAATGAGTAAAAAATCTATGGAAAGACAGGATCAGTATATGAACTTTTATATGAAAGGAGCATTGCTCGGGTTATGTCTGGATATAAGGCTAAGAGAACTTTCTAACGGTAAAACAGGAACTCAGGATCTGATGCAGATGCTTATGAAAAAATATGGAGCGGGTAAATATTTTAATGATGATGAGCTTTTTGATGAAATTACAAAAATGACTTACCCTGAAATACGTATTTTTTTCAAAGATTATGTAGAGGGTACTCAACCCATTCCTTTGAAAGAATACCTGGGAAAAGCAGGATTCAACTATGACGAAACTAATGGAAAAGTAACTCCTGTTTCCAATCCCGATTCAAAACAGATTGCATTAAGAAAAGCCTGGATCAATCAATAATTTTTTACGCATATAATAAAATATGTAAAAAAAATATAAATGATCAAAATAGAGAAAAAAGCGAAAATTAATAACCTATACATCAACAATTCCAAAATCATTCAACTTTAAAATCCAACAACCCACAAATTCTTACCAACTACCTCTATTACTTCATTATCCTATTATCTATCACTTTATCGGGATTTACAAAAGTTTTAATATATTTAAGAAAAAAATAGATGAACAATAGTAACTCCCGCAGAAACTTTCTTAAGACAGCAGCTTTAGCAAGCTTTGGAGCATTGGTTTTACCCAATTCTTTATTTGCTTATTCCAATGATTTTAAAACAGATAAAAAAGTCCGCGTCGGTTTTATCGGTGTAGGTCTTCGTGGTCAGGAGCATGTAAAATTACTGGCAAAACGTAATGATGTAGAGATTGTAGCATTTGCAGATCCGGAGAAAAGAATGCTTGCCGCGTCTCAAAAAATCTTAAAAGACAACAATAAACCGGCTGCTCAGGAGTTTTCCAACGGAGAATATGACTATCGAAATCTTTTAAAATTAAAAACAATAGACGCTGTTGTCATTGCAACTCCATGGGAATGGCACCTTACTCAAGGAGTGGAAGCTATGCGCGCTAAAAAAATTGTGGGCATGGAAGTTTCCGGAGCGATAAAGCTTCAGGACTGCTGGGAATTTGTAAAGGTATATGAGGAAACGAAAGTTCCTATCTTTATGATGGAAAACGTGTGTTACCGCAGAGATATTATGGCCATCCTGAATATGGTCCGCAAGGGAATGTTCGGGGAACTGGTACATGGAAGAGGCGGTTATCAGCATGATCTGAGAGGTGTTCTTTTCAATGATGGAGTTAATCCGTACAATTCCGGGGCTGAATTTGGAGAAAAAGGATTCAGTGAAGCAAAATGGAGAACCGAACATTATGTAAAACGTAATGGAGAGCTTTATCCTACCCATGGATTAGGTCCGGTTGCCATGATGATGGATATCAACAGAGGAAATCGTTTAACGAGGCTTTCTTCATTCTCATCAAAATCTGTAGGCCTTCATAAGTATATTGTTGAACATCCAAAAGGAGGAGAAAACCATCCTAGCGCCAAAGTAAAATTCAACCAGGGAGATATTGTAACCACACAGATTGCCTGTGCCAATGGAGAAACTATTCTTCTTACTCATGATACAAGTTTGCAGAGACCATATGATCTTGGCTTCAGAGTTCAGGGAACTGAGGGATTGTGGCAGGATTTCGGATGGGGAGATTTCAACCAGGGACACATCTATTTTGAAAAAACAATGAACCATACCCACCGTTGGGATAATACTGAAAAGTGGATGAAAGAATATGATCATCCGATGTGGAAGAAGTTTGAAACTACTGCTGCAGGAGCCGGGCATGGAGGAATGGACTTCTTTGTGATGAATACCTTTATTGAATGTATCAAGCGAAATATAGAATTCCCGATGGATGTATATGATCTTGCCTTGTGGTATTCCATTACCCCATTAAGTGAAGAGTCTATTGCCAAAGGCGGTCAGGTGGTTGATATCCCTGATTTTACCAATGGAAAATGGAAAACCCGTAAACCTGTATTTGGAATGACCGATGAGTTCTAGGAAAACATTACTCATATTAGCAGGCGGATTAGGCAGCAGGTATAAAGGACTTAAGCAGATAGACGGAATACTTGATAACGGTTCGCCGATTCTTGAGTATTCTATCTTTGATGCTCTGGAAGCCGGTTTCCAAAAAATAGTTATTATTGTCAACAAACTGATTCCTGAAAGTTATATTGAAAGACTCAACGGCATTTCAAAAGCTAAAAATTTTGAGTTGCTTTGGGTATATCAGGAGATAGACACCATTCCTATTTCACTGGAAGGCTTTGATTATCCCGATCGTGAGAAGCCATGGGGAACTGCTCATGCCGTACTTTGCGCCAAATATTCAATACAGGAACCTTTTGTGATGATCAATGCAGATGATTTCTACGGAAAAGAAGCCTATCAACTGGCTGCCCATGAAATTAACCATCATTATATTTCAGATACACAATTAGGGATGATTGCTTATCCTGTTGGTACAACATTGAGTGGTAACGGTGCTGTAGCAAGAGGAATATGTACGTTGGATGCTGAAAATTATCTGATCAAAGTAGAGGAGCAAACTTCTATTCAAAAGATCAATCATTCCATTATTTATGTTGAAAACGGAGAAAATATAAAATTAGATCCCGAAACATTGGTATCCATGAACTTTTTTATTTTCCATCCTCATATTTTCTGTTATCTGGAAGCCTATTTCTATGATTTCATCGAATCTGATCCACTGCCCCATCAGGAATTTTATATTCCTTCCGCAGTACAAAAAATGATGACCGAAAACAGAGTAAAAGTAAAAGTGAAAGCATCTCCATCCCGATGGATGGGAGTTACCTATGCTGACGATAAAAAGGAAATTATAGATTTTCTGACTTCAGAGATTAAAAATAACAGATACCCGGAAGATTTATGGAGCTAAATGATATTGTTGCAGAATTTATCACTACTGATAATTACGAACTCACTTCTATTACTGATGGATTGATCAATACAACCTATCTTTTGGAAAATAAAGATCAAGGGAAAAAGTTTATTCTGCAGAAAATCAACAATCATGTTTTTAAACAGCCGGAAGTGGTCGTTAATAACCATTTAATGATTAATGAAGTTCTCAGATCAAATAATTATCAATTTGAAATTATAGAACCTATTCCTTCTCTTACCGGCAAAATTCTGGTAAAAGATAAAAATGGTCAGCCATGGCGTATGCTAAGTTTTGTGGAAAACAGCATTACATTCCTTACTGCTCCATCTTTACAGACCGCTTTTGATGCGGCTAAAACCTTCAGTTATTTTCTAAACACGGTAAATACTGAAAAACTACCTGCCATTCAAGATTCTCTTCCCAATTTCCTCAATTTTGAGAAGAGGGTTGCAGATTATAAAGACTCCCTAAAAAATGCAGAGCCTTATTTAAAAGAAAACGCCAAGGCTGAAATAGAAATCACTAATCAGCTTTTGTCCTTACCTGACCGATGGATTGAAATGGAAAAAAACAACCAGATTCCTAAAAGAATTATTCATGCCGATGTAAAAATCAGTAATATTCTCTTTGATCAGAATCATAACCCGTTAGCTGTGATAGATCTGGATACTATGATGATTTCTACTATTCTGTATGATTTTGGAACCATGATTCAGTCTTACACCAATACAACACAGGAAGATGATGGAACTGCTCAAAACAATTTCAATCCTGAAATGTATAAGGTTGTAAAAGAGGGATTTTTATTTCATTTAAAAGAAAAGCTGACGCCTGAAGAATCTGAGAATCTTGATTATGCGGCACAAGTCGCCATTTATATTCAGGAACTTCGCTTTTTAACGGATTATCTTAACGGAAGCACCTACTATTCTATCATGCATCCTGAACACAATCTGGACAGGACAAAAAACCAGCTGGAACTGTTGAAGGGATTGAGAGAATACTTGGGAGCTTAATGGGTTTGAGAGTCGGAGAGTTTGAGGGTTGAGTTTGTAAGTGCATAAATTCCTACGAAATGGGCAGATAGGACGCTTTACTTACCTATGTACTTTGCCATTTTGTAAGAATGTGTTTTTACTCTCTTATTCTCAAACTCTCCCACTCTCAAACCCTAAAACCCCACCCCATTCTCAACTCAAAAACCCCAGAATCACTCTCCACTCTTCCAGCTTCTTTTCAAAAGAAACGGTATGAAGCGGACTTGTAGAAGGCAATAAAAAAATGGGCAGTTTATAATCTTTCCCGAGCAGTTTCTGTAAGTTCTTGTATGACTTTCCGCCGTTGCAGAAAACAGCTTTTACATTTGGATGTTTTTCCAAAAGTTCAGCAATCTGATTGGCTTCTTCGTTTCTGATTTCAGAATCCAGGCTTCCTTTTCTCTCACAGGAATCAATGACATCCCACAGGGCAATATGATGTTTCCTGATAATTTCCATTCTTTGAGTGTAATTATCAGTAAATTCTTCGTGCAGCAATTCAAAAATAATTTTCCAGAATTTGTTCTGAGGATGGGCATAATATTGTTGCTTTTCCAACGATTTCACTCCGGGAATTGAGCCTAGAATCAGAATTTCAGATTGGGTATCAATAATGGGTAAAAATGAAGAAATACGGTTTTGCATCTTCAAATATATTGATTTTATTGCTCACAGATTATGAAGCTGGAAGTTACTGTTAGTCTCACCATTTATAGAGGTCATCATACATTAATGATATCACCGTTTAAAAAAGATGAAAATATGGAAAAAACTATTCATTACAACCTCCATAGCTTCCTTCTTCAATTTCCCAGCTTCCAGCTTCCAACTCACTCTTATCTTAAGCTCAGCTTATGTTAGGTTTTGGCTGAAGCCATTGGATTATTCATTATAAAAAAAGCGGGCTAAAGCCCGCTCCTATTGATATTTTATATTGTTTGTCTATAAAGTTTCCTTCAACCAGTCGAAGAATTCTCTCTGCCATACCAATCCGTTTTGAGGATGAAGTACCCAGTGGTTTTCGTTCGGGAAGTACACCAGTTTAGATTTTAATCCTCTTAACTTTGCAGCCTGGAAAGCTTCCTGCCCCTGCTCGTAAGGAACACGGAAATCAATTCCTCCCTGAACAATCATGATAGGTTTGTTCCATTTTTCTACAAAGTTGCTTGGGTTGAATTCTGTATAGGCTTTTGGAAGTGGTTTTTCCCATGGAGAACCAAGATCCCAGTTTGCAAACCACAATTCTTCCGTAGTCAGATACCAGGATTTCATATCAAATAAACCATCATGAGCAATGAATGTTTTGAATCTGTTCTCATGGATTCCAGCTAACATAAATACACTGTATCCTCCATAACTAGCTCCTACAGCTGCTACTCTGTCACCATCTACATAAGGTAAAGTTTTCGCAAAATCTGTTGCTGCCAGATAGTCTCTCATTGGCTGTCCACCCCAGTCTTTTGAAATCTCTTCGTTCCATTTTGTTCCCCAACCTGGCATCCCTCTTCTGTTTGGAGCCACTACGATATAATCGTTAGCAGTCATAAGAGCAAAGTTCCATCTTACACTGAAATATTGAGTAAGCGCAGACTGCGGTCCACCCTGGCAGTATACCAAAGTAGGATATTTTTTGTTCGGGTCAAAGTTCGGTGGATAGTGGAACCACACGCCCATTTCTTTACCGTCTGAAGTCTTCACCATTTTAAGTTCAGATTTCCCCTGAGCTAACTTAGCGTATGTTTCTTTGTTCGCTTCAGTTACCTGCTTCATTTCTCCGTTTTTAACGTTTACAGAGAATAATTCTGTAGCATGGTTTACGTCTGTTCTTCCTACTAAAAGTGAAGTTTTATTGTCTGTAAAGATTTCGTTGACGTCAAAATCTCCTTTGGTAATCTGCTGTACTTTTGCTGATTTTGAATCCAAAGCAAAAAGCTGTTTTGTTCCTCTGAATGCTGCTGTGAAGTAGATCGTTTTTGAATCTGCTCCCCAAAGCACGTCCCCTGAAACGCTTTCGTCCCAACCTGAAGTAAGATTAGTCGTCTTTCCTGACTTCCAGTCTAAGATTTTCACATCATTTTTATCTGCTTCATATCCGTCTCTGGCCATACTCTGCCAGATTAAAGATTTTCCATCCGGGCTGAACTTAGGGTTTACATCATATCCTTTGTTGGATTCTGTAAGGTTTTTGGTAGTCCCTGATGCCAGATCGTAAGCAAAGATATCTGTATTGGTGCTTGTAGAATATTCTTTACCACTTTTAGGTTTTGTAACATATAAAAGCTGTGCAGAATCCGGGCTCCAGATAAAGTCTTCAGCACCACCGAAAGGTCTTTGAGGAGAATCCCATGTTTTGCCTTCCAAAAGATCTTTTGCTCCTTCTACTTTATCAGCTGTATTTACAACAAATACATGGTTGTATTTTCCTTCATTGAAGTAATCCCAGTGTCTGTGATTCAGGTCTGTGTATACCTGAGCCGTCGTTTTAGGAGTATCGCTGAATTTATCTTTCCCCATTACTTTTTCTACCAATACCTGCTTGCTGAAAGCAATTTTCTTCCCGTCCGGAGAAATTACGATATTGTCCGCTTCACCGATGGTATAAAATTCTGTCCAGGTTTTTCCGGCATCTTTAGAAAGATAGATTTTATCTCCTTCCTGAGCGTAGATTCCGTTTTTATCCCACTGAATAAGGGCTTTTTTTCCGAAATCAATTTTGGAAGACTGGTTATTAAGAACATTTAGAAAATAGTTCTCGCTTTTCGTTTTCTCTGTTTTCAGGTCTACCTGTCCTACTTTGTAGATAAGAGAACCCTGATCTGGTGAAACTGCCTGTACCCCAACTTTTTTCAAAGTCCAAAGAATTTCAGGCGTCATTACTTGTTGTGCATTCATTAAAAGCGGAGCTGCCAAAGCCAGCAGGCTGTACTTAAGTTTCATATGTTGATATTCATTTTTAACGGATGTATAAAACCAGTTGATTTCCTACATCCTTTTATTAAATTCAAAGATTGCCAAAGTTAATATTTAAAATAAAGATGGACGAAAGAATTAACATTAAAATTCTTTTTTCATTGATAAATTCTCTTCGGGGAAAACACCTAATTTTTAAATATGGGGATTTTCTCTGTTACTCAGCGTATCTCAAATACTGAAATTTACAATATCAGACGTCCGATATTATCAATAATAACCCAATTAAAATTTTACATTATGAGCACACCAGACACAGGAGATTTTAAAGCAACGCGTGTAGATGCAGGCGCCCCTAATCTTTGGCACGTACACGAAGGTCATTTCAAGTATGGATCCATAAAGGAAACAAGAGTCAATTTTGCAGGCAGAACCCTTGAACAGATTTTGGCAAAAATTGCAGAAAATGAACCCATAAATGCCCCTTACACGAAAACAGACAATCAAGTACGGACTTATGAAGACTGTATAAAATGGATTAAAAAGAACTGTTAAAAAAAGAATAGGCTGCCAGTTTGGGCAGCCTATTGTATAAGATCGTTATTGATATTTTAATCTCCATCCGAGAACATTGAATTCGCCAGTGAAGTTACGATTGACAATAATATACTGAAGATAAATGCCCACCAGAAACCATCTACCACCATACTGTCTATGAAGTAGTCTGCAATCAGGACAATTGCGGCATTAATTACCAGGGCAAAGAATCCTAAGGTAAGAATGGTCAACGGAAGGCCGAACAGACTTAAAATAGGCTTTACAAATATGTTAAGAACCCCAAGCACAATAGCAAAGATAATGGCTGAAGAAAATCCTTCAAACTGTACTCCCGGTAAGATTTTAGTTAAAAGATAAGCAACAATTGCCGTAATAAATAGTCGGATAATTAAGTTCATTGTGATATTTTTTAATGTTTATGGGGTTTGTCGAGCAAAAGCTATTCCATTTCGGAAAAAAGAATGCTTTGAAACCCTTTATTGAAGGAATATTTTGTCTTTTATTTCCTTTTAATCTCTTATTTTATTTTCATCATGGTAACTAATGAAGTGGCCACATGACTTTCAGAATCAGAACCTTCGGTCTGAACATAGATTTCTGTTCTCACCACAACAATTTTTCCTCCCCCTTTGATAACATAAGATTTTGAAACCAAAGCATCGCCCATGGCTGGACGAAGGTAGTTCACTTTCAATTCAACGGTCACTACATAACAGTCTTCCGGATAATGGCTCACAGCAGCATATCCTGAAGAAACATCCACCAGAGAGGCGATCATTGCACCATTGAACATTCCTGCTTTTCGGGTCATCATTTCCATTTTAGGGATTTTCATGGAGATAAAATCGGTTTCTACTTCCAGCAGTTCTGCTTTATAAAACTGTAAGGTTTCCGAACGGCCAAAGCTGTCTGTAATGAGTTTCTTTTTTTCTGGTGTCATGAATTTTATTTTAAACAAAGGTAAGTGCTACAGGCTTTTTTATCTCAATGATCTTTAATTTTTTCATTAAAAAGCCGCTCCATACATATGAAACGGCTTCTTTTCAAGGTTTTTAACCCTTCTTACACAACAAACGATAACTTTTCAGATGAACCTGACGCTTTCAGATGATGATCTTCCTTGATCATATCGGCTGCTTTTTCACCAATCATAATGGTAGGTGCATTGGTATTTCCGGAAACCACATCCGGCATAATGGATGCATCTGCTACCCTTAGTCCTTTTATTCCGTATACTCTCAGTCTCGGATCTACTACAGAATGGCTGTCGATTCCCATTTTACAGGTTCCGGTCATATGATGATAGGTGGAACATGATTTTTTGATATAATCAATCACTTCTTCTTTTGTTTTTCCTTCTCCGGGATAGATTTCACCGTCATTCCATTCTTTCATAACTTCTGTTCTTCCCATTTCACGGCATATTTCAACGCATTGATAAAGGGCTTCCAGATCTGATTCTTCAGAAAGATACATCGGATTAATTTCCGGTGATACAGAAGGATCGGAAGAAGCCAGTTTGATATATCCTTTACTGGCTGGTCTTATAAATCCTGCACAGAATGTAAAAGCATTTTCGGGCCCTGTGAATCCCGGGCTGTAGTAAGGAAGTCCCATAAACAAAGGCTGAAGATCCGGGAAAACCATTTCTTCTTTGCTTTTCCAGAATAACTGAGCTTCCAATAAATTAGCTTCCGGAGCGGGAATTTCTTTTTTAGCTTTAAAAATAACACTGGTCAGCAGGTGATCCTGAAGGTTTTTCCCAACTCCTTTCAGGTCTTTTACCACTGGGATTCCTACTGACTCCAATTCCTGTCGATCACCAATTCCGGAAAGCATCAGAAGTTTGGCAGATTCTATGGTTCCACAGGATATAATCACTTCTTTTTCTGCTTCTACTTCTACTAATTCACCGTTTTTCAAATACTGAACTCCAATGCACTCGTTTTCTTCAAAAATCAGTTTCTGAGCCAACGCATTGGTATGAATATGCAGATTGGGTCTCGATTTCACAGGATCTAAGAATGCTTTTGCCGTAGAACATCTTTTATGGTCTTTTCCTACACTGAGATGGTTAAGACCTGCACCCCAGATTTCTTTGTTAAAATCATCTGTCAAAGGATAGCCCAATTCTTTACAGGCTTCAATAGCACTTATTGAAATGGCATTTGGGTGTTTGATACGGCTTACAAAAAGCGGCCCTTCCCCTCCATGAATGTCATCTGCACCTTCTTCATGGGTTTCTGATTTCTTAAAATAAGGCAGAACACTTTCCCAGTCCCATCCAACGCATCCTTTATAAGCCCAACTATCATAATCCTGCTGATGCCCTCTGATGTAGATCATTCCATTGATGGAGCTTGAACCACCTAATGTTTTACCGCGAGGCCAGTATCTTGTATTTCCTCCTGCATATTCCTGTGCTACGGTATGATAGGCCCAGTCTCTTTCGGTATTCCATATAGTGGGCCAGCCGGCCTGTTCTTCAACCTCAGCAACTTTATCATCGGGACCTGCCTCCAGTAAAAGGACATTTATATTTTCGTTTTCACTTAATCTGTTGGCTATTACAGCGCCTGCCGAACCGGATCCGACAATTATAAAATCGTATTTCATGAGTTCTAACTTTATTTTTTAATGCTGATGACTTTAGGAACTGTAACTGCTTTTAATCCTTCTATTCCGAATTCTACTCCATAGCCGGATTGTTTTGCACCTCCGAAGGGAACAAACGGGTGAATAGCGCCATGCTGATTGATCCAAACCGTTCCTGCTTCCAATTGTGCAGCGACTTTCTGGGCTTCGTCAAGATCATCACTCCAAACGGAAGCTCCCAGCCCGTTTTCTGAATCATTGGCTTTGCTGATAGCTTCTTCCAATGTTTTATACTTAATAATTGGCAGCACAGGGCCAAACTGTTCTTCATTTACAATTCTGTCTCCGTTATCTACATTTCCAACCAGAGTTACGGGAATAAAATAGCCTTCCAGATCAGGTTTCTGTCCTATGAATATAAAGTCTGCCCCCACATTTTCAGCATCAAGAATCAGATCCTGAATCTTATCATACTGCATTTTATTCTGGATAGGCCCTAAAACGCTGGATTCATCAGCTCCATTCCCCATCGGAATATTGGAAGAGTACTCTGCCAACGCCTTTACAACTTTTTCATAGTCATTTTCATGAACGTATAACCTTTTTAAGCAGGCACAGGTTTGTCCCATATTCAGAAACGCTCCCCAGAAAATTCCATCAATATACTTGGAGACATCAAGCCCAGGTAAAATAATTCCTGCATCATTTCCTCCACATTCAAGGGTTAATCGGGCCATATTTTTAGCAGAAGCTTCAATGACTCTTTTTCCTGTAGCAATGGAACCTGTAAACATAATTTTCCCAATTTCCGGATGTGAGGTAAGGTAACCTCCAACATCTCCTTTTCCTGTAACCACTTGTAAAATATCCTCAGGAAGTACACTGTTGATCACTTTTATCATTTCCAGACTGCAGAAAGTGGTATATTCAGAAGGTTTAATGATGACTGCATTTCCCATTCTCAATGAAGGAATAATCTGCCAGATAGCGATCATCAGAGGCCAGTTCCAGGGAGCAATGGCAGCTACTACTCCAATCGGGTTTCTGTATAAAATATCTTTTCGGGTGTCGTCTTCGAAAACAATTTCTTCGGGTAAATCCAGAGATGCAGGAACTTGTGTCCAGCCAACGCAAGCCTGCATTTCAAAATTAGCTCCAGGACCATTCAACGGTTTTCCCTGCTCGCGGGTGATCCATTCTGCAAGGTGTTTTGAATTTTGCTGTAGAGCTTCCGCTACTTGTAATAAAATCTCTTTTCTTTCCGCATCCGGTCTTGCTGACCATAGTTTCTGGGCTTTTTTTGCTTTCTTAATTTTAGCATCAATCTCCTCACGGGAAGTATTGGTTACTTCGCCTATAACCTCTAAGGTAGAAGGATTTAGGGATAAAAACCGGGTATCTGGAGTATGGGTTTCTTTGACTGCTGATGTATTTTCCATTGTTTTAAATTATTTTGTATTTTACGTAGTTCGAAAATGGCAATAACATGATATAAATCATTTACCTATTCTCTATTTTTTTTAACCTAAACTCTACCTATCATGGAAAAGATCGAAGAAAGAACTGTTTTCAGCATTCCTTTTGGTGAATTGAATGTATTTGAAACGAATGTAGTTTGTCATGATTTTCCTTTCTATTTTGAAAAGCCTGTCATCACGCTGATGTTGAGTGGCAATAAGATTATTCGCAGTGAGGATGAAACTTTTGAGTTTAATGAAAGAAGTGTATTTATTCCGCCCTGCAATAAAGAACTGAGCATAGATATCCATCCCATTTTCAAAGAACCCACGAAATGTCTGGTATTGGATATTGAACAGGAATATATTGACAGTGTATTTTCTGAAGTGATTGAAAACTGGCATCCGGATTGGGACAGAACGGGAATAATGATGAAAGAAAATGCAGTGAAAAAGTTCGTAAGCTCGGATGAGTCTTTATGGAGAAGCCTTACCAATCTTTATAACAGAAGAATTGACGGAAATCTTCATAATACCTCGGATTTTCTTTTAAGCTTAAGCCTGAAAGAACTGATTTATGAGCTGATGAAGACCAATGCAAAGCATATCCTGCTCCATTCTGACAATACAGCAACTATGCAGAACGGACTTCAGGAAGTGGTTCATTTTATCAAACAAAATTACCGAGAACCGATTACCATCAAGAAACTGGCTGTGATTGCAGGAATGAGTGAAGCCAATCTGTTTAAAAAGTTTAAGCATTCTTACAACTGTACTCCCGTAGAATATATTATCCAGTTGAGAATAGAACACGCCAAGCAGCTTTTGATCAGCAATCCAGAAATTGGAATAAAAAATATATGTTTTGAATCCGGTTTTAATACCTTGGAATATTTTTATAGAAAATTCACTCAGATCACCGGAAAATCACCGAAAAAATTTAAAATAGATTGATAGATAAAGTTGGAAGATGGAAGCGAGAAGATGGAGGTTAGTACGATTCTTTTTATTTCTGGCAGTTATCATTATTCAATAAAGTAATCATCTTATGTATTATAAAAAAGTGTTTGTTATTTTAAGTCTTTTCTTATGCTGTATTTTTCATGCGCAGACGCTGCATTTGTATGGTGGTGCAGATCAGACTCAATATTTGGGATGCTTAAATTGTGATAATTTTGATAAAAATTCGATATGGAATAAGTTCAGTGATTATGGAAATACATTGAGTTCAAAATCTATCTGGAATACCTATGGAAACTACGGAAGCACTTATGGACCTTACTCTCCGTGGAATACTTATGCTTCTTATCCGCCTGCAATTCTGGATCAGGATGGAAATTTCTTTGGGTTTCTTACATTGAATCCTTATAAATCTGAAAGGTCTGAGCTGGACCTTGCAATGATTTTATGTAAGCATCATGAGGAGATTAAGAGTGATGTTGGGGCTTGGTATGAGAGGTTGTTCCGGTAAAACCACCCAGTCAAAAATTCTTTGAATATTTGTAAGTAAAGTAAAAATAGTGACTGCATAGAAAAGTATAAGGTTAGATTCCTGCGGAATGACAAATACAACGCACAGTTTATCCGTACAGTTTGTCATTCTGAAAGAAACTATGTCTAATAGGTTGGAAAACGCAAAGGCGCTAGTTTTGTCCTAAGCTCTATGTTGTAAGGCGCAAGGATTTTTATCTCCGATAAAATGGATTATGGTTACATGATAGCTAGAAAATTGTAAGGTGGGATTCTTTCAGAATGACAAATACAACGCATAGTTTATCCATACAGTTTGTCATTCCGTAGGAATCCAGATATAAAATAATCTATACGCTTAACTCAGTATTGAAAAATCACGGGTTCGAATCCCGTATTCTCCACTAAACGGTAATACTTAATTTATTTGTCACAGATTTTTATCCTCTCACGGATTGAGTGGATTGGACAGATGTTTAGATTAAACTCAAAATCAGCTCAATTGTACCTGGAAATCATCACTTAAAGTCAAAACACCTTCTGTGATCGCTTCCGCATGGGTAGAGAAGCCTTTTAATTTTGAAGTTTTTCCTTTTAACACCAGATCTAAAAGCTGTTTATCTGATAATTTTTTTCCGAAAATTTCAAAGGTAATTTTAAAGCCACAGTTTTTGAAATCGGAGCAGCCTACAGCGGTTTTCCCTTTGATCAGATTGTGTTCTTTACATTTCGGGCATTTTGTTTCTTCCCAGGACTGCAATTCTTTTTTCTGAGCAGGTTCTCTTTTTTTCTTCTCCTTTACTTCTTCTTTTTCTTCTTCCTGAAGAGTAATCACTTTTCCTTTTCCGTACACCACTTTTTCAGTGAGTTCTGTCACCATCTGAATCAGTTCTTCTTTGAAAAGATTGGCTTCATACTCTCCTTTTTCAATTTTACGAAGTTTGGATTCCCATTCTCCGGTCAATTCCGGGCTTTTTAACAGCTCGTCTTCGATGGTATCGATTAGCTGGATTCCGGTTTGAGTAGCGATGAGGTTTTTCCTTTTCTTCTCAATGTATTTTCTTTTGAAAAGGGTTTCGATGATGTTGGCACGGGTAGATGGTCTTCCAATCCCGTTGTTCTTCAGCATTTCACGCAGTTCTTCATCTTCTACCTGTTTTCCGGCAGTTTCCATCGCTCTCAGCAATGTTGCTTCGGTATAAGGTTTTGGAGGAGTCGTTTTTCCCTGGTGGATCATCGGATCGTGGGGTCCGGTTTCTCCTACAATAAATTCAGGGATCGTCTGTTCTTCCTCTTTTTCTTTTTCCTTATCGGTGGTTTCTTCTTTTGGTTCTTTGGCGTAAACGGCTCTCCATCCTGCTTCAAGAACCTGTCTTCCGCTGGTTTTGAAAGGAATGGTTCCTACTTTTCCCTCTACTAAAGTATTGGAAATTTTACATTCCGGATAGAAAACAGCAATGAAACGTTTTGCAATCAGATCATAAATCAGTTTTTCTTCCCTGCTCAAATTCTGAGAAGGTGGAATTTCCGTAGGAATGATGGCATGGTGATCGGTTACTTTTGTATCATCGAAAACAGCTTTTGATTTTGGAATCGGAGCTTCCAATAATGGAGCAATCAAATCCTGATACGGATACATTTTCTGAAGAATCCCTGTTATTTTCGGATATAAACTATCGGATAGATAAGTCGTATCAACACGAGGGTAAGTCACGTGTTTCTTTTCGTAAAGACTTTGAATATAATTCAGTGTATTTTCTGCTGAATATCCATATTTTTTATTGGCTTCAACCTGAAGTCCGGTCAAATCGAAAAGTCGTGGATTTTTTTCTTTTCCTTCTTTAATTTCGAAAGAAACGATCTCAAATGGATTGACTTTAAGATATTCCAATCCTTTCTCAGCACGCTCCAATGTTTTTAAACGATCGATCGCTGCATTGAAAATCACGTCACGGTATTTGGTTTTCAGTTCCCAATATTCTTCTGTGGTAAAGGCATCAATTTCTTTCTGACGCTGCACAAGCATTGCCAACGTTGGAGTTTGCACTCTTCCAATAGAAAGAACGGCTTTATTCCCTCCAAATTTTTTCGTAAAAAGTCTGGTAGCATTGATTCCCAGTAGCCAATCTCCTATGGCTCTGGCATTTCCAGCCAGATAAAGGTTTTTATAATCTTCTGCCGGTTTTAAACTGGCAAAACCTTCTTTAATGGCATCTTCCGTCAATGAAGAAATCCATAAACGCTGAATCGGCTTATTGCATTTTGCTTTCTGCAAGACCCAACGCTGAATGAGTTCTCCCTCCTGCCCGGCATCCCCACAATTAATGACTTCATCACATTCTTCTACTAATTTCTCGATTACTTTAAACTGATTTTCAACGCCTTTATTCGGGATCAGCTTGATTCCAAAGCTGTTGGGAATAATGGGTAATGAAAAGAGATTCCAGGATTTGAACTGTGGACCGTAGTCGTGGGGTTCTTTCAGGGTACAAAGGTGTCCGAACGTCCATGTTACGCAATAGCCGTTTCCTTCCATATAGCCTTGTTTAGACGTGGTAGCGCCCAATACTTTGGCGATATCTCTGGCAACACTGGGTTTCTCGGCAATACATAATTTCATGAACTCGGGTTTATTGAAGGAGTGCAAAAATCGGGAATTTTTTTGACTTTTCAAATTTCGTTGAATGTTGAGGTCTTAGAGTTGAGAAAGAGTAAATTACGTTTTGTATTCTTAAAGATGTAAAGTTTTACCATATAATTTATCAACTTATTTAAACACAAAGGTTATTGAATTCTATTATTTACTTGAGGGAGCAAAGAAATACGACTAAAGTCGCTGATGAAGCAAAAGGATAATCCACAAGCTTGGAAAGAATCAATTTCATTGATTCCATCTTTGCTCCCTTAGAATTTAAAAAAAGATATATTCAACTTTGCGTGGTAAGTTTGCAATAAATCATAAAGACTTAATTTTAAGAATAACCTTATTGGAAAAAGGAATAGGAAAC
>NZ_JBLFDU010000011.1:0-184677 GCF_047345655.1 Chryseobacterium sp. T20
TGAGCCTCCAGAGGGATTCGAACCCACGACCCCGAGATTACAAATCACGTGCTCTGGCCAACTGAGCTATGGAGGCAAATATAAAAAAGAATTCAAAAGATCGCTGTTCCTTTTTTGCGAGTGCAAATATAGAACGGATTTTTTGAATTCTCAAATATTTTATAAACTTTTTTTAACTTTTTTTTCTATGCCATTTCTTTTTTCTTGATTAATAGCTTTTTAGCAGTATCAACACAAAGGTCCAAACTTTCTTCAAAACTTGTAGATGTCTTCTTTACTACGATATCGTCTCCCGGAACCGCCAAAATAATCTCGGCTGTTTTATTTGCTTTATCAGCATTATTTTCTACTTTCAAAAATACCTTACACTCCTGAATCTTGTCATAGAAGGTATCCAATTTGCTAACTTTTTTGTCGATGTGTGACTCTAGTGGTTCGTGTGGTGTTAAACCGATTGATTGAACTGAAATCTTCATAATTCTTCTTTTTTTGATGCTCGAGGGTGAGCCTGATTAAACACTTTTTTCAATTGTTCAATATTAGCATTCGTATAGACTTGAGTACTGGCAAGACTGGAATGCCCTAATATTTTTTTCACTTTGGAGATCTCCGCCCCATTATCCAAAACGTGAGTAGCAAAGCTATGCCGAAGGATGTGAGGACTTTTTTTTTCTTTCGTTGTTATAAGACTAAGGTACTTATTAACTACCACATAAACAAATTTTTCGTTGAGTTTTTTCCCTTTCTTATTGACAAAAAAATATGATTTAAATTCTGTCTGTGGATTTCTTATTTCCAGATAACTTTTAAGGAGTTCAGACAGTTCATCGGAAATAGGAATTACCCTTGCTTTATTCCCCTTTCCTATTACTTTTAATTCATTTTCATATAAGTCAACATTCTCAAATATCAGGCCACAAAGTTCCGCTTTACGCATTCCTGTCTGATAAAGAACTTCCATAATGCATTTTTCAAGTACATCATGTACCTGTTCGAAAATCCTTTCATTAAGGTCTTCCATTTCCTCTTTAGACATAGGAATCTGTTTTTCAGCGTAAAACTTCAGAGAAGAAACACCTTCGGTAGGAGAAACTTTAATCTCCCCTATTTTTAAAAGAAAAAGATAGAAACTACGGAGCGAGGATAATTTTCTGTTGATACTTCTTTTGGAAATGTCATTTTCACTGAGTTCAACAATAAAATTTCGGATAATCTTTTTGTCTGCCTTGGTTAAATTGCCGGAAGATTCCGTACGGAGAAAGAAATGAGAAAAGTCTTCAAGGTCTTTTTTGTAGCTTGTGACGGTATGAGGAGAATATCTTTTTTCGAATTGTAAGTATTCTAAAAATTTTTCCAGCATCATAGGTATAAAAATAAAAATTCACTCCTCAAATATAAGAATTTAAGAAGTGAATTAATATATGGTTAAGAAAAAATCTTAAGCCTGCTCTTCTTTGCTAAGCGCTCTTTGTTTGTAAGCCGCTTTTAGTCTAGCTTGTCTCAAAGTTACAGAAGGCTTAATAAACTGTTGTCTAGATCTTAATTGACGAACAGTTCCTGTTTTATCAAATTTTCTCTTGTATTTTTTTAAAGCTCTGTCGATGGATTCACCATCTTTTACTGGAATTATTAACATATTTTACATCTCATTTTGGATTGCAAAACTAGACAATTTTTATGAGAACACAAAATATATTGCAACAAACAATCACTCTTCCATTTTAAGTCTGTTAAAAAACCTCGTATTAAAGGCTATTACCAAGCAATAATATTTTATCCACAATAACTAGATATTCAATTCTTAATAACTTCAGGTTACTCATTTTGTTTCCTAATTTCTATTAAAACCACCTACATTAATGAAATGTAAACAAAAAGCATTATCTTTGCATTCACTTTATTCATGGGGTTGACTGGTTTCGACAGCAAGACCAATGGGTAAGTAAGCATGCAGAGAACCGTAGTGCGATCTCTATAATCCCTTGCTACAAAATTTTAACTGGCAACGAAGAGTTCGCTCTTGCAGCTTAATATCGAAGTATAGTAGATCAAGCGTTTTCCCGAAGATTTCAGTAGGGAAGCAAGATATTCCACAAATGCTCTGTTCTGCGGCGTTTGATCCTGGGATATAGGAATGCGGAAATAAGGCTTTAGAAGCTTTGGCTAAAGCTCGAAAACTTCAGAAGATAAGCTGGTAGTTGGGTGTCTATCCTCTGCTTCCAGTCGAAAACCAATGGTAGAATAAGCATGTAGAAAGCTTATGTATTGCTTGTTTGGACGAGGGTTCGAATCCCTCCAACTCCACAAAAAGGGAATCGGTTATAGTCGATTCCCTTTTTTAATCTCCAATTCCGTATTACAATTTTTCTGTTATAAAAAAAGATAAAATCATAATATTCAAATTCATCCACATCATTTTATCTCTTCAACAATAGATATTTGTTGTAAAATTTCCTTACAAAAAGAAACAAACTCAATTTACTTGTTTTTTACAATCTTATCTAATAGATCTTAACATAAAAAATTATAACAAAAAACATATCTTTACGTTATAATTTGGACAATAATAATAAAAACATTCTTAAGTGTGTCTCAAGAAAGCAAATCACAAACCAAATTTTTGATTTTAAACTAATAACATACTCCAAATTTGAGTATCTTTAAAATAACTAAACCATGAGAAATTTATTATTATCTCTTTTATCATTATCATTTTTAACGTTTAACTGTTCCGGGAATGATGATAACTTACCTAATAACGAACCAGAAAACACCACTACTCCACCACCTCCGACACAGCATTTCCATCCGCCAACATGGATACAAGGTGTTTGGGCCTGGAAACAAACTAGTGTTGCATCAGTTCAATACATAAAATTCACACAGGATGATATCATTTTACCTAACAATATAAGTTATAGTAGCTTAATAAATCAATCCCAAAATACAAATCTGGTACTAGCAATTGAAAAAGAAGGATATTCAAGTACATTATATTTTTATACAGAAACCCGCAAACCAGCTACCGGCAATCTGTATAGCGCTGATGAGTTTAGGGTAAAAAAAATAAATGACACATTAATGGTAAGATATCCAGATTTTTCTCCAGCTATCTACTATACAAAGCAATAACCATCATTAAAATCAGGCTGAAACTTAAGTCTTCATCAAAACAGTCTAATTAAGTAGCTAACCATAAATAAAATTCTCAGTTAGTCACAAATATTAATGTTTTGGCATTTCAAATAACATTACAACCAATATGACATAAACTATACAATTCATTGTATAGTCTATGAAGAATTTATAAAAAACTTTATAAGTCTTTGATTTAATAAGCTAGCCAATGGTAATTATACAGAAATAAATAAACTAATTTTCATAAAACACGAAGCTAATAATAGTGAAATTTGCACGATCTATCTTTTATATCTTCTTTTAGTTTTTCATGACAATTTACATCTCTACATTAACAACAATATAACCTCCTGAAAACGAAAAGACTAAAGCTAAACAATCTAAAATGAAAGCTTCTGGTCCACAAAAAAGACTAAAAAAATGTTTTATCGTAAAGAATTTTATATATTTGCACCATCTAACAATTAAAAAAATAATTTACTATGTCAGACATTGCATCAAGAGTAAAAGCTATCATCGCTGATAAGCTTGACGTTGAAGAAACAGAAGTAACTCCTGAAGCTAGCTTCACTAACGATTTAGGAGCTGATTCACTAGATACAGTTGAACTTATCATGGAATTCGAAAAAGAATTTAACATTCAGATCCCTGATGACCAAGCTGAAAAAATTACTACTGTAGGACACGCTATCGCTTACATCGAAGAAGTAGTAAATAAATAATATTCTTCAACAAAAAAGAAATTAAACAAAGTTTATGGAATTAAAAAGAGTAGTTGTAACCGGATTTGGAGCAATAACACCAATAGGAAATAATGCAAAAGAATACTGGGAAAATCTTGTGAAAGGTGAGAGCGGTGCCGCTCCGATTACTCTTTTTGATGCCACAAACTTTAAAACAAAGTTCGCTTGCGAGGTGAAAAATTTCGATCCGTTACAGCATTTCGATAAGAAAGAGGCTAAAAAGATGGACAGAAATACTCAATTGGGACTTGTTGCTGCAAGAGAAGCAGTAGCGCATTCCGGAATTATTGAAGACAATGTAGATAAAAACAGAGTTGGTGTAATCTGGGGTTCTGGAATCGGAGGATTAGAGACTTTTGAAACTGAAGTTTTAGGATGGGCCAATACGGAAATTCCGAGATTCAACCCTTTCTTTATCCCAAAAATGATTGCAGATATCACTCCTGGACATATCTCAATTGAATATGGATTCCACGGACCAAACTATACTACTGTATCTGCATGTGCATCTTCAGCAAATGCTATAATTGATTCCAAAATGCTGATCCAATTAGGAAAAGCAGACGTGATTGTGTGCGGAGGCTCTGAAGCAGCCGTTACAGCAAGTGGTGTCGGTGGATTCAACGCAATGATGGCACTTTCTACAAGAAATGACGATCCTAAAACAGCTTCAAGACCTTTTGACAAAGACAGAGATGGATTTGTATTAGGAGAAGGTGCGGGATGTATCGTTCTTGAAGAATATGAGCACGCTGTAAAACGTGGTGCTACAATTTATGCAGAATTACTGGGAGGAGGTCTGAGTGCTGATGCACATCACATGACTGCTCCACATCCTGAAGGCCTTGGCGCTTATCTGGTAATGAAAAGTTGTCTGGAAGATGCAGGCTTAACTGCTGATGAAGTAGATCATATCAACATGCATGGTACATCTACTCCATTAGGAGACATCGCAGAATCCAATGCAATTTCGAAATTATTAGGCGAGCACGCTTATGACATTCAGATTAATTCTACAAAATCAATGACAGGCCACCTTTTAGGTGCTGCAGGAGTTATTGAAGCTATCGCTGCATTGGGAACTATTATTCATGGTACTGTTCCTCCAACCATCAACCATTTTACTGATGATGAAAATATTGACAGCAGACTCAACTTTACGTTCAATACTGCTGTGAAGAAAGATGTAAAAGTAGCCATGAGCAATACTTTTGGATTTGGCGGGCATAACGCTTGCGTTCTATTTAAGAAAATCTAAATTCAATGAATGGAGTTACAGAAATACTTTTCTAAATTCCTTCTCAAAAAAAGAAAAAGACAATTAACGGAGAGAGAATATTTTCTCAGTACCGAGCTTAGAAAAGTATTGGGTACAGAGGTACAGAATATCGCTCTTTACCGCGAAGCTTTTTCTTTGAAAAATTCTTCTAAAAATCAAGACAGCAATTACGAAAGACTTGAATTTTTGGGAGATTCTGTTTTGGGTACAATTATTTCTTGTCATTTGTTCCAGACTTATCCTCAGGCCAACGAGGGATATCTGACACAAATGAAATCTAAGATTGTTAATAGGAAAAACCTCAATAAATTAGGAGAAGATCTCAAGCTTACCAGCCTTTTGCAAAAGCAAAACAGCTCATCAGCTTTGGGAGAGAATATCTCTGGAAATTTGTTTGAAGCCTTAATCGGTGCTGTTTATTTAGACTTCCATTATGATGCCTGTAAAAGGATTATTTTGGAAAAATTGCTGACCCCTTCTGAGATCAATAAGCTTGAAAACAAAATTGTAAGTTATAAAGGTCTCCTGCTCGAATGGAGCCAAAAGAAGAAGGTCAATATAAAGTACGAAACCTGCGAGGAAATACAGGCTAATAAATCTATCGTATTTAGGTGCCATGTATGGTTGGGAGACGAAAAAATTGCTAACGCAACGGAGACTTCCAAAAAGAAAGCAGAGGAAAAAGCAGCACAGAGAGCATTTTATATTTTAAACAAAAAAGAAAATATACTTGGAAATTCAAAAACTTTATGATCTTGATGATATAGAATTTGAAGATATTGCCATAGGATTGGTAAGATTAGCCAAAGATATACCTGCTCACGAGTTTTTCTACAAAATAAATCAAACCAACAACCTCAATTTTTCAAGAAAGAAGGATCTTGTTTTTCATGGGGGGTATTATGATTATTTTTTTCCAAGATTTGAAGCCTACCACAAGTATTCAAAGACCTGTTTTACCTTCATTTCCAATAAATCTTCTGAAAGTAAGCAAAAAAAAATTCAGACAGAACTCTTTACAGAAGAAGAAAACATTAAATTTTTATTAAATAATCAGGTAGATGTGGAATATATTCTGCATAGTTCGGAACAGTTTCCTGATTTTTCCGTAATTTTGCTCCCTGAAAATCTTGTGTTTCCAATTCAAGATTATACACTGAGTTCTGATGAGGAACTTTATCAAATTATCCAGTATTATGAATAAGTATTTAAAGAAGACAAAAATTATCGCAACACTAGGGCCTGCTTCATCGTCGAAGGAGGTAATGTTAGATTTAATGAAAGCGGGTGTTGATATTTTCAGAATAAATTTTTCCCATGCAGATTACGACTTAGTTCGAAAAAATATTGAAATAATTAGAGAGCTAAACAATGAGTATGGTTATTCTGTAGGAATCCTTGGAGACCTTCAGGGACCTAAGCTGAGAGTGGGAGTTGTAAAGGAGGGATCTTACCTGAACCCAGGTGATATTCTTACCTTCACCAATGAAAAGATGGAGGGAGATTCCACAAAGGTGTACATGACTTACCAACAGTTTCCGCAAGACGTAAAAGTAGGGGAAAGAATCCTTATTGATGATGGGAAACTAATGCTGGAGGTTATCGAAACCAATGAAAAAGATACTGTAAAAGCAAAAACTATTCAGGGAGGTCCGTTAAGTTCTAAAAAAGGAGTTAATCTACCTAATACAAATGTTTCTCTTCCTGCATTGACAGAAAAAGATATTCAGGATGCTAATTTCATGCTTGACATGGAGGTAGACTGGATTGCTTTATCATTTGTTCGTCATGCCCAGGATATTATCGACTTGAAAGAGCTTATTAAAGCGCATCCAAATGGTAAATTCAAGACTCCTATTATTGCGAAGATTGAAAAACCTGAAGGGGTTAAAAATATTGAAGAAATCCTTCTTGAATGTGATGGATTAATGGTTGCACGTGGAGACCTTGGAGTAGAAGTTCCAATGGAGGAAGTTCCTGCCATCCAGAAAAACTTGGTAGAAAAAGCAAGATTCTATTCCAAGCCGGTAATTATTGCTACTCAGATGATGGAAACCATGATCAACAGCTTAACACCAACAAGAGCGGAAGTAAATGACGTTGCCAACTCTGTATTGGATGGAGCTGATGCCGTAATGCTTTCCGGAGAAACTTCTGTAGGGAGATATCCGGTACAGGTTGTGGAAAACATGGCTAAAATTGTAAAGAATATCGAAACTACTCATTTTTACCAACACAAAAATGAACCTATCGAGAAAGATTATAACTGTATCGATGAAAGATTCATTACAAACAGGGTTTGTCTTGCAGCAGTAAGAATTGCTAAAACAACCAACGTTTCTGCTATTGTAACCCTTACTCATTCAGGATATACAGCTTTCCAGCTTGCAGCACACAGACCAAACTCTCACATCATCGTATATAGTGGAAACAGAAGAGTAATTACGATGCTGAACCTTCTTTGGGGTGTACATGCCTATTACTATGATATGAAGAAGTCTACTGACGAAACGATTATTCAGGTAAATATGTTAACGCATAACTATGGTTATATCGAAACCGGAGATTTCGTAATCAACATCAATGCTACTCCATCATATGAAGGTGGAAAAACGAATACATTGAGACTTACGACAGTATAAGCAATAAGCAAAATTACTTTTTGTCAAAGCATAAAAAAACTCCCGGAAATGAACTTTCGGGAGTTTTTATTTATAGCGTAAAGTTTACTGTTACCTTATAAACGGTGATTTGCCATTCTGAACGAAACGGAGTGAAGTGAAAAATCTCTGAGACTCCTGGACTCCTTGGAATGACATCCATACATATTTAATTACCTACAATGGTCTTAGCAGTCACAAATTCTTTTAAAGCTAATAAGGATAGTTCTGTTCCATATCCTGAAGCTTTTGATCCTCCAAATGGAAAACGTGGATCAGAACTTGTCATACGGTTGATATTGACTGTTCCAGATTCAAGGTTTTCAATGAAAAATAGCTGACGGTCTTTATTTTGAGTCCAGACAGAATTGGAAAGTCCGAAAGGAATATCATTCGCCATCTGTAAAGCTTCTTCATCAGTTTTTGCAATCATAACCATACCAAGAGGTCCGAAAAGTTCTTCTTTTAAAATTGGATTTCCTTCCTGAACTCTGATTAAACCTGGTTTAAATTCATTTTCAGAAACTCTTTCCAGAGGAATAATGATTTCAGCACCGTTTTCCAATGCTCTGTTGAACTGAGCTTCCAATTCATCAGCAAGGTCCGGTCTTGCCATCCCTGCCAGTTTGGTTTCTTTATCCAAAGGATCTCCAATCTCATATTTCTTATATTCTTCAATGAATATGGGTAAAAACGCATCTTCAATCTTTTCATCAATGATAAATCTTTTTGCTGCAGTACAGGTTTGTCCACAATTTTGAAGTCTGGATTTTGCTCCTGCTTTTGCTGCAGCTTCAAGATCTGCATCATCAAAAATAATGAAAGCATCACTTCCACCTAATTCAAGTAAAGATTTTTTAATATTTAAACCAGCAATTGAAGCCACTTCACCTCCTGCTTTTCCACTTCCTGTAAGACTTACACCTCTTACAGCATCATGTTCAAGGATTTCTTTTACAGCTTTATGCCCTACTTCAAGATTCTGAAAAATACCTTCAGGAAAACCTGCTTCCAGAAGTACTTCTTCAATGGCATTTCCACTTCCGAAACAAATTGAAGCATGTTTCAAAACGATTGTATTTCCAGCTAAAATTGCAGGAGTAGCAAATCTCAGCACCTGCCAAAAAGGAAAGTTCCAAGGCATTACACCTAAGATTACCCCTTTCGGAGCATAATGAACTTCAGAATAAGCAAATTCTGAATCAACTTTTTCTGGTTTTAATATATTTTCAGCAGTGGCGTAATAATTCATCATTAAAGCACACTTTTCCACTTCAGCAATAGATTCTGAAATGGGCTTATTCATTTCTGTAGTAATTATTTTCCCAAATTTCTCCGAATTATTCTTTAAAATTTCCGCTGCTTTTGCAATTAACTTCTGCCTTTCCTCAAACGGCACTTTTCTCCACACTGAAAACGCTTTATCTGCTTTAATAAGCTTGCTTTCAATTAATTGTTCCATAATATAAATTTCTGTTTTAAATTCAGCTAATGAATTTATGAGCGCTTTTATTTTAAAAGCACGGTGAAATTAGCAAATTCCATTCCTTAAGGGTCAATAAAATAATGATTTTCTCTATCGGAAGAATATAACTTTATCTTACATCATTAGCCATTCATTCACAAGACATGCTGCCAGTCTTGCTGTTCTGTCCTGGATATCAAAAGAAGGGTTAACTTCTGCCACATCCAGCGCCACCAATTTTTTATTTTTTAAGATATGTCTGTAAAAATGCATAAAGGCTGCATCTGCAAAGATACCATTATAGGCTGCAGCCGAAACTCCGGGAGCCACAGATGCATTAAAGACGTCCATACAAATGGTAAGATAGGCATAATCTACGCTATCCAGCAACTCATCAATACGCTGATAGATAGACGTAAGATTTTCAAAAAATAATTCGTCTGCCAGGATATATTTCATCCCATACTGATGGGCCGTATCAAAAAGTTTCAACGTATTGGAGTTTCTTTGAATTCCAATATGCAAAGAATTGATAGGACCTTCCTGAGCAATCTGCCAGAATCCGGTTCCTGAGCTTGGTCCTACTCCATTTTCCGGCTGTCGGTTATCAAAATGAGCATCAATATTAATAATGCCTATCTTTTGTTCCGGGAAGGCTGTTCTAACGCCTAAATAATGAGCATAAGTCACCTCATGACCTCCACCCAAAACAAGAGATTTTCCTCCTTTCAAAAGTACTTTTGAGACATTTTTGGCAAGATTATTCTGAGTATTTTCAAGATTACCATCCTCACAGGTAACATTCCCAAAGTCAAGCATTGAAAAGTCGGGAAGAATTACCGGAAAATTAGACATATTTTTCCTGATCACATCCGGAGCATCTTTCGCTCCCTGACGGCCTTTATTTCTCCTGACTCCTTCATCTACAGCAAAACCATGCAATGCAAAATCTCCTGTAGAAATATTGTCGTAATTACGTTCTTCTCTTACTCTTTGAAATAATCTGTGATAGAGAAGTTCTTCTCCGTCCAATCTGCCTTGCCAAATCATAATCTAAAAATTATTCTCTAAACCTGCCTCTTATTGTAGGTATAAATGTTCTAAAAAATAAAACTATAAATAGTATTAAAGCACCTCCAAATTTAAATTGCATACTTCTATTTTCCTTGCTAAAATAAAAAGTCACAATGCCTAAAGCAACAATAGCTATTAAGTAAAATGTAGAATAAAGATAACCTCCTCTATTCTCATGCTTAAATTCCCCGCCATTTGCAGCAAACATTTCATCCAACATATTATTGGCTGTAATAAACTCCACCTTTCTAATATCTGAAGTCAAATTCTTTATAATAAAGTCTTTCTTAGTTCCTGATTTTACAGCATTCAATGCATATTCAACATTTTTTTCAGGAACACCAAGAGATATATATTTTTCTTTAATCTCTTCTAATTTAATTTTCATGGTTGTGTTTTTATTTACTTTTTAATACCATCAATGTACACATGTTCTGCGTTCAAGCTTCCCTGATTGTAAAGTACATTCTGGAAATTGTTGGTTTTGAAAGTGACAAAATCTGCCTTTTTTCCTGCTTCTAATTGTCCTCTATCTTCAAGATTCAATGCATAGGCAGCACGGAAAGTTATTCCAGCCAAAACTTCAGCGGTAGTTAGTTTCTGGAAAGTAGCTAAAATTGATGCCTGGGTAATTAAATTTCCCATTGGGGCAGATCCCGGATTCCAGTCACTTGCTATGGCAACAATAGCGCCTGCATCTAATAATTTTCTTGCCGGAGTAAATTTCTCACCTAGTCCAAGGCTCGCTCCCGGAAGAGCTGTTGCCACCGTATCAGATTCTGCCAGAAACTGAATATCTTCATCTATTGTTGCTTCCAAATGATCTGCAGACTTCGCTCCTACTTCTACGGCAATTCTTGAGCTTCCAGGGGTAAACTGATCTGCGTGAACCGTAATTTCAAAGCCTAATTCTTTTGCTTTAAGTAAGAATTCTTTACTTTCTTCCGGCTGAAAAGCAGACTTTTCGATAAAGATATCTACTCTATTCGCTAAGCTTTCTTCTTTTACTTTTGGTAAAATTTCGGTAATGATATATTCCAGATATTCGGGATTGCTTCCTTCAAAATCTCTTGGTTTTAGGTGGGCTGAAAGACAGGTTGGAACTAAAGTGGCTTTGGTTTCATTCTGTGCTTTTTTAATAATTCTAAGCATCTTCAACTCGTTTTCCACATCCAGACCGTATCCACTCTTCACTTCAATGGTGGTAATTCCCAGATCAATCAAAAAGTTGATTCTTTCTCCTAAAGTTTTTAACAATTCTTCTTCTGAAGCATTTCTTGTATGCTGCACAGAACTCCAGATTCCACCACCGCTTTCCGCAATCTCCAGATAGGTTTTTCCTGCATTACGCATGGCAAAGTCATTCGCACGGTTTCCTCCGAAACAAATGTGAGTATGTGAATCTACAAAAGCAGGAAGAACAATCTGTTCTCCTTCAATCTGTTCGATTTCTATGGTAGGATTTTCTGTTTTTAATGTTTCAAAATTTCCAACTTTCTGGATGGTATTCTGATCTACTACAATTCCTCCGTCTACAATAATTTCCAGCTGCTCATCGGAAAGTTTTCCTCTTAATGGTAAGTTAGCAAGTGTTACCACCTGCTTAAATGGTCCTATTAATTTCATTAGTTTAAAGTTAATGCGTTGTTTAGCTTCAAGCTGATTCATTTTTATATCAGTACTCTTTTTCTAAACGTTGAAAATTTTATTAATTTTTATTAATAATTTCTCCTCTCAAAAATACTTAAAATATCCCAATTATTTAAATCTTAGCTGTTCTCATTTTCAACCCTGGCTTAAACCTCTCTATCAATCTCAACGTTTTCTCAATCTGCCCTTCAACCTTTGTCTAAATTTGCTATCTTTGAAGTAAATGAAATGAATTAATGCCAGATTTTTTACATCCAGATAAGGAAAACTACTCACGAGAGGAGCTGATGCAGGAAGAACAGATCCGTCCCCAGAGCTTTAAAGATTTTGCGGGGCAGAGAAAGACGCTGGAGAACCTTGAGGTTTTTGTTACCGCTGCGAAAAGACGTGGCGGAGCACTGGATCATGTTTTATTACATGGTCCACCGGGGCTTGGTAAAACGACTTTAGCCAATATTATCGCTAATGAACTTGGGGTAAACTGTAAGGTTACTTCGGGTCCTGTATTGGATAAACCCGGAAGCTTAGCTGGTTTACTGACCAATCTGGAAGAAAATGATGTTCTTTTCATTGATGAGATTCACCGTCTTTCTCCTGTAGTAGAGGAATACCTTTATTCTGCAATGGAAGATTACAAGATTGATATCATGCTGGAAACAGGTCCTAATGCAAGAAGTGTACAGATAGGACTGAATCCTTTTACTCTCGTAGGTGCTACGACAAGAAGTGGTATGCTTACGAAGCCAATGCTTGCCCGATTTGGAATTCAAAGTAGGCTGGAATACTACTCTATTGAACTTCTGTCTATGATTATTCAGAGAAGTGCAAGGGTTTTAGGTGTAGTTATTTATGAAGACGCAGCGATCGAAATTGCGAGAAGAAGCCGTGGAACGCCAAGGATTGCGAATGCATTATTAAGAAGAGTACGTGATTTTGCTGAGATCAAAGGAAATGGTGAAATTGAAATCAAGATTACAAAATATGCTTTGGACTCTTTAAATGTGGATGAATTTGGTCTGGATGAAATGGATAATAAAATCATGCGTGTCATGATTGAAAACTTTAAAGGAAAACCGGTTGGTATTTCCGCTCTGGCAACATCTATTGCTGAGAACCCGGAAACACTGGAAGAAGTGTATGAACCGTTTCTGATTCAGGAAGGGTTTATTATCCGTACTCCAAGAGGGCGAGAAGTTACTGATAAAGCTTACAAACATTTGAATATTACAAGACCTAAAAACCCGGGAGAGCTATTTTAATTCAAAGTTTTGAGTTCAAGGTTCAAAGTTTAAGGTTTAAGGTTAATGAGAATTGATTAGTTTATGTTTATACCCAAATTATATAGAAGCGAAGATTTTGATGTGATGCGAAAGATCATCAAAGAAAATTCTTTTGCTTTACTGATTTCTTCCGTAGATAAGATACGGGCGACTCATTCTATGATGATGCTCAATGAAGATGATCCTGAAAATATTTATGTTGAAACGCATATTTCAAGAGCTAACCCACAGGCGAAAACCTTAAAGAATGGTGATGAAGTTCTTTGTGACTTCTTAGGGGCTCATACTTATATATCCAGCAGCTGGTATGATCATATCAATGTTTCTACCTGGAATTATGAGGCAGTACAGATTCACGGAAAAGTTGAAATAATGAATCATGATGAGCTGTATGCTCATTTGGATAAATTAACGTCTAAATATGAAAGTTTTCAACAATGTCCAATGATGGTGAAAGACATGGGAAGGGAATTTGTGGAAAAAGAAATGAAGGGCGCTTTTGGGATTAAAGTTATTCCAACCGAAATATTTATCAAACAAAAACTTTCTCAGAACAGAAAAGAGAATGATTTTAACAACATCATTACTCAACTTGAACAATCTGATGATAATGCGAGAAAGATTGCTGAGAAAATGAAATTAATAAAGAAATAATCAAAATATACATATGAAGTTATATCCAATACAATGTGGAAAATTTAAACTGGACGGCGGTGCTATGTTCGGAGTCGTCCCGAAGAGTCTGTGGGAAAAAACAAACCCAGCAGACGAAAAAAACCTGATCGAGCTGGGGACACGTTCTCTGCTTATTGAAGATGGAAAAAAACTGATCCTTGTAGACTGTGGTCTAGGTAACAAACAGGATGATAAATTCTTCGGCCACTACTCTCTTTGGGGAGATGATACTCTTGATAAAAATCTTAAAAAATATGGCTTTATAAAGGAGGATATTACGGATGTATTCCTTACTCACCTTCACTTCGATCACTGTGGTGGAGCTATAGAATGGAATGACGATAAAACCGGATACAGACCGGCCTTTAAAAATGCCAACTTCTGGACGAATGAAAATCACTGGCAATGGGCAACAGAGCCCAATGCAAGAGAAAAAGCAAGCTTCCTGAAGGAAAACATTATGCCAATGCAGGAAAGCGGGCAACTTAACTATTTGCCACTTCCTACTACCGGAAACTACGGTTTCGCTCCTGATCTTAAAATGGACGTTATCTTCGTAGATGGACATACAGAAAAACAAATGCTTCCGGTAATTCAGTATCAGGAAAAAACTGTTGTTTTTGCGGCAGACCTTATTCCTACAGCAGGACATATCAACCCGGTGTATGTGATGGGATATGATACCAGACCTCTTTTAACAATGGAAGAGAAAGCAAAGTTCCTGAAGCAGTGTGTAGACAACGAATATTTACTGTTCTTTGAACATGATGCCCATAACGAGCTTGCAAGTCTTAAAATGACAGATAAAGGGGTAAGACTTGATGAAACGTTTAGCTTTAATGATGTTTTTGGATATTAATTTTTAATCATGGAAGAATTACATTCAGAAACACAGCAGACAGAGCCGGAACCAGCACCCAAGATCATTGGTTTAACAGGAGGAATAGGTTCTGGAAAAACCACAGTAGCACGTTTTATAGAGGAATTCGGTTTTCCGGTTTATTATTCCGATGACAGAGCTAAAGCCATTGTCAATGAAAGTGAAGACCTGAAAATAAAAATCAAGGAACTTCTTGGCGAAGAATCTTATGATGAAAATGGGTTATATGACAGAAAATTTGTGGCTGATCAGGTTTTTAATAACAGAGATCTTCTTCAGCAATTGAATGAGATCATCCACCCCGCCGTAAGAATAGATTTTGAAAACTGGGTTAAGAAACAAAGCAAATATTTAGTTTTTAAAGAAACAGCTTTATTGTTTGAATTGAAACTTAACAGACAATGTTACAAATCTCTTTTAGTAACTGCTGAGGATAATATCAGAATTAAAAGAGTAATGGACAGGGATAACAAAACCTATCGCGAGGTAGAAGCTGTCATGGAAAAACAGATGCCTGAAAGGGACAAAATTAAAATGGCAGATTGCATTATCTATAACAATACCAATCTGGAAGAACTAAAAGAACAAACTGAAAAAGTAGTTTTCAGTATTGAATAAATAAGAACTCGTTAGAAGCTTTTCTAACGAGTTTTTTTCTGCAAAAAAATTATTCCAATGAGATTCTAATAAAAAAAATAAGCCTCCATTTCTGGAGGCTTATTCTATTTGAAATTTAAATGACTTATTCTTTGATAAATTTCTTTTGGGTAGTATTACCGTTATCTTCAATATATATTACATATACACTGTTGATCAATTTACTCATATCAATTTTATTATTTAGTATAACTCCGCCTGATATGAATTGGCCGGAAATGTTGTATAACTTATAATTAGCCTTTCTACTAATATTTTTTACATATAGCAAAGTGCTTACCGGATTCGGATAAATCAGAATTTCATTCTGATCAAGTAGATTAAGAACTTGTTTCTTTTGAATTACCACTTTATAATCCTCTATTTCACCGTTTTTGAAATCTGTACAGTTTACAGGAATACCGTCTCTAGACATAGCTACTCTCATCGCTACATATTTATAATCTGTCATACTTACAAAAGCATCTGCAGGTACATTGAATTTACCTGAAACTGGGCTGTTTGAATTGGGTGAAGAAGTAAATACTTTTTCGTTGATATCAAACTCTCCGTTTCTGTTGAAGTCAATCCAAACTGCAATTCCTTCGTTGTAAGTAGTTCCTGTCCATTTCTTCTCGATGATAATTTCATTGTCAGTTGATCCCTGGATCATCTCGATGAATGTCTTAGGAACTCCGGTATAATCTATATAAGTAGATGCTCCGGATTCATTCTCCATTGTTTTCTTACCTGTAGGCTTCACAGTAACTTTAGAGATATGCTCTCCTGCAGAGTTTTCAGCCTTCATCTTACAGTAGATTACTGTAGGAGTTGTAAAATAGTAAGGAGGAGTATAATTTCCTGGCGTACCATTACAGATATTCACTACCTGCATTTCATATTTCGTTAATTCTGTAAGACCTGTTAATACAAGGTTATTAACTAATGACGGTACTTCTGTCCAACTTGGAATACCTACTTTTCTATATCTAAGAACATACGTTGCTCCCGGGAACGGATCCCACTGGATTGCCGCTGAAGTAGGAAGCAATTGAGTAATTGTTAATCCCGGAGGTGGATTTTCACATATCCTTTCTGTGGTAAATACTTTAGGATTTGAATATGGATTTAGAACTGTACTTCCAATACATTGATTCGCAATTTGTACTTCGTATGTTTTATTGATACCTAAACCTGTAAGATTAAACGTATTGGCAGGAGGTACTGGCAGCGGTACCGGATTCCATACTGCCGTTCCTACTTCTCTCCATCTCATTACATAAGTAGACAATGATGAAACCGGCAACCATTCAATCAAAGCAGATGTTGATGTAATATTACTTACTATTACATTTGGAGGAGCGGGATCACATCTGGTTACAAACTCATTATGAGAATAAGCTCCTGCTGTTCCATTACACATTGCTGCAATTTCAACTTCATAGGGTGTACCGGGCAATAAATTAGCCATGTTAAAAGTATTCATTACCTGTGGAGGTAAAGCAGCAGCCTGATTATTCGTTATCCAGTTTAAAGTTCCAACAGGTCTGTATCTTATCTGATAGCTTCCTACACCATTATTACGAGGCCATCGAACAGAAGCAGAATTATGAGTTATCCCAGCCACAGTAACTATTGGAACAGTAGCATTACATGCTAATGTTGTAAAACTTCCTCCCGAAACCCATAGGCTTTGATTAGTACCACATACAGAACGTATCCACCAGTAATAAGTAGTACTTGGCAACAACTGAGATAAGTTTGCCGAAATAGTATTGGAAGAACCGGTAGATGCTATATTTTGATTAGGGGGAGTATTTGTTGTTGTCAGATAATATTCATATCCATTAGCAGGAGGTAAAGCCGGAGCGGTCCAATTAAGTTGGGCTGTAGTAGACGTTATTAAAGTTACAGGGGTAGGTGTAGGGAGAAAACATCTTCCAAGATAAATATTATCCACCGCAGCAGGTGGTTGAGCTCCGCTATTATTATTATTTCTCCATTCAAATACTAAACGAAGGTTTGATCCTGCAAAACTGCTTACATTCAAATTTGCATTAGTGTAGGTCTGCCATGTTGATTGTGTATTAAAGTCAGAGCCTACTTTTATTCTTCCTGCTCCTGCGGTGATACTTGTCCCTGCTGCCGGAGTAAAAGAAGTTGGCACAAGCCATACTGTAAGATAATCTTTATTATTCTCTCCTGCAGCTCTCCAATTGAAAGATAAAACAGTAATAGCTGTTCCTGCAGGAATAACAATATCTCTATAAGTATGAACAATACTGGTAGAACCCACATTATAGGTATTGGTACCTCCATTTGTATTGGAAATATAAATTGCGTCAGAAGGATTTCCTGCTGCATTTCCATGCTCCCATTTATTTGATTGAGCATCATTCACAAAAGTAAAATCCCCATCATCAACACTGAAGTCTTGTTTATAAGGAAAAGGAGCAGGAGCAATCACATTACAGGATGCAAGTACTAAAGCAACAGTAAGAATACTTAATAACTTAAACACAATAGATTGTCTTGTTCCCATCTAAGAAAAATTTACTTTGTTTTGACAAATTATTTTTGCTTTTACAATATTTCGATTGAACCCATCCAGATAAGCTACCTGATCAGAATCAGCAATATCAATTTCCCTTTTTTGAATGTTTAACAGACAGAAATGTGCATCAATTAAAAAGAATAGAACTTCACTCATTTTGGTATAAATTGTTTTGATTAATATTAACATTTGAAAAAATGACAAGTTACTTTAGCGCTCAAAACTATTATTAATTTCGCAAAATAAAAACCAAATAAACTTCATTTTATCACAACAAGTAGCTAATACGTATTAAATAAAATATATTTTACCGCATTTAAGTTTTTAATATTAAAACTAATCCAAAACTTTTTTATCGTTCAAAAAATACTTAACATGAATCTTATAAACAAAAAAATAAGCCCCCATTTCTGGAGGCTTATTCTATTTGAAATTTAAATGACTTATTCTTTGATAAATTTCTTTTGGGTAGTATTACCGTTATCGTCGATATCAATAACATAAACACCGTTAATCAATCTGCTTACGTTGATCTGGTTGTTTAGTAAGATACCGTCAGCAATTACCTGCCCAGCAGCATTGTAGATCTTATATTTAGCTCTCTTGCTAACATTTTTCACAAACAATACTGAGCTTACCGGGTTAGGATAAATCATAACACTTGTCTGATCAATTGGATTAGCAACAGTCGGTTTAGAGATTCTTACCGTGTAATCCTCTACTTCTCCGTTTTTGAAGTCAGCACAGTTCACAGGGATACCGTCTCTAGACATAGCTACTCTCATCACTACATACTTATAATCTGTCATACTTACAAAAGCATCTGCAGGTACATTGAATTTACCTGAAACAGGGCTGTTTGAATTGGGTGAAGAAGTAAATACTCTTTCGTTGATGTCAAACTCTCCGTTTCTGTTGAAGTCAATCCAAACTGCGATTCCTTCGTTATAAGTATTTCCTGTCCATTTCTTCTCGATGATGATCTCATTGTCAGTTGATCCCTGGATCATTTCGATGAATGTTTTAGGAACTCCGGTATAATCTGTATAAGTAGATGCTCCGGATTCATTCTCCATTGTTTTCTTACCTGTAGGCTTCACAGTAACTTTAGAGATATGTTCTCCTGTAGAGTTTTCAGCCTTCATCTTACAGTAAATTACTGTAGGGGTTGTAAAGTAGTAAGGAGGAGTATAGTTTCCTGGCGTACCATTACAGATATTTACTACCTGCATTTCATATTTTGTTAATTCTGTAAGACCAGTCAATACAAGGTTATTAACTAATGAAGGTACTTCTGTCCAACTTGGAATACCTACTTTTCTATATCTAAGAACATACGTTGCTCCTGGGAACGGATCCCACTGGATTGCCGCTGATGTAGGAAGCAATTGAGTAATTGTTAATCCTGGAGGCGGGATCTGGCATATTCTTTCTGTAGTAAATACTTTAGGATTAGAATATGGATTTAATGTAGTCTCACCATTACATTGGTTAGCAATCTGTACTTCATAAGTTGTATATGGCTCTAAAGGAGTTACACTTCCTAATACATAAGTATTTGCAGGAGCTGCCGGTAAACTTATAGTAGCCCATGCAGTAGTACCAACTTTTCTCCATCTCATTGTATACGTAGAACTTGCCGCAAGCGGAGACCATGTAATTAATGCTGTTGTTGGAGTAATGTTACTTACTGTTACATTTGGAGGAGTAGGATCACATCTTGTAGTGAATGTCTTGATTGGAGTTGCTGTTCCAACGATATCTCCACAAATTGCTGCTACCTCTACTTCATAAGTAGTAGCTGGTGTCAATCCGGTGATTACTAACGGAAGGTTACCCAATTGTGCTGAAGCATATACTTGCGTCCAAGCTGTTGTTCCCTGAACTCTGTATCTCACCACATAGCTTACTCCTGCTCCTGTGATTGTTACCGTAGCTGTTGTATGCGTTGTTGTAAATGTTGGTGCATTAGGAGTTGCATTGCTACAAGGTCTGATTCTTACTCTATAATCTTCCACTTCTCCATCTACTGCATTCTGACACATTGTAGGAGCACTTGTACGTTTCAGTACAACTCTCATAGTAGTTGTCAATGGTCCTGTGTAAGCAGTTGAAGGAACAGCAAAAGTAGCTGTAACCGGAGTCGTTGTATTAGCTGGAGAAATTAAAATTCTCTCGGCATCTGTAAACTGTCCGTTTCTATCAAAGTCAATCCAAGCTGTTACAGCATCGTTACCTGTTGCGCCAGTCCAACCTTTTGCAACAGAGATTTTGTTATTTTGAGAATTTACATCTAAAGTAACAAGAGTCTCAGCTGTAGTATAGCTTGTATAGTTTGTCTGTACTGAAGTATTATTCATTGGTGGAACTCCAAGATTCGAAGAGGTAACTGTTACATTCGAAATATGGTCATTCGTTCCGGTACCTGTCATTGGACAGTAAGACAATGGAGGTGTTGTAAATGCTACTGATGATGAGTAAGAGCCTGTAGAACCGTTACAAGTTGTAGAAATCTGAACTTCATAATTGGTTTGCTCTGTAAGACCAGTAATTCCGTAGAAGTTCTGACCAGCAGGAACTGTAGCTGTTTGCCAAGCTCCACTTGGAGCAACTCTCCATCTTATATTATATGTAGCACCCGCAGTAGCAACCCATGATACCGTTGCTGTAGTAGCACCAATATTATTCACGGTAATATTTGTTGGAGCAGCTGTTGAACAAGGCTGAGCATCTACAAATTTTACTGCATAATCTTCTACTTCTCCCTGGCTGTAAGTACCACAAGGATTAGCATTATCAAAATATCTCATTACTACACGCATACGGGTAGGAAGAGTTCCTGTATATACGTTACCACTTGCCACTGTAGGTACTGCGAAAGTAGCCGTTACAGGGGTAGTTGTGTTATAGGTAGTATTAAGAATTCTTTCACTTGTTTCAAATGTTCCGTTTCTGTTAAAATCTACCCATGCTGAAACTCCATAAGATGTAGGAGAACCTGGCCAGTATTTGTTTACAGAAATTTTATTATTTGCTGAACCTCTTTCAAAGATCACTACTCTTGTAGCATCTGTTGTATAATCTTTATAATTGTCAGATCCTGAATTACTCATCATAATAGGAGTATTCGTAGGAGTAACAGTTACATTATTAATATATCCGCTTGTCGCAGTATTACTTGTAGGACCTGCTGTACAATAAGTAAGAGTTGGTGTTGTAAAGGTAACACTTGGTGAGAATGCACCTGTTGTTCCTCCACAAACAGTAGCCACCTGTACTTCATAGGTAGTCTGCTCCAATAATCCGGTAAGTAGTTGGTTACTGATTAATGGTGTATTTACTGCAATCTGCTGCCAAGCACCAGAAGGAGAAACTCTGTATCGTACTATATAAGTAGCTCCTGTAGTAGATGTCCAAGTAACATTCGCTGAAGAAGGAGTTACATTGTTTACCTGAATGTCAGAAGGTGGAGCTGTAGTACACGCTGATAAATCTATTAGTTTAACAGCATAATCTTCAGTTTCACCATAAGAATACGTTCCACAAGCATTAATAGGACTATATTCATTCATTACAACACGCATTCTGGTCGTTAGGTTTCCTGTATACGCACCAGCTGCTGCAGTTGGTATATTGAAAGTGCCTGTAACCGGCGTTGTTGTATTACTTGGAGAAGTCAATACTCTTTCAGTAGCTTCAAAAATACCATTACGGTTAAAGTCAATCCAAACTCCTGTTAAGAAGCTATATTGAGTACCCGGCCATGTTTTTACTACAGAAACAGAAGCTGTGCCGCCTCTTACCAAAGTAACCAGTCTTGTAGGATCTGTACTATAATCTGTATATCCACTTTGACTAGAGTTACTGTTCATTGAAGGAGCGCCTTGCGCATTGACTGTCACCTGGCTTATGTACCCATCAATAAAAGTACTCGTAGCTGCTGAATTACAATAGCTGAGCGCCGGGGTTGTAAAGTTTACACTGGAAGAAAATGCTCCCTGAGTTCCTCCACAGACCGTAGCTACCTGAACTTCATACTGGGTTTGTTCTGTTAGCCCAGGAATTGTAGCACTCCCTGAAAGAGGAGCGGTAACATTAATCTGCTGCCATGCACCTGAAGGTAAACTTCTGTATCTTACTACATAAGTAGAACCTGTAGCCGTATACCAGTTAACAACTGCTGACACCGTGGTTATGTTACTCACAGTAATATTCGTTGGCGGAGCAGTAGTACATGGAGTCAACTGATGACTTACCAACTGTATTCTGGGAATATCAGAATATCTGTCTGATGCAGAAGGTGGTGAAGCCGGATTTGGGTTTGTAGTATCTTCATAATAAAGAATACCTCTGTTAGCCCCAGCATTATAAGTTCCCCAGGCTGTACCCGGAGAAGATGAATAACCTGGCGTTTTTTCATTAACAGCAATCGCAAGATTGTCTGTTCCATTCCAAATAAACGGGCTATTCAGCTGAAGAGTAACCCAGTTTCCATTTGTTATGGCAGGTAAATCTCCTGCAAATACCTGAGTTAAGGAACCTAATGGTATCCAGTTTGTGTTGGACGTAAAGTTATTTTGGGTAGTGTTCCCCATGTAAACAACCCAATCCTTGTAGGAATCCGGAGAATTGGATACGGTGTTTACATAAAACTTTATGGCTGTGATATAGGTCGACGTACCAATGGCAGCCGTAAGTTCCGCAGCTGTATAGATCTGCTGGGAATAACTATACCCATAGTAGGAACGTATGGGGAGATACACAGAGGTACCCGTTCCTGTCCCGATCTGTCCTGCCTGAGCCGAGACTTTGGATACAAAGCCTGTACAAATCAAACAGAGAAACAGAATTAAAGAGGTAAAGAATTTCTTCATAATGTTTTCATTATAATATTAATCACACAAATCTAATCATTTTTTATTATTAATTTATAAGTGCATTTATGTTTTTTTTATAAAAAAATAACAAATTCACCACTTATGCTCTAAATAAAGAAATCCCCGGGAACTCCCGGGGATTTACTAATATTTAAAGGTTATCTTTATTTTTTGATAAATTTAGATTTGAATTGTTCAATTCCTTTATCATCTATTGTAATAATGTAACCACCTTTAACTAAAGCTGAAACATTCACCTTTCCATTATTGATATTTCCTCTATCTACTAATTGTCCGGCAGCACTATAGATTTTATAAGTTGCTTTATCTGAAACTTTAGTAATGTTTAGAACATCAGTTGCAGGGTTTGGATAAATCTGAATACCATTATTTTTAACAGCATTTTCAGAAGTAGCAAGGTTACCTGTAATAACTACGTTATAATCCTCAACCTCACCATCGAAAAGTTCTCCACAAACATAATCTGAAGGTAATGATAAACCAATGTTACCACCGCCAGTTCCAGCACCTACATAGAATGCTACAACTCTCATTCTTAATGGCTGTCCTTCTACTGCATTCGCTGGAATTGTAACGTTTCCGCTTACTACAGTTGATGGCTGCGTTAATGTTACAGGATAATTCAATACTCTTTCTGAATCACTGAAAACACCATCCTTGTTAAAGTCTATAAATGCAGCTACCGTATCATAATCTGCACTACCGGAGTTCCCTACGGTAACAGAAATAGGATAAGTAGTTCCTTTTACCAGGTTAACTTGAAGTGCTGTATTTGTTGTATAGTTTGTATATGTACTATTTACAGAAGTGTTATTTACATTCGCAAGTGTCACATTGGCAATATACTCATAGTCTGAACTTGTTGAAGCAGCTGCACAATATGCAAGTGCAGGTGTACTGAAGTTTACAGATGCAGAATATGTTCCTACTGTAGTACCACAAACTAAAGCTACCTGAACTTCATACGTTGTACCATCAATTAAATTACTTAAGTTTATTGAAGGAACTGCTGTATCAGCTTCAGTCCATACAGTTGTACCTACTTTTCTGTAACGTACTTTATAAGTTGCCCCTGTATAAGACATCCAAGATACACTTCCTGAAGACACTGTAATATTGCTTACAACAACGTTAGTTGGTGCAGCACTGCTACAAGCAGATAGAGGTGCAATACTTACAGGTCCTACTGCATAGAAAACATTTCCTATTGAAGAAACTCTTACTTTAATAGTCTGACCGTTCAATGAAGAAGGGAAAGTGAAGTTTTCAGATCCGTCATTAGGTGTTGATGCTGATAATACCGTCCAGGTTGTTCCGTTATCTGTAGTATAATCAATTTTTACATTAGCAACATTATAAGGAGCTGCATTGGTATTGGCAACAATCCATTGAACTGGAGTTGGCGTATTCACATCAGCATATTGGTTCGCTAATCTGAAAGGACCATTATCTCCTACAACAATAGTCTGAACTTTAAAAGCAGATTGTTGTTGAGCTATATTGGAATTATTATCTCTTACCGTTAATGCAAAGTTTGTAGTTCTTGCCGTAGTAGATACTGCTTCCCAAGTATTGTTTGCATTATTTAATACGCCGTTCATTACAGACGTAAATTTCGGGAAATATCTTGTTGGGCTTGCGTTTGGAGCAGCAGATCTGAATGAAGCTCCTGACATTGTATTTCCTAAGTTATATTTATCAATAGAAACTAAGGCATCATCTACCTCTTCCCAAGAATAAGTCATTGGATCATTTTCAGGATCTGTAGCACTACCCGTCAAAGCAAAAGCAGTACCTTTTGGTATAGTATATGTTGGCAGATCAGCAATTACCGGTGGGTTATTGGTAATTGTAGTTTCTACATCACAAGTTTTTGCAATTAAGTTAGCTTGTACCTGACCGATACTTGCTTTATGGAAATAAGGATCAGAGTTTTGCTGAACATCTGTATCAGGACCTGTAATACCAGCATATCCCATAATAGTAGTTCCTGAACCAGGTTCCATATTTACTCCACTTCCTTCAAGATTATGAGAGAAAGTATGATTAGCTCCTAACTGGTGACCCATCTCATGGGCTACATAGTCGATATCGAAGCTATCGCCTGATGGAATTCCATTCGCAGGAGAAGTAAATCCTGAACCTTTTCCTTTAGGAACTGAAGTTGTAGGATTAATACATACACATCCGATACATCCTGCGTTTCCTCCACCTCCAGATTTACCGAATAAGTGTCCGATATCATAGTTGGTATTTCCTACATTATTTGTCAAAGCTGTTTGAAGCTGTGCATTCCATGCTCCACCCGCTCCCGTTGCAGCAGCGGCATATGGATCTGTAGCAGGATCAATATAAATTACGTTGGGAAAGTTCTGTAAATTCAAATGCAAAGCAAAATCTTTCTCAAAAACTCCATTTACTCTGGTTAGAGTATTATTGATAGCAACAAGTGCAGGAGCTCTTTTCTGATCATCCGTAGCAGTAGCAGGTACACCAGCAAGTCCCATAAAGTATTGCGTGTACTCACCTGTAACGGACATTGCCAGTCTCATTGTTCTGTATTTCTTATCAGAACTTTTGTTAAAAGTTGTTGGCTGATTAGTGAACGACTGTCCATTTTTTAATAAAGCATCTATTTCCTTCTTAGCAGCAGGAGATTCTTCTGTAGAACACAAGAAACCGTTCTTTTCCTTTTTTGTTTTAGGATGAACAGCATACACCGTCTTGTCTGTTGAAGCAGGGTCAATAAATTCATATTTATCTCCATGGATGATCATTGACTGAAAATCATTAGGAGCGATACTGAATCTTAAATATTTGGTAGGGTCATCGACACTTGTTCCAACATAAGATCCTAATTCATACTTGTCTGCCAGTTCTTTTACAACTACTGGAAAACTATATACATTAAACCTTTCAATCTTCCCGCTCATCGTAGGAAGAGAAATTACTACAGGAGTGGAATTTGCTCCCATTTCCTGTGCATTCTTCAGCTGAGATCTCAGTAAGTTCAGGTCCAGTTTATAGTACCCGTTACTTCTTACATTAGATTGATCTACTCTAAATCCTGTACTTCTTTTGTTGTCGTCTCCTTTTTTAAGAGAAGTTGGTGTCCATTGGCCGAACACTGCCCCTCCTATACAAGTAAACATTAAAGCAGTAAATACTCTTTTCATAAATTAAAACACAATTATAATTTCCGCCAAATATAGCTATTTTATAACTCACACAAATAAAATAACTTAATATTTTTTAATATTATACATCTAAAAAACACATTCGTTAAAAAAAATACAAATCAAATAATACAATCAATTTTATTTTCTATATATTATATAAGTCAAGGATTTTCATTTTTATAAATTATAAGTAGTATTCATTAAAAAAAAACACAACCTTTAGAATATTCTAAAGGTTGTGTTTTTTTATTTTAAACGGTAAGAGTTGTTGTTTCTAGAACTTATAAGCAATATTCCATGCAAATCCCATATTAAACTTTGAAGAGCTTTTTCCAAACCCGGGAACAATCATTGGAGTGATGTCATCCTGTTTAGAAGTATATACCATATATCTTGGCTGAAGATTTACATCTATATAAAAATTGGAACTGAATAACTGTACTCTACCTCCAATAGTTCCTTCCAACCAAAAAGAAGACTGTGAGGATGAAGGAAATGTTTCAGAAGAATTACTTCCCCCAAATCCACGAACGGGAATCGCCATATATTCCTGATTATAGAAAGATCCTGCCACTTTTCCACCGGCATAAAATCCGTTGAATTCATTTTCAGCATCTTTTGCCAGCATATAGAAAGCCCCTAACTTAACGAAAGGTCCGTTTGCCTTAGCATCATAACCATTTTTCTGATATACGTTTTTCTCAAAACCTGCTTCTGCAATAGCGTGAACATTTCCTCTGATCTTTGAGGAAATAAATCCCTGATACAGTTTTCTATCTGAAAAAAATCCGGCTCCTGTATTCAATACATCAAGGCCAACCATAAAATTAGGTTCATATTTTTCCTGAACCTTCTTCTCTGCTTCCTTTTTTTTGTCTTGCGCCCAGCTTATTATTCCAAATAAACTAAAAAGAAAGGTAAAGATTAGTCTTGTCTTCATTCTCTATTTGATTTTGTCCGGCCTCCACTTTCTGAACGGGATCCGGAGTTACTAATTCTGAAGTTAAATTCTCGTAATACTTTTTGATTCCGCATCCCGGAGATACATAGGTTGACTTCGTTGTATAATTAATTCTTACTTTAGATTCTGCCCCTTTTTTCGTAAGTTTAAAATAAACGTCTGTATAAGGTGAACTGTCTACCCGTAGAGGAATTAACCTGGAATCAGTCTTTACAGCTACCCCCAGATCTACCTTTCCTGCACCATAGTCTACTGCGACATACAATGAATCCAGAGTCGTCTCTTTTCCACTATCAATATCTCTGAAGGTCACCTTCATTCTGGGAGTTCCTTCTCCGCTTTCACAAATATCATCGTCGCCTCCACAGGAAAAAAGCATTCCTAAAAAGCAGATTGCTATGAGAAATTTAAAATACTTCATATTAAGATTTGAAATTCAAATTTAAATAATTTATTTTTTAATCAACAACGCAATGTTCTCAACATGGTGTGTTTGTGGGAACATATCTACCGGTAAGATCTTTACTAAAGTATAATGTTCTTTCATTAAAGCAAGATCTCTCGCCTGTGTAGCAGAATTACAGCTTACATAAACTACTTTTTCCGGTGAAAGCTTAAGAATCTGTTCTACAACCTTCTGATGCATTCCATCTCTTGGTGGATCTGTGATTAATACATCTGCTTTAGGGTGGTTAGCCATGAATTCATCATTAAAAATGTCTTTCATATCTCCACAATAGAACGTTGTATTTGTTAAGCCGTTCAATGCAGCATGTTCTATTGCCGCATCTATTGCTTCCTGTACAGATTCTATTCCGATTACCTGTTTTGCATTTCTCGCTACATACTGAGCAATTGTTCCTGTTCCTGTATAAAGGTCATACACTACTTCATCACCCTTTAAATCTGCAAACTCCAATGTTTTTCTGTATAGTTCCAACGCCTGTTTGTAGTTGGTCTGGAAGAATGATTTTGGTCCAATTTTAAACTTCAGCCCATCCATTTCCTCCATAAGATACCCTTCTCCGAAATATACATTGATATTTAAATCATAGATAGAGTCATTCTGCTTAGGATTGATGGCATATACCAACGTTTTAATCTGCGGGAATTTTTCTAATAAGAACTCAAAAAGCTTTTCTCTGTTTTCTTTTTCTTCTCTGTAAAGTTGGAAAAGAACCATCCATTCTCCATGAGAGTTCTGTCTCATCATTAAGGTTCTTAAGAATCCTTCCTGATTTCTCACATCAAAGAAATCCAGGCCAGTATTAACGCCATATTCTTTTACAGCCAATCTAATAGCATTGGAAGGATCTTCCTGAAGGAAACACTCTTTCAAATCAAGAATTTTGCTCCACATTCCGGGAATATGAAAACCTAAAGCATCTTTGCTCCCGAAATTTTCTTCAGAACTGATTTCGTACTGAGTAAGCCATCTTGCATTGGAGAATGAAAACTCCATTTTATTTCTATAAAAATATTGTTCTTCAGATCCTAGAATTGGAACGGTTTCAAACTCATCAATTCCTCCGATTCTTTTAATATTATTATAGACTTCTTCCTGTTTAAAATCAAGCTGTTTTTCATAGCTCATATTCTGCCACTTGCATCCTCCGCAAGTACCAAAATGGATACATTTAGGCTCAACTCTGTACGGTGATTTTTCAAGTACTTCAATCGCTTCGCCTTCATAATATTTCGACTTTGCTTTTTTCACTCTCACATTCACAATATCTCCTGGAATTGCGCCTGTTACCATTACCGTTTTACCTTCCTCTGTTTTTCCTATTGCTACGCCTTTTGCTCCGGCAGTCAACAATTTTATATTTTCAAGAGTTAGATCTCTTTTTTTCTTCCTACTCATTCTAAAATTTTCTATTTTCCTAATTGAAACTTTTACGTTCCAGTTTGCAAAAATACAATAAAAAAAACCTTATCCGAAGATAAGGTTTCTATACTGTGTTAAAGTTTATTATTTTGTTGGAGCCGGCTGTGGATTTGCTGGCTGTGGTGCTTGCTGCATTGCAGATGGATCAAGCTGTAATTGTGGCTGCATTTGCGCTGGATCTACCTTCGGAGCTGAAAGACCAGTTTGTTTATCCAAAATAGTCACTAATTCCTGCTCACCAAGGTTTACGAAAGATCTGCTGGCAATTTTACCATCTTTATCGATAATGACAAAGCAAGGTAACTTGAACCCATATACTCCATATTTCTTAGCGATGTCAGAGTTCAATCCTCCTTCTCCATAAACATTCACTCCCTGAATTCCTTTTAATAAAGAATTGCTTGTCTTAATGAATTGATCTTTTGTATCATCAACGTTTACAAATACAAAATTCATTTTAGATTTATAAAAGTTTACCACTTCTTTTAATACAGGTACTGTAGCTTCGCTGATGTAAGGATTCCATGAAGCATAGAAGAATAACATATAAGGTTTTCCTTTGTTTTCAGAAAGTTGATATGCTTTTCCGTCTTGTTTTGCTAGCGCTGCTTCAGGAGCTGCCTCTCCGATTTTAAGTCCTGTAATAGCTACCTGCATTTTTAAAAGGTCACTTTTAATGGTAGCATCTTTAATATCTGAATCGATGATCTTTTTAATCTTGTCAATATTGGCAGCTGGAGTTGTTGGATGAATATCAGCCTGAGCCATTACAAATGCAAGAAGATAATCTTTTGCAGTTTGAGATAAATCTTTTTTTGTTTTTAAATACTGAGCGAACATCTCAGAAGTTGTAATCCCTGTTTTTCCTTTGCTGTTTGCTTCAGCATATTTCTGGAAATCCGGAGTCATTTTTACAAGAAGATATTGTCTGTAAAGAGGAATAGTTTTTACCATTCCATCTTTGTCTGTTTCCAACTGAGTTTCGTAATCTTTGAAAGCCTTAGAAGCTTTGAAAGAAGGATTTCCAGACATTGGACCGTGAGACATTTCATAGTTCGCAAGCAAGTTAAGAATGGTTACTTTCACATCGTTTTTCTTCCATTCCAATAATCCTTTGCTTGGATTATTTTTCTTGGCAAGGTCATCAACATTTTTATTAATATCTGCTTCAATTTTATGCATACCTTTCAAAAATGCAGCTTCGTCTCCACCCATTAATACAGGTAAATTAACTTTACCTCCATAGTCTGCCAAGAACTTCATGCTTGCCGTAAGGAAGTCATTATTCTTTTTAGCATCTCCGGTAATCACATATTCATTTGGGAAAGTAGCTCCGTTTCCTGAGATATTCACTTTTTGTCCACCTTCAAGATAGATCAGGCTTTGTCTGCCAGCGTAATTGATTACGTACATTCCATCTTTAGGAGCGTCAAAATTTCCTGAAAAGTTTCCGTCTTTATCAAGACCTATATTAATCAAAGGCAGTGTTCCTACTCCTGAAGCTTCTACAAATTCAATTCTTTCTAATGGTGAGCTTCCAGTAATTTTTCCTTTTACTTCTACTTTTTTTGAACAAGACATCACAAAGAATGTGATGATAAACAATAAAAGATATTTTTTCATTTCAATTTTTAATATTACACAAAAATACGCTTTTTAGGGCTTGCTAATTCACACTAATTATTTTTTTTAAAAATTTTATTATTACCACTCAAAAGGGATATTCCAATTATTGGAGGTTGTCTTTTTGAAGGTAAAAAGTATTTGAAAGTTTTTTCAGAAAACGATTCAATTACCTTCCAAATATATACTTAATAAATAAAGAATAACGAAGATCAGTCAATAAGTTAACAAACTTTAACAGGGTTATCTTTTCCATAAAAAAATCGCCTCCAAAAATGAAGGCGATTTTTTATGTATTTGAATCAATTCTATCCTTGATCTGCAAGAGCAGCCATGTACTCTCTATTCATTCTTGCGATGTTTTCAAGAGAAATACCTTTAGGGCATTCTACTTCACATGCTCCGGTGTTTGAACAGTTTCCGAAACCTTCTTCGTCCATAGCTTTCACCATGTTCAGAACTCTTCTCTTAGCTTCTACTCTACCTTGTGGAAGTAATGCATACTGAGAAACTTTTGCTCCAACGAATAACATTGCAGATCCGTTTTTACATGTAGCTACACACGCTCCACATCCGATACAAGCTGCAGCATCCATTGCTTTATCTGCATCTTCTTTAGGAACAGGGATTGCATTAGCATCCAGTGTATTACCGGAAGTGTTCACAGAAATGAACCCTCCTGCTGCCATTACTCTGTCGAATGCGCTTCTATCTACCATCAAATCTTTGATTACAGGGAAAGCAGCACTTCTCCAAGGTTCAATAACGATCGTCTCACCATCTTTGAACATTCTCATGTGAAGCTGACAAGTTGTAATCCCTGTATCAGGTCCGTGAGCTCTACCATTGATGTAAAGAGAACACATACCGCAAATTCCTTCACGACAGTCGTGGTCGAAAGCGATAGGTTCTTTTCCTTCGTTAATTAAGTTTTCGTTCAGGATATCCAACATCTCCAAAAATGAAGAGTCTGTAGATACATCTGATATTTTATAGGTCTCAAACTGACCTTTAGTTTTACTATTTTTTTGTCTCCAAATTTTCAGCGTAAGATGTAAGCCTTTTTTTGCACTCATAATGTTATATTTATAGGTTGGAGATTATTTATAACTTCTAGTTTTAACCTCGATGTTGTCGTATATCAATTCTTCTTTATGCAACACTTCTGTGTTGATATCGTTTCCTTGATATTCCCAAGCTCCGACGTATTTGTAGTTTACGTCATCTCTTTCCGCTTCTCCATCCGGAGTTGAATGGTCTTCACGGAAATGTCCACCACAAGATTCATTTCTGTGTAGTGCATCGATAGCCATTAATTGTCCAAGTTCAAGGAAGTCTGCTACTCTGAATGCTTTTTCAAGCTCAGTGTTCATTCCTTCTCCTTCTCCTGGTACTTTTACGTTTTTCCAGAAATCGTTTCTTACTTCTTCAATTTCTTTGATTGCTTCTCTTAATCCTTCAGGAGTTCTTCCCATTCCAACTTTATTCCACATAATGTTTCCTAATTGTTTGTGGAAGTGGTCTACAGAGTGAGTTCCTTTATTGTTTAAGAAGAAATCAATTTTTTCTTTAATTCCTTTTTCAGCTTCGTCAAACGCTCCTGAGTTCGTAGGAATAGCTCCTGTTCTGATATCCGCAGAAAGGTAATCTGCAATCGTGTAAGGAAGTACGAAATATCCGTCAGCAAGACCCTGCATCAATGCAGAAGCACCCAATCTGTTTGCTCCGTGATCTGAGAAGTTAGCCTCACCGATTACGAAACAACCTGGGATTGTAGACTGAAGGTTATAATCAACCCATACACCACCCATTGTATAGTGAACTGCAGGATAGATCTTCATAGGAGTTTTGTAAGGATCATCAGCAGTAATTTTTTCGTACATTACGAATAAGTTACCGTATTTCTCCTCTACCCAGCTCTTACCTAAATCATAGATCTGCTGATCTGTTGGATTATGAATATGTTTTTCGATAGCGGATTCTTTACCTTTTTTCATGATCTCTGTAGAGAAATCAAGGTAAACACCTTCCTGAGTATCATTATTTTCAATTCCGAATCCAGCATCACATCTTTCCTTAGCAGCTCTGGACGCAACGTCTCTAGGTACAAGGTTACCGAATGCAGGGTATCTTCTTTCCAAATAATAATCTCTATCTTCTTCTTTAATATTTTCAGGTCTTAATTTACCTTCTCTGATCGCTACTGAATCTTCATGTTTTTTAGGAACCCAGATTCTTCCTGAGTTTCTTAATGATTCAGACATCAAAGTCAGTTTAGACTGCTGTGTTCCGTGAACAGGAATACAAGTCGGGTGAATCTGTACGTAGCAAGGGTTTGCGAAGTAAGCTCCTTTTTTGTGAATTTTCCATGCAGCAGAAACGTTTGATCCCATTGCATTAGTAGAAAGGAAATATACGTTTCCGTATCCTCCAGAAGCGATTACTACAGCGTGAGCAGAGTGTCTTTCAATTTCACCTGTTACAAGGTTTCTTGCGATAATCCCTCTTGCTTTTCCGTCAACAATAACAAGATCTAACATCTCATGACGGTTATACATTTTGATTCTTCCTTTACCGATCTGACGGCTCATTGAAGAATAAGCACCTAATAATAACTGCTGTCCTGTTTGTCCTTTTGCGTAGAAAGTTCTTTTTACCTGAACCCCACCAAATGAACGGTTATCCAGCTGACCGCCGTAATCTCTCCCGAAAGGAACCCCCTGGGAAACACACTGGTCAATAATATTTGCAGAAACTTCAGCTAATCTGTAAACGTTGGCCTCTCTTGCTCTATAGTCACCACCTTTAATGGTATCATAGAATAATCTGTAAGTAGAGTCACCGTCTCCCTGGTAATTCTTAGCTGCGTTGATCCCTCCCTGAGCTGCAATAGAGTGCGCTCTTCTTGGAGAATCCTGGTAGCAGAATGCTTTCACATTATATCCTTGCTCAGCCAATGTAGCTGCAGCAGAACCTCCTGCCAAACCTGTACCTACAACAATAATATCAATCTTATCTCTGTTGTTTGGTGCAACAAGGTTCATATGGTCTTTATGATTTTTCCACTTGTCTTTAAGAGGACCCGCTGGAATTCTTGAATCTAATTTACTCATACTAGTATATTGATATTATTGAGTTATAAAATGGAAAACTGCAACGATGATAAATCCTGCAGGGATAAGGATTGAATACCATGTCCCGAAAGCTTTGATCACCGGTGTATATTTTGGATGTCTCGCACCGATAGACTGGAATGAAGACTGGAATCCGTGCGCTAAGTGTAATCCTAGTAGAACAAAAGAGATTACATACAAAGCCACTCTCCAAAGATCAGCAAACTTTTCATGAAGTTCCGGCCAGAAACGTTCTGCATCAGGAGTCAATCCTTCTACATACTTGTAATTAATTTCATGTAGCCAGAAATCATATAAGTGAAGCGCCAAGAAAGCTAAAATAACAGCTCCTGAAATAATCATATTTCTGGACATCCATGAAGAATTCACTGATGCGTTGTTAGCTGCATACTTTACCGGACGCGCTTTATTATTCTTGATCTCAAGCACAAATCCCATTACAAAATGGAAAATTACTGCAAAACCAAGAATAGGCTGCATTAAGAACTGCACAAAAGGATTATAGCCCATAAAGTCAGATGCTGTATTGAATGCATCCTTGTTTAGAACTGATAACAAATTGGTTGTCAAATGCAGTATAAGAAAAATCAGCAAAAACATAGCTGATAATGCCATAGCGTATTTTCTACCTATCGTAGAACTCGTTAAACCTGCCATATAAGTTTAAATTTGAATTTCCACAAAATTAAGAAAGTTTAACAATATCGAAAAGTGAGAAATCTCACAAATAGACAGTTTGTAATCTTTCTAAATAAGATTTTCACCCATTATAAATACAGGAAAATGGCTAAATTCAGAACCATCATTTCAGATCATAAATCTTATTCCTGAAAACCACTTTTTGAATGGAGGGTGACAAGGTTTTTATCTCAAAATGATCTACTCTCCTGGAAGCACAATATGGATTGATTATATACTGTAAAATCTTCGTCTTATTTTTCATATCCGAAATCCAGAAACAGACTCTGGCCCCATTTTTCACTGAAAAAATTTTGTTTCTGTTAAAATGGTAAACCAATATCTCTTCCTTCCGATTTTCAAAAGCCGTGATTCCGCTTCTTATCATTAGAAATAGTAATGCTGCCATCATCAATCTCATCGTATTTTTCATATTGAATTTCAATATAGCTGCTCTTAGTAAATAGACAAACACTGATAATGACATCACTTCTATCCCATTCATTGGAATATTTTCAAAAAACAGTACATCAACCTCAGCAAACCAATGAATCAACCCCAGTAAAAACTGAATAATCCCGTCATATAGACCATTTATAAGTTCAAAATCAATCCCAAAAGAAATAAGAACCGTTATTAAAAAAGAGAAAATAATAATTAATTCAGAAAAAGGAACGATAACAAAATTGGCAATGATTGATATCAATGAAAACTGATGAAAATAGTACAACACCAGAGGAAGTGTTGCCAACTGTGCAGATAAAGATATTGTAATCGTGTTAAACAAGAGTTTTTTAATATAATTATCCTGTTTTGGGAAGTATTTCAACAGAGGCTGATTCAGCCAATAAATCCCCAAAACAGCCGAAAAGCTAAGCTGAAAACCTACATCAAAAAGCTGTTGTGTATCTCCGAATAGAATAAAAAAAGCAGACAAGGCTAGTGAGTGAAGCAGATCCGGCTTTCGCTGAAGCAAAACAAAAATGAAATAAACACTCAGCATGATGCAAGACCGCAATACTGAATTACCAAATCCAATAAAAGCCGCGAACAACCAGATAAAAATCAAACTGAAAATAACAGCATATTTTCTGAATTGTAAAGGAGCAAACCGAATCAGAAAAAAGTAGAACATCCCAAAAACAACCACAATATGAGTTCCGGAAATAGCCAGAAAATGAACCAGCCCTGACTTGTTGAAATCCCTGACAGTGTCTGCATCAATTTTTGTCCGATCTGCCAGAATAATACCTTTCAGAAATTCTTTAGTTTTTTCTGAAATTTCTGTTTTATCTATTTTGTTAAGAACCTCAAACCTATATTGCCTAAGCTGATCTGCCCACGTTAAGTCATTCCGTTCTGCAGATATAATTTCTTTTGAAAGATAAACCTGGTAATCAATATGTTTTCTCTTCAGATATTGAGCATAATCAAATTGAAAATCATATGATGGAACCTGAGGTTTTGTAATGTAAGCCTCAGCTTTGTAGTAGTGAATAAAATCTAACTCTTTTCTATCTTTTGGAACATAAAAAATTGAATTGAAACATGCATTACCTGCCTGTGCAATGCCCTCATATTTTCTATATTTTTCAGAAGAATTTAATTTCTGAGAGATCTTAAATGAAACTATTTCATGTTTCTTGATCAGAAGTTTATCAACTGGTGAAGAAGTATTATAGAAATGAAGAACAATTCCTGCTCCAAACAACAGAAGCATCAGGAAAACTGTTTTGGTTTTATGCAGAAGATAAGAATGAAAACAGATTAAAATCAACAATATTGAGCAGATTACTCCCACTCCATCAACAATGGTCTCTGACAATACCACTTTATCCTGAAAAAGAATTCCAAGAATAAAGCACACTGCCAGAATAAGAAGAGGTTGTTTGTTCAATATCCATTAATTATCCTTTTAAAATAGGCAAAGAATGGAAAATTCATGATCTCTTTAAAAACTAAATAAGCGCTCTGTCTTCATTAAAAATGTTAACAGAACGCTTAATTTTTTTTCCTAAAAATTACGTTTAAAAGTATACTACCTCTTTTTCAAAAATTTATCCGTCAAACGCTTCGTTTCTTTGATATAAAATAAAGGATCTTTTCCGTAATCTTCATATTTGAAATCACCTGCTTTTTTAGGAACAGCAGGCTCTATTTGCGTTCCTTCATGCCATTCATTGAATGATGTAATACCAATGAACTCCGGATTTACTTTACTGGCAGCATCAAACATTTTCTCATAATATTTTCCATGATCTCTGCTTTTGAAATTTGCTTCATTCCACGGACGGATTCTTGTATCGGAATAACCAGGACCTACACATGGAATAAAAATCAGATGATGATCTTTAGCAAAGTTGGCCATAAAATCCCAATTAGCCGTTGTACTTCCGTATACAAATCCTTCGCTGGCAAAATAGGTATAGAAACCATCAAAGCCTGCCGAATCAAAAAATTTAGCATCATCTTTCTCAACCCAAAGCCCAATATAAAGTGCATCTAAATCTGTGTTTCTGACTGTTCCCGCTCCATCTTTGGATAATATTTTCATCCATTCTTCTTTAGGAATTTTATAACTGTCATACACATAAAACAGGGGTTTTCCTTCTTTTTTATAGAATGCATGATGATTGGAATACGTTTTTACCAGGTAAGAAAGCTGCTCTTTTAATTCTGAAGTATTTTTATAAAAGGGCTCAATGTGGAAAGCTATTTTTAAATCAAACCGATCTGCAATATCTAAATATTTGATAAGACTTTTATCCGTAAACGAATCTTTCCCCAACCAGCTTACGACAACGACTCCTACTCCGGAGTCTTTGATCATTTTCATATGCTGCTCGATGGTTTTCGGATCATTGGAACTGTAGTTGCCGAGAGCCGGATAAAAATTAGCTCCGATATCATCACCTCCTTTATGATGCCCCAGATTATTCCATTTTGGATTACTCCAGTGAGGAAGGATCTCATGATTCCAGTGCTGATAATCTCCGTCTGTTGCCGGATTAGCATACCAGCCGTAATAAAATATCTGAACTTTATCTCTTGCACTGCTCTGCTGGGCAAAACTGTTTGAGAAAAATAATGTAAAAGTCAGTAATAAAAGAAAACGGTTACAATAATTCATAGTTAAAAATTAAATAATCAGAAACTCAGCACAAACTATACTTTTAATATCACCTCAGCAGCATGATCGCTGGCTCCTTTCCCACCAAGCTTTTCTCTCAGAAGACTATAGTCATTCAGAACCTGTTCCCTTTTTTCTCCTGACAAAATTTTATTGAGTTCTTCTACCAGATTCTTAGTATTCAGATCATTTTGAATCAATTCTTTCACCACTTCTCTGTCCATAATCAGATTAACCAGAGAAATATAATTGATATTTTTCACCAATCTTTTAGCAATAGCATAGGAAATTTTACTTCCACGATAGCAAACCACTTCAGGGATATTCAACAAAGCAGTTTCCAACGTAGCTGTTCCGGAAGTCACCAAAGCTGCTTTTGAACATCTTAGCAGATCATAGGTTTTATTGGATACAAAATGAACATTATCATCTACATATTTCTGATAAAATTCTTTTGGAAGACTTGGCGCTCCGGCAATCACAAACTGATAGTTTTGGAAGTGCGGTCTTACGGAAAGCATTATTTCCAGCATCTTTTCTACTTCCTGTTCTCTGGAACCCGGAAGCAATGCAATGATTTCTTTTTCATTCAAGCCATGCTCTGATTTGAATTTTTCAATGCTTATTTCCTGAAGATCCGAAATAGCATCCAGCAACGGATGACCTACAAAATGAGAATGTACTCCATGTTTTCTGTAAAAGCCTTCTTCAAATGGAAGAATAACCATCATTTCATCCACATATTTTTTGATAATCTCTACGCGGCCTTCTTTCCATGCCCAAAGCTGTGGAGAAATATAGTAAACAACTTTGATTCCCAATTCTTTGGCAAATCTGGCAATTCTCAGATTGAACCCCGGATAATCCACCAGGATCAAAACATCAGGTCTGTTCTTCTGAATATCCTCTTTACAGAATTTAATATTATTCAGAATGGTACGGAGGTTCATCACCACTTCCAGGAATCCCATAAAAGCAAGATCACGGTAATGTTTCACCAACGTTCCGCCCTGAGCTTTCATCAGGTCGCCACCCCAAAATCTGAATTCCGCATGGGGATCCTTTTGTTTTAAGGCTTTCATCAGGTTGCTTCCATGCAAGTCACCGGAAGCTTCTCCTGCAATAATATAATACTTCATTTCTATAGTAAGGATAGAGAACAAATTAAGATAGATATGATCTTAATTCGTAAATTTGTTCAAAGATAATGATAAAAAATGTCAGAAGAATTTGAAATCCGGAATAAAGTTGCAGAAAGCGGCCTTATCAATTTTGACCTTACCACTTTACTGCCAAAAGGGGAAAGAAAAGGTATTGACCTTAAAGATTTCCTTTTTCAGGAAATGATCCTGAAAGAAAAAGATTTCCGCGAAAAGGTAGATGCTATCGATACGGAACAATATAAAGACGCTTATATATACATTTACAATTCTGTTGACACTATTATTCCTCTTTGGGCTTATTTTGTTTTAACAGCAAAAATTACTGATGTAGCAAAGAAAGTAGTTTTTGGAAGCCGCGAGGATCTGGAAGTTATTTTAATGCATAATGCCATCCAGACTCATGATTTTGAGGAAATGAGAGGAAAAAGAGTGCTTGTAAAAGGATGTTCAGATAAAGAAATTCCTGAAAATGCTTATATTGAATTGGTAGAACAACTGAAACCTATTGTAAAATCTCTGATGTTCGGAGAAGCGTGTTCAAACGTTCCTATCATTAAAAACTAAGGTCTTCTGAAACGCTCTCAGAAACTTTAACAATAATTATGAAAGGTGGTCAATTTGTGAGGCATATTTTTTGATAACTTTGGTGTACTTAATACTAAATAAACACAAAAAATGAGTTTAATTGACCTACTTACAGGGAACACTGGCAACCAGGTTGCTGAACAGGCTGAAAACAAATTCGGAATCAGTAAAAACCAGGTAATCGCCCTATTAGCTGTTGCTACCCCTCTTATTATTTCTTATCTTAGAAATAAATCTCAGGATGCTAAAGAAGCAGAAGCTTTAAATAATGCTTTAGATAAAGACCACAACGGAAGTATTTTAAATGATGCTTCACAAATTGAAGCAAGACAGGCTGAAGGAGGATCTATTCTTGATCATATCTTCGGTGGGCAAAAAAGTACTGTTGAAAACCAACTGTCTCAGAACACTGGAATTTCAATAGATAAAATAGGTCCTATCCTTGCGATGCTTGCACCTGTAGTAATGGGTTATATCGGACAGCAGAAACAACAGAGCAATGTAGGAGCAGGAGGTTTAGGAGATCTTTTAGGAGGAATCCTTGGAAATGCTTCCAATCAGGCACAAGCTCAGCAGTCTAATCCTTTGAATGATATTCTTGGAAGTGTTTTAGGAGGTGGCGGACAATCTCAATCATCAGGAAATCCTTTGAATGATATCCTGGGAAGTGTATTGGGCGGTGGTGGAAACCAACAACAAGGTGGCGGCGGATTAGGCAGCATCCTTGGAAATATTTTAGGAGGTAAATAATTAATTTAATTTTCATAAAAAAAGACCGGAGATATGATCTTCGGTCTTTTTTATTTTTAATTACTTTTTAGATTTTTCTGCAGAAGCAGGAAATGATTTTGAAGCTTTTTTAGGTCTTCTTTTACCATAACTTCCGGAATTAATTTTTCCTCTTCTTGATTTTTTGTCTCCTTTTCCCATAGTATTATGTATTTGTTGTTCTACGAATTTAGAAAATACAATACTAAAATCCAATTAATGAAGCTGTTAAAGTTTTATAAATTAGGGAGGGAAGCTGGAGGATGGATGTTCGAAGTTACTATCAGGTTACTATTTTTGACTATCTGTTATCAAATTAGTTCTATTTTCTTCATCTTGTTGATAAAAGACCAGCTTAAATATTTAAGGCTGCCTGTACTCCCCTCTTCAAGCTTCCATCATCCTTACATTCTACACTTTTATCGTCTTCCATTTTCCTTTTTTAAATAAGATGAAAGCAACAATAGTAATCAATGTTTCTGCGGCTGGAATTGATATAAAAACTCCTTTGGGTCCCATGTCAAGATATTTTGATAAGAAATAGGCCAGCGGAATCTGAAACAGCCAGAAACCAAAAAGATTAACCCAGGTAGGAGTCCATGTATCACCAGCTCCATTGAAGGCATTAATCATCACCATCCCGATTCCATAGAAAATAAATCCTATACTCATAATCTGAAGCGCATTTTTAGCAAAATCTTTAATGGCCATTTCCTGAGTAAAAAAACTAACTAAAAAGTTCCCCATAAAAAGGAAAATAAGACTTACCACCAGCATAAAAATGACATTATATTTCACGGTTTTCATCACCGACTGTTCTGCTCTCAGCATTTCATTCGCTCCCATATTCTGTCCTACCAACGTAGAGGCAGCATTACTCAATCCCCAGGCTGGAAGCATAAAGAACATCATCAGCCTTAAAGCAGTCTGATAACCTGCCGATGCATTCTCTCCTCCTGTAGTTGCCACAAGTTCTGCAAGGAAAATCCAACTGCATGAGGCAATGACAAACTGAAAAATTCCGGGAGTTGCAATTTTTATAATGGATTTGATTAATGCATAATTCGGTTTAAAATAAGGAAGCTTAATTCTTATCTGAGTATCGGCTACCAAAAGATGATACAGCTGATAAATAACACCAATGCTACGTCCTATTGTTGTTGCCAAAGCAGCTCCCGTTAGTCCCAAAGCAGGAACAGGTCCTAAGCCTTTTATCAGAATCGGACAGAGAATGATATTAGCAATATTCGCGATCCATAAGCTTTTCATAGCAATCATAGCATTTCCAGCTCCTCTGAAAATCCCATTAATTAAAAACAAAAGCATAATAATCGTGCTGCTTCCCATCATAATTCTGGTAAAATTCTTTCCATAAGCAGCTGCTTCAGGTTTTGAACCCATCAGGATTAAAATTTCTTCTGCAAAGATCACCCCCAACAAGCTTAAAATAAAAGTAATCGCAAAGGAAACGAGTAATACCTGTGCCGCACTTCTGGAAGCCTGTTCCGGATTTTTCTCACCAATTCTTCTCGCTACCAAAGCTGTGGCCGCCATACTCATCCCAATGGCAATAGAATACATTATCGAAAGTACAGATTCGGTAAGCCCCACCGTCTGGATAGCAAAACCGCTTTCTTTCAGATGGCCGACAAAATAGAGATCCACAAGCGCAAATACGGATTCCATAGCCATTTCAAGCATCATGGGAATCGCTAAAAGCAACACAGCACTTCTGATATTCACTTTTGTAAAATCAGTTTCTTCACCGCTGAATGCTTTTTTCAAAAATTCAATATATTTTGTCATTTCACAATTAATATTTTATGTAATCCCAAAAATACAAATCCAATTATTAGAAAAACTTAGCAATTGGTAATAAAATTTAATTTAGATTTGTATATTCTTAAAAATTATCCTTATGAAAAAAATAATCTCTACTACTTTTCTATTTGGAATGTTACTGTCCGGCAGCATGTTCTCTGCCCAGAAGATGAGTCAGGAAAAGATGAAAGCCATTTATTCTGATGATATAGCAACATTCAAAAAACAGTTTGCTCCGGGAGATTACAACAAATGTTTCCTTGTGGGAGATCTACTTTATTCACCCCTTGGCTTCAGTGTAATGTCTGACAGAAAGAATATTATCAACTTCCTTTTGGATAACAAAGCGAATGTGAATAAAAAATGTCAGAATAAAACTCCTCTTGAAGTAGCTGATGAAACAAAAGGCAGTGAGGATGTAAAGAGAATTCTGATCGCAAAAGGTGGTAACAGAATTTAAAAAAATCTAAAAACAATATATGAAACTTCCGAAAGGGAGTTTTTTTTATTTATAAAACCTGCAAAAATCTTATCTTTGCCAACGAAAAATTCAAGGTTCGGAATTGAACCTTAAACATTGAACTTTAAACAAATAATTATGTTTCGATCACACACCAACGGAGAGCTATCTCTGAAAAATCTGAATGAAGAAGTTACACTATCAGGATGGGTACAGACTATCCGTGATAAAGGATTTATGATTTGGGTAGATCTTCGAGATCGTTACGGAATTACCCAGCTGGTTTTTGACCAGGACCGCTCTTCTGCTCAATTGATGGAAGAAGCTAAAAAACTGGGCCGTGAATTTGTGATTCAGGCTACCGGAAGAGTTATTGAAAGAGTAAGCAAAAACCCTAATATTCCAACCGGGGAAATTGAAATTCTGGTAGAAAAACTGACAATTCTGAACGATTCTCAGCTTCCACCTTTCACTATTGAGGATGAAACAGATGGCGGTGAAGAATTAAGAATGAAATACCGTTACCTGGATATCAGAAGAAATCCGGTAAAAGATAAACTGATCTTCCGCCACAAGATGGCACAGAAAGTAAGAAATTATTTATCTGACGAAGGTTTCATTGAAGTGGAAACTCCTGTTTTGATCAAGTCTACTCCGGAAGGAGCAAGAGACTTCGTGGTACCAAGCAGAATGAACCCTGGACAGTTTTATGCATTACCACAGTCTCCACAGACCTTCAAACAGCTTCTGATGGTAGGTGGAATGGATAAATACTTCCAGATTGTAAAATGTTTCCGTGATGAGGATTTAAGAGCTGACAGACAGCCGGAGTTTACACAAATCGACTGTGAAATGGCTTTCGTAGAGCAGGAAGACGTGATGAACGTATTCGAAGGAATGACCAAAACGCTTATAAAAGATATTACAGGTCAGGAATTCGGAGCTTTCCCAAGAATGACTTTCGCAGATGCGATGAGAAAATACGGAAATGACAAACCGGATATCCGTTTCGGAATGGAGTTCGTAGAACTGAATGAACTGGTAAAAGGAAAAGACTTTAAAATATTTGATGATGCTGAATTAGTAGTCGGGATCAATGTAGAAGGATGTGCAGACTATACAAGAAAGCAGATCGATGAACTTGTGGATTGGGTAAAACGTCCTCAGATTGGTGCTTCAGGAATGGTTTGGGCAAAATTCCAGAATGACGGAGTGAAAACCTCATCGGTAAATAAGTTCTACAACGAAGAAGATTTAGCAAAAATAATCGAAAAATTCGGAGCAAAAGAAGGTGACTTAATGTTGATTCTTTCCGGAAACGAAAATAAAGTAAGAGCTCAGCTTTCAGCATTGAGAATGGAGCTTGGAAACCGTTTGGGACTAAGAAAAGGAAATGTATTTGCACCACTTTGGGTTGTTGACTTCCCTCTATTGGAATGGGATGAAGATACTGAAAGATACCATGCAATGCACCACCCTTTCACGTCTCCAAAACCGGAAGATATCCACTTATTGGAAACTGATCCTGGAAAAGCAAGAGCCAACGCTTATGATATGGTTCTGAACGGAAACGAAATCGGAGGAGGATCTATCAGAATTTTTGACAGAGATCTTCAGTCTAAAATGTTTGATTTATTAGGATTTACCAGAGAGGAAGCAGAAGCTCAGTTTGGATTCCTGATGAATGCCTTCAAATATGGTGCTCCGCCACACGGAGGTTTAGCATTCGGATTTGACCGTTTGGTAGCGATTCTTGACGGGAACGAAGTGATCAGAGATTATATTGCTTTCCCTAAGAACAATTCAGGACGAGATGTAATGATCGACGCACCTGCTCCGATTGCTGATGCACAGCTCGACGAATTAGAATTACAATTGAATTTAAAAGCATAAATATAAAGCGGGGTATTTGCCCCGCTTTTTTTATATTCTCATTACAGGAGTCTTAAGTTCACCCTGAACTTCCTGGTGTTTTATATTGACAATACTATTTTTGAAAAATAAATAATAATAAAGTAGCATTATTTAGAATCAAAAAACATTACAAATCCTAACATAATTTATCAATTTGCTAACAAAACAAACTTTACACTAGTAGAATATGCATTTTTACACACTATGTCAAATATTCGTGAAATAACTTGAATTAAAATTTAATAGTAAAAATTAAATTAAAACAATTAAATCAACGAAATAAATACCTTTTTCAAATAAAAAACCAACAAAACAATCATTATATTATGTTATATGTAAATATGATTTTTATTAATATATTTACGTTACACAGCTGAATTATAATGAAGACTTAATCAAAACTTAGGAATTGATGTATTTTTATAATCTCATGCGTATGATAATAATATAGCTGTTCATATTTTAAACCTTGATCACCAAACCAATATTAAATAATATGAAAAGCAAACTATTACTATTATCAGGATGCCTTGTGTTGGCACTGAACTCATGTAGGTCGGACATTGAAAATCCTCAAACTGATTCCATCGATCCTGCAACCACAAAGCTAGACAATGCGAAGATTCACAAATTATCAATTGACGGAAAATTCACGTATGTTAATGAAGTCAATGGAGAATATTTTTATGCAGAAGATATTACGATTAGCCCCGAACAGTTTAATGTATTACAAAAGCAGGCCAACCCCGGAACATCAACAGCAGAGAAAAGCACCATTGTAAGCTCTTTTATTAAGACATGGCCGAATGCAACTGTCTATTATACATTACCCAGCCAGGGAAGTCTGAGTACTCAGAATTACAATACGTTCCTGACGAATATCAACAAAGCGTTTGATATGATTTCTTCACAAACAAGTATGCAGTTTGTAGAACGAACCAACCAAACGGAATATATCACTTTTACTTATACAACATCCAACAGTTCTCCGCTTGGATGGCAAAAAAACAGAGTTAATGGTATTAAAATTTATAATATTACTTATCCCGCTATTATCGCCCACGAAATCATGCATTCTATGGGAATCATGCATGAGCAGTGCCGCCCGGATAGAGATCAGTACATCATTGTAGATGTTAACAAAGCTGTAGAAGGAAGCCGTCATAACTTCAATCTTTACAATGATTATGCAGGACATGGCGCATTTGATTTCGGTTCAGTCATGATGTATCAGTCTACAGACTTTGCAATAGACTCAAGTCAGCCTGTAATGACTAAGCTGGATGGATCTACATTCACCAAGCAAAGAACAGGATTGTCTGCAGGTGATTATGCTGGTATCAATCATTTGTATGGACCCGTTAATGCTACTTCTGCCATCAACGGAACGTATACAATGAGAACAGCTTTAGCGAGTGATAAAAATATAGATATTTCAGGAAGCTCTACTACAGACGGCACCAGCATCATTCTGTATACAGCCTCTACCGGAAATAACCAGCGATTTACTTTCACCAAATCAGATCATGGTTACTATACCATCAAATCTATATTAGACCCTACAAAGGTATTAACCGTGAAAAGTAACGGGACAACGAATGGAACAGCTGTTGAATTAAGAACTAATGCTAATACAGATTCTCAAAAATGGTTATTATTCAATTTAGGAAATAATGGATTTGGATTTGCTCCTAAGAACGCACCAGCATTGAGATTAGAGGTAAAAAATGGCACAACAACCAATCTTACCCCTATTGTAATCGGTACGACTGATCAAACAGTTCAGCCTTCTACAAAGCAACGCTTCATCCTTACAAAAGTTAACTAAATTTCTTCATACAAAAAAGAGGTTAGGAAATAAACTCCCTAACCTCTTTCTATTCTATAACTATCTATTATATTAATTTCAACATCTCATTTCTTCCAGGCCCGGTTGAAAGATAAGCAACAGGAATTCCCAATTCTTGTTCCAAGAATGACAGAAACTCGATGACTTCTTTTGGTAATTCTGAAGGACTTTTCATTGCAGAAAACTCAGCTTCCCAACCATTCATCCATTTTAGTATAGGTTTTCCGTTTTCAGGGAGTAAACCTGAAGCAGTTACGATCTCTCCATTTTCCAGTTCATAATGGGTACAAACTGCTACGGATTTCAGTCCACTTAAAACATCAGCCTTTGTCAGCACCAGCTGAGTCACTCCATTGATCATTACTGCATACTTTAAGGCAGGAAGATCCAGCCATCCTGTTCTTCTCGGACGTCCGGTATTGGAACCAAACTCATTCCCTTTTGTTCTGATCTCTTCACCTAATTCATCAAATAATTCAGTTGGAAAAACACCGTTTCCTACTCTTGTACAGTAAGCTTTTGCAATTCCGAATATCTCACCGATCTTTTTCGGTGAAACACCAAGTCCACTGCTCGCTCCTGAAGCAGTAGTTGAAGAAGAAGTAACATAAGGATATGTTCCGTGGTCAATATCCAGCATGGCAGCCTGAGATCCTTCAGCTAAGATTGTTTTACCTTCTGCCAGAGCATTGTTCAAATATATTTCAGTTTCTGTGCATTTAAATCTTTTCAGAAAATCTACCGCTTCAAAAAATTCATTACTTATTTCCTCCAGAGAAGGAAGTGCCATACCTCCTGCAGTCAGCATCTTATAATCTCTTTCTAAAATGTGTTGTACTCTGCTTTTAAAGTCAGGAGCAAACATATCCCCTATTCTTACATTCTGTCTTAAGATTTTATTTGAATAAGCCTGTGCAATCCCGTTTTTGGTGGTTCCGATGGTTGTATAATCAGAACTTTCCTCCATAAAAACATCCAGAAGCTTATGGGTAGGCAGTACAAAGTGAGCTTTCAATGAAATAATCACATTAGTTTCCGGCTGAACCGTTTCATCAAATACCTGAAGATTTGCAATTTCTTTTTTAAAGCTTACAGGATCAAGAACAGTTCCTGTACCAATTACATTCTGCACTCCTTTCATAAAGATCCCCGAAGGAATCATTTTAAGCGTAATTCTTCGTCCGTTTCTCTCTATGCTGTGCCCAGCATTCGATCCACCATTAAAACGCGCTGTAATGTCATAATTTTCACTGATCAGATCAATAAACTTTCCTTTTCCTTCATCACCCCATTGTAATCCTAATACAATATCCATATTCGTACTTTAAATTTTATGAAGCAAAGCTATGACAGTCAGACAGAAAGACCATTGTCATTTGACAAAAAGAGATTTATTGAGAAATTAGAAGCTAGATGTTAGAAGTTAGTAATAACTGTCAAACACTATTATTCTCCAACTCTCCAACCCACAATTCTTAAACGATATTTCTCCTGATACGGCTCAGTGAAGAAGGAGTAACCCCAAGATAGGAAGCCAGCATAGATTGCGGAACTCTGTTGGCAAGCCCCGGATAATGATTTAAAAAATGAATGTAACGGGATTTCGCATCCTGATTGAGCATGATACTGGCAACCTTTAATTTATTCTCAACAACAAACGCATGGATTCTTGCAAACAAAACCGGCCATACAGCAATTTTCTCTTCCAGAAGTTTAAAATGCTTAAGATCAATCACCAGCAGTACAGCATCTGTAATAGCTTCAATATCTTCATGAGCAGGCAGCTGATCGGTAAAGCCCTGAAAATCTCCTATAAATCGACCTTCATAGATGAAATACCGGGTAAAATCATCACCCTGTTTGTTATAATACAAAGAGCGGAAAACCCCTTCCTTCACAAAAGCAATTCTTTGACTTACTTTCCCGGCTTCTACAAAAGGTTCTCCCTTTTTTACCTTGATTTCCTGAATTCCTTCAGCAATCAAAAGTTCTTCCTGAGGATTCAGTATTCCGAATTTTTTGATATAAGTAAAAAGCTCTTCCATATTTCTGTTCTACCCACGGATTGCGGTAAGATAAAGGTATAAAACTGACTGATAAAAACAATTGTCATTTGGTAAAAATCTTAAAAAAAGGGACAAAAAGGTTTATTAGCGTGAAAAGTACTTTCAACACTGAATAATTTCAATATTTTTGCACCCGAAAAACTGTAACCATGGAAGAAAAAAAAATACATATTGATTTTAACGAGAATATTGTCCGCAAGCAACTGTGGCAGTATTTTTATTACTCATGGAAAAAGAAACTCCCAACTCTTTTGCGGAATTTATTTTATACCTTATTCGTCATCTTCGTTTTCGATAGTCTTATCGGCAATAAAAGCAGATATGACTTTATACGATTTACTTTAATATTCTCAGGACTTGCCAGTATTTTCTGCCTGATCAATTTTTATTATCAGAAAGCTAATTATTCTGATAAAATGAACAAGCATATTGATGAATTAAAAGGCTATCATCCTATAACAGAATTTATTCTCGATGAAAGCAGTATTCATATCAAATGTGAACAATATGAAATGAAGTGTATCTGGAAAAAAATCACCTATGAGGTTTCTAACAAACTTATTCTAATTTCTATGGATATGGGCACAGCATTCACTTACCTGATCAGTGAAGATGAAACTGATCAATATACTGAAATTCTTGACATTCTGCAGAGAAAGGCAAAACAAAAAAAGTAAATAATTTTCTGTTATTCTATAAAAAATAAAAACTCCCACATTACAATAATGCGGGAGCTTCTTAAAAAAATTAAATATAATTATTGATTGTAAACATGAATATCTCTCTGTGGAAAAGGAATTCCGATTCCAGCTTTATCGAGAGCTTCTTTACAACCGATGATTAGTTCTTCGTTCATCGTCCAGAAATTTTCTGTGGAAGTACTTACTCTTACAGATACATTGACAGCACTGTCTCCCAATTCAGTAACCACCACTTGTGGAGCAGGTGTTGCAAGAGCATATTGATTATTCTTAATGACATTCATTAAAATATCCTTGGTCTGTCTAAGATCTGCATCATAGGCAATTCCGATATCCAGTGATGTTCTTCTTGTTCCCAGTTGGGTAAAATTGGTAATACTGTTATTGGAAACGACTCCGTTAGGAATAATAATCAGTTGATTTTGTGGAGTGATCAGTTTTGTATGAAAAATATCAATAGCATCTACCGTCCCTGAAACCCCTGAATTGGTAGAAATAAAATCACCAATCTTAAAAGGTTTTAATAGTAGAATTAAGATTCCACCTGCAAAATTTGTTAAGGATCCCTGTAAAGCTAAACCAACTGCTAAACCTGCGGCACCAATCATGGCGACAAATGCAGAGGTTTGTACTCCAAGTTGCGTCACAACAACAATAAACAGCAGAATATTAAGTCCCCAGTTGATAATATTTAAAAGAAAATGCTGCAACGAAGCTTCCATATTTCTTTTTTTGAAACCTTTTTCAACCAGTTTTTTAATCATTCTGATCATCCATGATCCGATAAGATAAATCAATAATGCAGAAATGATTGCAGTAAAAATTCTCGGTGCCCATGAGATTGCTGAAGAAATTAAGGTGTCCCAGTGTTGTTGAATCTTGTTCAGTTCTAAATCGTCCATTTTATACTATGTGTTTTACTATTTATATCAATGAAGCATTGACATCTTCTGCAGGATTGGAAAAAAAGAAATTCACCTTGCACTGTAGAGTGAAAGTAAATTATATTTTATCCTTAAAAATAGATTGACAGCAGAAAAGAATATTTCTGCTTTACTCAATAATCATTCAGAAATTGAATCTTGCAGGAAGAAATAATTTTTGGGTCATAGAATTACAAAAACAATACCGAAGTGGAGCATTGATCAAAGAAAAAAATGTTAAGAAACTTTCCTTAAGGCAATTTTGCAGCCAAACTTTCCGGTAAAAGCCTAAGAATATGGTAGATAATTTTCCACTTAAAATTCGGAACAATGGTAAAGGAATTTCCGGCATTGACAATAAATTTCGCCACATAATCAGGCTCCATGATCAGAGATTCATTCAGTTCCAGTCCTTCGTTGATTTTTGTTCTGATATAGCCAATAACCAAGGCATTCACAATTATTTTCCGGGAATCTAGTTCCTGTCTCAATCCTGCCAGAAACTGGGTAAATGCAGCCTTTGTGCTTCCATAGACAAAATTACTTTTTCTCCCTCTCACTCCGGACAAGGAAGAGAGCCCGATTATTCTTTCCAGGTTGGTATTGCCTTTATCCATTGCAATAATACTCAGGATAGAAACTCCACCCATATAATTGACTTCCATCATTTGTCTGGCTCCTTTGAAATCAGTCAGCGCTTTTTGATTGTCTACTAAAAAACCGGCAGCATAAACCACAATATGAGGTTTGATGGAAAGATCAGAATAAAATTTTTGATGAGAATCAAAATCTGCAGCATCAAAATACAAAACAGAGACTTTTGAGCCGTCAAGATTGTTTGAATCAATAAAATCATTCAAAGAGGTTGTATTCCTGGAAGCTGCGATTACGGAAAATCCTTTCTCCACATATTGTTTTATGCATTGCTTTGCAACATCAGAATTGGCTCCCAGAATAAGAACCGTTTTGTTTGTGTTTTGATTCATGGGACAAAGATAATTTTTTATTAAACACTAATTTCACAAATTGTTTTTCACTAATGGACACAATTTTTCAAACCAGTATAAAAAAATTGCGGCGGGTGAACTTTGTTCACCCGCCGCAGCTAAATATTTTCAGACTGAATTATTTCTTTTCTTCAGTTGCTGTTTCTTTTTTGTCTTCTGCCTTCTCAGCAGCTTTTGCTTTATCTCCAAAACGAGATTCTGTCATTTCTCTTGAAACTGCAGCCTTTTCGAACTTCAGTTTTCCTGATAACGTTTCGATAACAAAACCGTCATCCTGAACCTGAGCAATTCTTCCGTGAAGACCTGATGTAAGAACTACTCTTGTTCCCACTTTAAGGTTTTCCTGAAAGTTTTTCTCCTGCTTTTGCTTTTTCATCTGAGGTCTGATCATCAGGAAATAAAACCCTACAAACATTACCCCCATCATGATCAGCATCATAGGTGAAGACCCACCCTGTGCCTGTAAAAATACTGTCAACATATTGTAAATATTATGGTTGAATGTTCGCTGTGAACGTTAATCTGATTGGAGCTTTTTCTACATTAGCAAAAACGTCTGCATACTTCTGAACGTTTCCGTCGAAGCTTGAAGAATCAAAGTGTAATGTAACTTTTCCTTTTTTACCAGGCATGATAGGCTCTTTTGTAAAATCAGGAGCTGTACATCCGCATCCTGGCTTCACTTCAGAAATGATTAATGGGTTCTTACCTGTGTTGGTAATTTCATATACGTGCTCTACTTTATCTCCTTTTTTGATTTTTCCAAAATCAAAGCTGTTTTCAGATAAAGCTACAGAAGTAGATGGTTCGTTAGAAACCGGAGCAACTGTTTCACCTGCTACAGGTGCTGCTGCAGAATCAGTAGTTAGCGGAGCCACAACAGCTGCAGAATCAGTAGTTGCAGTTTCAGCACTTTGAGTTTCTTTGTTTTCTTTTTTACATGAAACTAACCCAAAGCCTATAATTGACAAGGCGATAATTGATAACGTCTTTTTCATTTTATATTCTATTTTGATCTTTACAATATTTATCTAAAATACCATTGATGAAGATATTGGAACGGTCTGTAGCAAATACTTTTGCAATTTCAATATATTCATTAATGATCACTCTTGAAGGTGTGAAAGCAAAGTTATCAAGTTCTGCAATTGCTGTAGATAAAATTACTTTATCCATTAGAGAAACTCTTTCCAAATCCCAGTTTTCCAGTCTTTCTTCCAGTTTCTTTTCATTGTTTTCCCAGTTGTTCAGGGTATCTTTTAACAATTTTGCAGCGAATGTTTTATCTTCTTCATCTTTAATCATTTTGATCAAAGTTCTGCTTTCTTCATCTTCTCTCAGGAAACCGATTGTTTTTTGTACCATTGAATTGGCAATATGGATATCATCGTACCATGAAAGTTCCTTATCTCCTAAGTAATCATGAAAATCTTCATTTTCAGCAATATATCTTAGAAATAATTTACCTATAAATTTCTGATCTTCTTCAAAAGAGTATCCTTCTTCTTTCATGAAATCCTGATAACGTTTCCCGGCAGTAATTCTCTGGAAAGTTTTTACCAATAAATCATCATGCATATCCCATTTCAGTTGCTTGTGCTGCCCTGTAAAAAATAATCTTTCAGGATTTTCTTCCAGCTTAAGCAATACCTGGTTGTTGATGAATTTTTGGTTAGGATTAATATCAGCATCAGTTTTAAGAAATTTATTCTTACCAATTTCGATCTGATTTTCTGCCAAATCTTTCAAACCCACCAAAAAGTTGAGCTGATAGATGTATAGATAATAGATTTTCTCTATCCCGGCAAACATGTTTTTCTCTAAAACATCAAATTTTACAGGATTTTGGTAGTAAGAATACACGGTCTGTACTACTTTTTCACGGATTTGTCGTCTTCCTAACATTCAAAGAGCTTTTTTATGGGTGCAAAGATACAAAATTTAAAATTGATGAAATTCGTAGTGTGATGACATTTTTGTAATTTTGTGCAACTATATGAAAGCGCTTAAAACCTTAAACCCCTATTTTTGGAAACACAAAATATTGCTGTTTTGGGGGGTACTATTTATCATTGCCAGTAATTTCTTTAATATATATAAGGTTCAGTTTGTAGGAAAATCGGTGGATGAACTTACAAAAAGTGGGAATCTTGGCTTTAACAATCAGGTTCTGATTTATGTTGGAATTATTGTAGGATGTTCTCTCTTAACCGGATTCTTCACCTTTATGATGAGACAGACGATCATCGTTGCCTCCCGAAGGATAGAATATGAACTTAAAAATAAAATCTACAGACATTATCAGGATTTATCTTTAACGGATTATAAACAAACTACCATCGGAGACTTAATGAACAGATTAAGTGAAGATGTGGTGGCAGTAAGGATGTATCTTGGTCCCGGGGTGATGTATGTAGCCAACCTGATTGTACTGGTGCTGATTACAGCTATTTACATGGTAAAAACGGATGCTTCCATGACGATGTGGACTTTACTTCCACTTCCTATTTTATCTTTTGCTATTTATAAGGTAAGTTCTATTATCAACAAAAAATCGAAGATCATGCAAAAAAGCCAGTCTGCGATTTCAACTTTTGTACAGGACAGCTTTTCCGGAATCCGTGTGGTAAAATTTTTCGCCAGAGAAAAATATATTGAAAAAAACTACGGAATTAAAGTCACCGATTATCAGAATAAAGCCTTGGATCTTGCCAAAACAGAAGCCTATTTCTTCACCATTATTCTTTTTGTCATCGGATTATTAAATGTTGCCATTATCTGGATTGGAGGTACCAAATATATTGCAGGAGAATTAAGCATCGGTAAGATTGCCGATTTCTTTATGTATATCAACACCCTGATTTTCCCTTTCTCTATGGTAGGATGGGTAACTTCTGTCAACCAGAGAGCTGAAGCATCTATGCAGAGGATCAATGAATTTATGGATAAAAAATCTGAGATCATTAATACTAATTTTGAAAACTATCCGATTAAAGGAGATATAGAATTCAGAAATGTTTCTTATGTGTACCCTAATACAGGAATTAAAGCTCTGGACAATCTAAGTTTCAAAGTAAAAGCCGGGGAATCATTGGCTATTATGGGGAAAACCGGTAGTGGAAAATCGACAATTGCCTTACTATTATGCCGATTAATAGATCCTACAGAAGGAGAAATTTTAATTGATGGTAAAAACCTGAAGGACCATAATCTGGAGAACTACAGAAACTTTATCGGATATATTCCTCAGGAGAGCTACTTATTCTCTGATTCTATTGAAAATAATATTGGTTTTGCCATTGATCATCCTTCTCACGAGAAAGTAGTAGAGTATTCCAATATTGCAGATGTTCACAAAAATATTGTAGAGTTTAAAGACCAATATAAAACACTTGTTGGTGAACGCGGAGTCATGCTTTCGGGGGGACAAAAACAAAGAATTTGTATCGCAAGAGCCTTAATTAAGGACCCCAATATCATTATTTTTGACGATTCTCTGTCCGCTTTAGACACTGAAACGGAGCAGAATATTCTGGAAAATATTGATAAAAAAATCAGTAACGCAACTTCCATAATTATCACACACAGAGAGTCTAGCGCACAAAAAGCCCATCAAATTATCAACCTGACCGAAATTGCCAATTCTGTAACCGCATAGCCATTTCATTCTCAATTGTTAAATAAATCATAAAAAAAATTTTGTGATTAAAAGAATTCTTTTATATTTGTTCTTAACAAGATTAAAAAATATCTAACAATGAGTGAATACAAGGAACGCCATGAAAATGAGATTTTCACGAAGGTGTTAAAAGCAGGGAGAAGAACTTATTTCTTTGATGTGCGCGAGACGAAAGCAGGAGATTATTATCTTACAATCACTGAGAGTAAGAAGAATTTCGGAGAGAATGGGGAAGCTACATTCGAGAAGCATAAAATTTACCTTTACAAGGAAGATTTTAAGAGTTTCCAGGAGATGTTTAATGAGTCCACAGATTTCATCATTAATGAAAAGGGTGAGGATGTAATTTCAGAAAAACATGACAAAGACTTCAAGAGCAGATCTTTCACTATTGATTCTGACGACGAAGTTTAAAAAAGAATATCTAAAAACACAAGCATCTGAAAAAGATGCTTTTTTTATGCAGTAAAAGCAATGTTATTTAATTAGAAAAAGAAAAATGGCTTCTTTTTCTTTGGTGAAAAAACTCATGTAATAAATCGGATTAAATCTCATTAAAAGCCAAAAGTGCTATTGTTAAAGGATCAGTTGTAGATAATTTTGTATAATAATTTTTATTTTTTTGTATCTCAACAATTAATGAATATATTCCTTTGTCATATTCTGATAAACATAACCATCTATTACAGATATAACTATCATATGTAAGACTTCCAACTTTCGTATTAGACTTAAGATCCCAATATTGAGTATTATCATTCACATTACCATTCATTAATAAGGCAGATTTTACAAGATCTTTCTTAAAAGTGTTAATATATCTTTGAATGTCAGAAAACGAATAAATAGACTTTTTATTATATAATATTTTGTATTTATAGCATTCATATGGAAAACTTATTGTCAGACCTGCATGAGAAACATCCTCGGGCAGGTCATTTTTTTTCCAATAACTCCATTTATTAGACCGCAATTCATTATTATAGAATGTATTTGATTTTATAAAATTTGCTATTTGATACGCCTGTGTAAGATAAGAATACTGAGAAGTTGCCCTGTACATTTGGATCAGAACTCTTCCAGCAGCACTTTGCATATTAAGAGGTAAAATTACTCCTGGATGCGCCAACGGAGAATTACTACTCCCCCATTCCTTATAATAACCTATACTCTTAGATTCAGTATGCCATTGTCCTTTATGATAATCAAGAGTTTCTTTTACTTTTTGAAGAATATCTTCTACAATCTGAATATAAGTTTGGTTACCATAACGACCTCCAGGATCCGAAATTAACCGTTGAGTAGACTTATTAAGCTTAACTATTGCCGCAAACTTAGCCATTGGATAAACAATATTAGCACTATGGACTAAATGTGAATAAGGCTCTCCTTCATCTGTAATAATATTATAATGGTTAGTTGACCAAGCCGCTCCAGAAACTTTCCTGTAATCAGAAATCTTATTCAGACCTTTTGCCTGGCTTCTAAGATCATCTCTTCTATCTATTGCATTCCCCATAAACTTTATTAAAGTTTCAGCATACTTTTTTTCTTTCGTTTTTTCATACATCAGTACCAATGCTTCCATATGAGCAGAAACACCCCATGAAAACTCAAGTTGATTAGCACTTTCCGAGTAACCTATTGATACATCATATCCTTTGCTATCAAATAATTCTTTATAGTAAGATTGAGCATAAGATTTTAGAGTAAATAGTACAGCAAAGATTATGAGAATTCTTTTCATAGTAATAGCTTTGATTTTGAGATCATTTTAAAGAGAATTATCTTCTCCTAATTCTGGTTAAACAAATATAAAAGTTTCAATCCTCAATCCACGAATTTATTTTACAGAATTAAAGACTACCATTTTTATATGCTGGCTCAAGATTATAAACGTAATACGTGAAAAAATTTTAAAAAAAAGTAGAAAAAGAAACTTTCAGAGGATAGTGAAATGGGTACAAAATAAAAAAGTACACTTTCAAAAAGTGTACTTTCTTTGGGTGAATGATGGGTCTCGAACCCACGACCTTCGGAACCACAATCCGACGCTCTAACCAACTGAGCTACAATCACCGTTTTCTGAGTGCAAATATAGGACAATTTCCTCAACTACCAAACAATTCCATCAAAATTTTTCAAAGAAATTAATCTTTCAGACGTAAAGCCCTCAGCATAAGTCACTCCCGATAATCGCCCTAAATCCTGAGCGCGGTAAGTTAAGCTCTCATAAAAGTCTTTTGTGGTAATTGGAGTCTCAGGTTCTTTAGAAGTCGGGTCATAAAACTGAGTTTTGTATGCCATACAAGCTTCCAATTTTGTATTAAGATGCTCCGAAATATCAATAACAAATTCCGGTTTGATATCTTTCCACTGAATATAATGAAAAACATGTTTTGGTCTCCATACTTCCTGAGATTCTCCATCCAATACAGTTTCAATTTTTCTCAGCCCGGACAAAAAGCACGCATCCGACACTAATTTCGCTCCTTTTGCGTGATCTGGATGTCTATCATCAATGGCATTCGCTAAGACGATTTCTGGCCTGTATTTACGAATCATTTTTACGATCCTCATTTGGTATTCTTCGGAATTCATCAAAAAACCATCTTTCATTCCAAGATTCTCTCTTGCGGAAAGCCCTAAGATTTTGGCAGCATCTGCAGCTTCAACTTTTCTGGTTTCATCTGTACCTCTTGTTCCGAGCTCTCCTCTTGTAAGATCTACAACTACACATTTTTTACCCTCTGAAACCATTTTAGCGATAGTTCCTCCACACCCCAATTCTACATCATCAGGATGTGCTCCAAAAGCAAGTATATCAGTTTTCATAAAATCAAAGATAAGTTTAAAATAAAAACTTCCCAAACATTACGAATGGGAAGTTTTAATATCTATAATTTAAATTTTAAATTACTTATTGATCTCTGCATTTAATTTTACAGCATCCTGATAAGTGGGATCTAACTGTAAAGACTTCGCTACATAATCTTTTGCTTTTGCAGCATCAGAATCTTTGCTCATATATGCTACGGCAAAATAAGCATAAGCAAGAGTCTGTTTATTAGCTTCCTGATCAGCTGGTTTTACTGTACTGATGAATTTCTCATAAGCCATTTTTGCTGCATCATTGTTTCCTGCCTGCTGGTAAGAATACCCCTGGCTGTAATATGCCGGTGCCCAATCTGGAAGAAGAGCCGACATTTTTTGCCATGTAAGGATAGCTCCATTCCAGTTTTTAACATCCTGGTAAGCTGTAGCTAGCTTAAATAATGAATCAGAATCCTGGTTATTAGCAGCAACTTTCTGTTTCAATGCTTCAATTTCAGGGTTAGTAGGTCCTTTGTCAACTTCTGACTGAGATACACCACCACCTCCAGCGATGTTAGCCAATTCAAGATCCCACTTCATTGTTTCATCTTTAGCAGCCTTTGCGATAGCAACTTTCTGCTGAGATTCTGTCATTAAAGCTGTTTTTTTAGCAGCATCTTTTTCATCTTTTGCTAAACCTGCCGCAATAAGACCTTGTAAACCTTGGTCAGCAGGCTGTACTCTTGTTTTTTCAACTTGAGAAACGAAAGTATCCATGTTTTGCTTAGCATCTGCATAGTTTTTATCTGCATATGCATTATAAGCTCTTAATTTGAACTTGATAGGATCTTCAATTTTATCAAAAATCTTGTCTAATACCATTTTAGAGTTTGCATAATCTTCGTTTGTGAAGTATAGTTTTGCAATTTCTAATTGAGTATATGGATCTTCATCAGCATACTTGGTATAGTTGATAAGGTCTTGTGTAGCCTTTGCATTCTGTTGGTATCTGATATCATAACCAGCTAATGCCTTATATGCAGGTGCGTAAGTAGCATCTACACCAATAGCTTTATCAATGTTTTGCTTAGCTTGTTGCCATTGTTGTGCAGCCATCCATAAAGTTGCCATTCTTGTATAAACGGAAGCTTTATTTTTAGCAGTAGGTAATGCTTTATCATAAGCAGACATAGCCTCTCCCGGCATTCTCTTTAATCTGTAAGCATCTCCTAATGTATAATAATAGTGTGCAGGAACACCTTTTTTCTCAGCTTTTTCGATAGCTTTAGTCAAAAACTGAATAGCAAGATCAGGTGAACTGTTTTTCTCGAATAGAGTTAAAGCTTCTGCTGCTCTGAAAAGAACTTCAGCATCTTTTTCTCTTGAATCAGTAACTACTTTCTGAATTTCAGCAACGGCATTTTTATCACCTTTACCTAATTTAACAGCAGCTAAACCAATTTTGTTCAGATAGCTTTTACCATCAGCCGCTAAGCCTTTATTGAAATTTTCAGTTGCTTTAGCGTAATCTGGCTCTCCTTGTCTTAAGAAAGTATTTCCTAAATAGAAGTAGTTATCAGCTGTGGGTTCTTTAGCGATCATTTCAGTGAAATTTGTTTTTGCCTGCGCAAATTTATCACTGTCTATACTGTTGATACCATCCTGCAATGTCTGTGCAGAGGCAAAACCGGTAAAAAATACCACGGCTGCTCCAAAAGCAATCTTCTTTACATTCATATTCATTATATCTTTCATTTTATATTTTCAAATAATTGAGTTTTATTGTACACAATTTTCAGACCAAATCAAAATTTTTAATGAGGATTAATTGTGAATTTAATATTTTTTAACGCATCTGCACTTCTCTCTTATAAATATTATAAGGTTGCAACCCTTCTTTCTGCACAATTTTTTGGCCTAAATGGGTACATGAAAATCTTATAAACCCATTGGCAATATTAAAATTACCTTCGTTAATCAGGAAATAAAGCACTCTTGTAAACGGATATTCCATTGTACGAAGTCCTTCGAAATCCGCATTGTACGATTTTCCTTTCTCTACCACAGGAAGAACCTTCACCATCTCTCTCAATTTTTCTGACGTTTTATCATAAGGACGGCTAAAAGTATTCAATCCAATAACGCCTATTTTATCGGGATATTTTCCTAATTCCTCTATAATCTTCTGATTTCCCGGAATAATGGAAAATTTTAGGTCTTTTGGCTGTTTCTTTAATTTCTCAGCAACAAAATTCAGGTTACTTGAGTTGGTTCCGTCAAAAATAAATTCCTTTTTATCAGACATCAAACCGCTGTTGATTTCTTCTATTGAAATACTTTCTTTTGGAGAATCTTTAGGAACAACAAAAACCACTGCATCTGCAGCAAATTTAGCAGGAAGAAACTTTAAATCAGTTCTATCCTCATATGTTTTTATTTCTTCAGGATTAAGATTTCTGGACATTACTACCACTTTAGCACTTCCTTTCAATAGATCAAGAAGTCCTAAATCTTCTTTCTTGGTTTCTACTTTGATGTGTGTCTCAGGATAGTTGATCATATAGCCGTCAGCTAATGCTTCTGTAACGCTTTGAAAAGATTCGTCAGTAAAAATTGTAAGATTACCTTTGTGATAAGAAGGAGCGTTTTTCTCCTTTTTGCAGCTTGCAAGCATCATACTCAACACAAAAATTACTGCAAGCTTGAAACTATTCTTCATTTCTCGATTTTTTAATTCTTGAGATCGCCCTGTAAATTCTAAAAATACCATAAATAATAAGCACCACTCCTAATGCATAAGCAACGGCGGGCTCTAAGATAGTAAAGAAGAATTTGTAGACAATCACTACAATTCCTAAAACGATATAAAACAATCCCGTAACCAGGGATAACCAATTGAACATCATGTAACAAAAATACCAAAAAAAATAAAAAGAGAAGCATATGCTTCTCTTTTTATTTATATTTTGAATAAATAAGTCTTATTCAAAGTTCATAGTAAATGGTACGCTATAGTAAGATCTAACGCTCTCCCCGTTTCTCTTCGCAGGAGTCCATTTTTTAAGTTTCTTAACTACACGCATTGCTTCACTGTTGAAGTCGCCATTTGGAGATTTCTCTTCAATAGTAACATTCGAAACAGTTCCGTCTTTTTCTACAACGAACTTAAGCTTCGCTTTAAGTGTTCCTTCACCTCCTTCCATCAAAGATGTATCGAAGTTATCTCCCAAGAACTTTCTTAATGCTCCCATACCTCCAGGATATTCTGCAGACTGGTCAACATCTTTATAGATCTCGTTAGGGTTGTTCGCTTTCACTTCTACTGTACTAGCTTTAGTACCTGTAGATGGTGGTGGCGGTGGTGGTGTATAAGCCGGAGCTTTTACCCCCTCCTGATTCTGTAAACCAGTTGTAGTTTCCAACTGCTTAGAAATCGGTGGTGGTGGAGTTTCAATTTTCGGAGCTTTTACAGGCTCTGGAACCACGTTCTGAATTACTTCAATTTTCTCTTCCTCTTTTGGAGGCGGAGGTGGTGGTGGTTCTTCTTCTTTAGGCTGCTCGATAATCGGATCTTCCTCGATAATATCTACTAGATCTGCCTTAACTTCTTGCTTAGGCGGAGCTGTAAGATTTTTAATCGTAAGATAGATGAACGGAGACAAAGCTGCCAAAAGGAATAATGCTGTTCCGATGATAAAAGACTTTGTTAAAAGTCTCGGATACTGATGTCTAAGATCATAGGCACCATATTCCTTGTTTCTATTTTCAAATACGATCTCATCTAAAGTAAGATTCTGACCGTATACATTTTCATCTGCCATAGATTAGATATACAATTTTATGGTTAAATTACTTTGTAGCAGCTGGTGCAGCAGCACCTCCTACTTTCTTCTCATAAATAGCTTTTTCCCAAGGTTTGATATCAGTAACTCCGTACTGCTCACTTTTGGTAATTGCCATTTCGTCAAGAATATCAACAAAGTTCTTATATATAGCATCGTCAGTTGGCTTGATGATCACGGTAAATTTCGTTTGATCTGCAGCTCTAGATTTTGCCTGCTGAATTACTTTTCTAATTCCTTCTCTGTCAAGAGTAGTTTCCATAAGAGTTTGGTCATTTAAGGATGTAGCATCCTGCTGGTGCCAAAAAACTCTATTGTTTTTTCCTAATAAGATAGAAATTGAGTTAGAAAGTTTAATTTCTGTTGGAGGTGGTTTTTTTGTTTCATCTTTCGGTTTAGCCGGAAGACCCAAATCCATAACGTTCGGTTTACTGAACGTAGTTGTGAACATAAAGAAGGTAATCAATAGAAAACCCAAGTCCACCATCGGAGTCATATCGACTCTGGTGTTTTGCTTCTTGGAACGGACCTTGCCGCCCTTGCCGCCTTTTTCTTGTACTTGTACTTCTGCCATTTCTATCGATATTATTCGTTAGGTTTACCTTCTTGTGATGTAATCAACCAAAATTTAAGAAAATCAATATCTCTTAAACCTTCAAATAAGCTTTTCACTTTAGGGTATTGTGTTGTAACGTCACCTTTAATCGCTAACTTGTAGTCAGGGTTAACGCTCAAACTTTCTTTTACCCAATCAATTAATTGCTTATTTGTACTGTCCATAGGAATTCCTGACGGACTTCTATAATTTTTCTGCTCATCTGCAGGCATATCCAAGTAACCTTTAAGCTGGTTCATTGGAACTCCAATTGCCTGAACTTTCTGGAAAGCAGCTTTTTGGTTGTTGTCAAAAGTAATACCATACTTTTGTCCCATTTTATCCAAAAGAGCAATTCTTTCTGATGCATTTTCTACTGGCTGGAAATAGAATTTTCCGTCCGGAGTAGCGTTGATAGTCATTAAACTAGCATCAGGAAGCAATTTTTCCGAAATTGAAGATGGCGGTTTGATCTGCTCCACGTCAGGTTTTTTAAACTGAGTGGTCAAGATAAAGAACGTAAGAAGTAGGAACGCAACGTCACACATTGCGGTCATGTCCGTTACGACTCCATGTCTTTTAGGTTTGACTCTCGCCATTATTATAAAATATTTTTAATTAAACTTCTTTTAATTGCTAATGCAAATATCTTGCTAATTCTTAGTTGAATTCAGCGAAAGATTGTTGGATACTCATAGAGATCTCGTCGATCTTGTAAGTTAATCCGTCAATTTTAGATGTAAAGAAGTTATAAAGGATAATAGCGATTGCTGAAGTACCAATACCTAATGCCGTGTTGATCAAGGCTTCAGAGATACCTGTAGATAGAGCAGCAGCATCTGGAGTACCACCTCCTGAACCTAATGCAAAGAACGCCTTGATCATCCCGATTACTGTTCCAAGTAGTGCGATTAGGGTTGCAACTGTACCTAGAGTAGAAAGGATCATCATGTTTTTCTCAAGCATTGGCATCTCAAGAGTAGTAGCTTCTTCGATAGCTTTGTTAAGAGCTACCATTTTCTGCTCTTTATTTAATGTAGTATCGTGAGAAAGTGCTTTGTAAGTAGTAAGACCTTCTTTTACTACGTTACCAACAGAACCTTGTTGTCTGTCACACTCTTCGATAGCTTCGTCAATTTTGTTTTGGTTTAGTAAGCTTCTTACTTGAACAACGAAGTTGTCTAAGTTTCCTTTTCCAGCAGCTTTACCAAGAACGAAATATCTTTCAAAAGAGAAAACGATTACAGTAATCATGAAAGTAATCAAGATTGGTACGATAACCCCTCCTTTGTAGATAATACCTAAAAACGATTCTGGGTGAATGTCTTTTCCTTCAACACTTGAAAAAGCTACAGAACCACTTCCTAGTTTTTCTGCATCCTTAAAGTTTCCTGGGCTACCAAGAACGAATAAATAAATACATACTCCTATAGCAAATAGAATAGGAATAATAACAGCTGGATTTAAACCTCCTGCCTTTCTAGCAACTACTTGCTCATCATTTTTTGAAACATTCATTTCCATATTTAACTAAATTATATTGTTTTAAAATTTTACAGGGTGTAAATTAAAGGCAAAATTAATTAAAATGCAAGAGTCTTAATTAAACATTTTGCTTTTTTTTGATAAAGAAATTTTAATACGATTTCGAAATAGTAATTATTTTAAATTATTTTATTTATTTTTTCCAAATTTAACATTTCAGTTAAAAAATCAAAAAAATAAGACACCCATTTTTTTTAATTTCCCAATGTTAATTTTTTTTTAAATTACGATATTCACAATACGGTGAGGGACTACAATGATTTTTTTAGGGGTTTTACCCTCCAAAATCTGTTGCATTTTCTCGTTCGAAATCACCAAATCTTCCACTTCCTTGGCAGATAATTGAGCTGAAAGCGAAATTTTGAACTTCATTTTACCATTTACACTTACCGGATACTCAATTTCGTCTTCAACCAGATAATCCTCATTCAATGCCGGGAATTGTTCAAATTCTATCGATGTACCGTGTCCTAGTAAACTCCACAATTCTTCGCAGATGTGAGGAGCATACGGAGAAATGATAATGGCAAGCGGTTCTAAAATATTGCGCTTGTTGCATTTTATTTTCTGAAGCTCGTTTACAGCAATCATAAATGATGATACTGAAGTATTGAAAGAGAAGTTTTCAATATCGTATACTACCTTCTTTATTAAGGTATGTAAAACTTTGTATTCTGCTTTTGTAGGTTCTTCGTCTGAAACTTCAAATACGTCTCCGTTGAAATACAGGTTCCAGAATTTTTTAAGGAAACCATATACTCCACTTAACCCTTGAGTATTCCAAGGCTTGGATTGTTCTAATGGTCCCAAGAACATTTCATATAATCTTAAGCCGTCTGCTCCATACTCTCCACAGATGTCATCAGGATTGACTACGTTATATTTTGACTTGGACATTTTTTCTACTTCACGGTCTGTGATGTATTTTCCGTCTTCCAGAATAAATTCTGCCTCGGCATAATCCGGTCTCCATGCTTTGAAGGCTTCAGTATCCAATTCGTCAGAGGTTCCTTTTAATAAGGATACGTCTACGTGAATCTGCTGAGTCTGGTAATCTTTAGCTAAATTTTTAGATACATATTGATTCGTACCGTCAATTCTGTATACAAATGCACTCATCCCTAAGATCATTCCCTGGTTGATCAATTTCTGGAATGGTTCATCATGGCTGATGTAGCCTCTGTCTTTTAAGAACATGTTCCAGAAACGGGAATATAATAAGTGGCCGGTAGCGTGTTCGCTTCCTCCTATATATAGGTCTACCTGGCCCCAATAATCTGCTAGTTCTTTTTTAACAAAAGTTTCTTCATCATTAGGATCCATATATCTAAGGAAGTACCATGAGCTTCCTGCCCAACCTGGCATCGTAGATAGTTCTAACGGGAAAATAGTTTTGTCATCAATAAGATCTGTAGCAACTACTTTCTGGTTAGCTTCATCCCATGCAAATTCTTTTGCATTTCCTAATGGTGGATCTCCATCTTCTGTAGGTAAGTATTTTTCAACTTCAGGAAGTTCCAAAGGTAAAGCAGAAGTTGGCAACGTGTAAGGCATCCCATCCTTATAATATATAGGAACTGGTTCTCCCCAATAACGCTGTCTTGAGAAAATAGCATCACGCTGTCTGTAGTTTGTAGTTCCATGACCGATACCTTTCGTTTCGATCTCGGAAATCATTTTTGCTTTCGCTTCATTATAATGTAATCCGTTTAAGAAATCAGAGTTTACACAAACGGAATCTTTGGAATCAAAAGATTTTTCCTGAACGTCTTCTTCCGTTTCTACCACTTTCTTGATTTCAAGATTAAATTTCTTAGCAAATCTGTGGTCACGCTCATCGTGTGCCGGAACTGCCATCACAGCTCCTGTTCCATAACCCATCAACACATAGTCTGAAATATAGATCGGCATTTTTTCATTGCTGAATGGATTGATCGCATAACTTCCTGTGAAAGCTCCGCTCACGTTTTTCACGTCAGACATTCTGTCTCTCTCCGTTTTTTTGGAAGTTTCTTCAATATAATTATCTACTTCTACTTTTTGAGCATCTGTAGTAATGGTTTCCACTAAAGGATTTTCCGGAGCCAATACCATAAAGGTTGCTCCAAAGATGGTGTCAGGTCTTGTGGTAAATACCTCAACGGTTTCATCATGACCTTCTACATTGAACTGCACCTGAGCTCCCTGAGATTTTCCGATCCAGTATTCCTGAGAATCTTTCAACGGTTGCGGCCAGTCTAATGTATTTAATCCCTGTAATAATCTTTCAGAGTACGAAGAAATTCTCATACTCCACTGCATCATTTTCTTCTGGAATACCGGGAATCCTCCTCTTTCGGATTTTCCATCCTTCACCTCATCATTCGCCAGTACGGTTCCTAATGCAGGGCACCAGTTTACTGTCGTTTCTGCTCTGTAAGCAAGACGATAGTTTAAAAGGATATCTTCTTTATCAATTTCAGAAGCATTCTTCCATTCTTCTGCAGTGAAATTTAATTCGTCGTTCTGATTAGCATTTAATCCTTCTGTTCCTTTTTCTTCAAAATGGTGAATCAAAGAATCAATAGATTCAGCCTTGTCAGTATTTTTGTTATACCACGAGTGATACAATTGGATAAAAATCCATTGGGTCCATTTATAATAAGAAGCGTCTGAAGTTCTTACTTCTCTGCTCCAGTCGAATGAGAAGCCAATTTTTTTCAACTGCTCTTCGTATCTGTTGATATTCTGTTCTGTAGTAATAGCCGGATGCTGTCCTGTCTGGATCGCATATTGCTCAGCTGGAAGTCCAAAGCTGTCATATCCTACCGGGTGGAGTACATTAAACCCTTGGTGTCTTTTGTATCTCGCATAGATATCCGATGCAATATATCCCAGCGGGTGACCTACGTGAAGTCCTGCTCCTGAAGGGTACGGGAACATATCGAGTACATAAAACTTAGGTTTGTCTGTGTTATTAGAGGTTTTATAGGTTTGATTTTCCTCCCAGTATTTCTGCCACTTTTTTTCTATCTGCTGATGATCGTAAAACACTTTGTATGTATGTTATATGTTAGACTGAATTATTTTTCTTTTTGACAAGATTCACAAAATTAGTGATTTTAAAGTAAATAGAAATTGAATTTATAATGAATTGCAATTCTACCCTCAACAAAAAAATCCCATCCGGAGATGAGATCTGTTTTATATCCTGAAGTATATACTATTATTGAGTAACTCTTTTGAAGGTATATGTTCTTGTCTGGAATATTTTTGGATCCTGAGTCTCCTCTCTTACAGCAAGATTGAGCGTTGTAGCATCCAGCGTAATAACCTTTGCATTCTGCGGCTCTACGATTCCCTGAATTTTCATCTGAACGTCTTTCCCTTCCTTATTATAAGTATAATTGAATTTTATATCTGAAAGAATAGCACACTGACCAGGTGTAGCAGTATCTCCCCAGTTCGTTTTCCCTCCTTTAGAGTCAACGCTGAACCACCATCTTGTCTGTTTCTGACAATCTGTATAAGTAATCGTGTTAGAAACCGGGTCTTCACCAACTTCTACAGTGGTAACTACTTCTTTTAACGGTTGCCATGTCCCAACAAGAGGAGCTTCCAGAACAGTATCATTGTCACTACTACAGCCTGTAGCTGCAGCAAACAAAGATAAACCTGCAAATAGTAATGCTAATTTCTTCATAGATCAATTTTTTCAAGCGCTAAAATTATAATTTTTTTGATTTATATTACTATTTTTTATGAAAAATTATTTCATCGACGATTATTTATATATATTTAAAAATAGGGACACCCCATTTTCCCTTTATTTAACAAATAATGAATACATGAGCATCGTTCATTCTATTAAAAAAGTTATTTTTGCAGGAAACAAAATACAAATGCAGGATATTACGAGAAACAATTTTGATTTTATACGTGTTCTCCTTGCCTTTATTGTCTTTCTGGGACATCTTGGCACACTCAGCGCTTCTCCTGATCTCAAGATTTTTGAGCACAGCCCTATAGAAATTGCTGTTTTCGGTTTTTTTGCAGTGAGCGGATTTCTTATTGCAAGGAGCTATGAGAGGTCTTCAAGCCTGAAAAGCTATTTAAAAAAGAGAATCAAAAGAATTGTTCCTGCCTACTTATTGGTTATTTTTTTATGCGCGATTTTATTAAGCCTGGTAAGTACTTATTCTTTCACCGAATATTTCAGCAATACACAAGTTTACAAATACCTATTTTGGAATTCATTATTTTTAAATTTTAAAGCACCCTGGCTTCCCGGAGTTTTTGGAAATCAAGCAGTGAATGGAGCCCTATGGACGTTGAAAATAGAAATGTGCTACTATTTTGCGGTTCCTTTGTTGTTTTTGCTTTTCGGAAAAAATAATAAATACAGAAATACAAGTTTGATTATTCTATACTTCTTATCACTTATTTATCTCAATTATTTTGAATCTTTAAATAAAATTTCACTTGCCAAACAGCTTCCAGGAACATTATCCTATTTTATCCCTGGAATGTTGATTTACTTTAATTTTGATAAATTCATCCAACATAAAAATATCATTTTCATCATTGCATTCGTTACGGTGTGGATTGACTTATTTTTAAAAGTTCAGCTTTTTTCTCCAATGATGATCGGGGTTATTGTAATGTACATTGCCTATTCATTCAAATTCTTAAATAACTTCGGAAAATATGGAGATTTCACCTATGGAATTTACATTTTCCACTTCCCTATTATCAGAACTTTCCAGACTTTAGGATTGTTTGAAGATTACAATCCATTTGTAATGGCTTTGGTATGTATGTTGGTGGTTATTGCGGTAGGTGTAAGCTCCTGGCATCTTTATGAAAAAAGATTTTTATAATTTTGCAGTATAGAAAACATAAATGAAAGATCTAGTCTCCATTATTACTCCCTGTTATAATTCAGCAGAATTCATCGAGGAAACCATACAGTCTGTCCTTAACCAAACCTATGAAAACTGGGAATGGCTGATTACTGATGACCTTTCCAAAGATAATACCGTTGAGATCATCCGAAAATATAATGATCCCAGAATAAAACTGCAGGTACTGGAGAAAAACGGAGGCGCAGGAAATGCCAGAAACAACAGTCTGGAAAGAGCTCAGGGAAGGTATATTGCCTTTCTGGATTCTGACGACTATTGGTATCCTGAGTATCTGGAAACGATGACGGATTATATGCAGGAGCACAAAGCAGAACTTGTTTATTGTAATTATTCAAGATGTAATGAACAGCTTCAGCCCATACTGAAAGATTTCCTGGCGGACAAAGTGGTTACATTCTCCAATCTACTAAAAACATGCCGTCTGGCACCGGTTTCTACGATGTATGACACTCAAAGAGTCGGCAAGTTTTTATTCCCTGTAAAAAGTAAACGCGAAGATCATGTAATGTGGCTGAATCTTTTAAAAGTAATTCCGGAAGGGATTCCTGTAAAAAAGACTCTGGCCAAATACAGGATGCGTGAAAACAGCGTTTCAAGAAATAAAAAAAACATCATCAAAGATCAATATCTTGTCTATAAAGATTTCATGGGATTCTCCACAGTAAAATCGTTGTATTATACAGCTAACTGGGCATTAAACGGATTCCTGAAATATTCGAAAATTTTCAATTAATGGAGTATTCAAAAGAGTTCAAAGCCGCTCTGAGTGCTTTTTCCGGAACGGAGAAGGACAAACTTATTTTCAGACTCCTGAGAAAGGATAAATTATTATCTAAAAAACTCTACTTTGAACTGATTGATCCGGAAACCACGGATGATAAAAGAAATGCCATGGAAGAGCATGTGGAGGAACAACTTCTTCTGGCTTCAAAATATGTGGGAAATGCTAAATATTTCCTGTCCACAGTTCGAAAAATAAGTGCAGAAATCACGGAACACGTTAAAATCACCACTGATAAATTCGGGGAAGTTTCTCTGAATCTTCTTCTCGTGAATAAAATATTGGAAAATAATGGTGATCTCAGCAGACAAAGGTTTGACAATGTTTACAAGCTTTATATTTATATCATCAACAAAATTTTCAAGTCATTGATTCTTGTAAAAAAGCTGGATGAAGATTACTGGATGGAAATTGATGAATATCTTCGTGATACTCAAAAGAAAATATCAGAAAACCATTATCTTCAAAAGCTGTGTACCAATAATGGTCTTGACCTCAACTGGCTGGAATGCGACAGGATTCCTGAAAACATTGATCAGATTATGAAGGAAATGAAAAGTCAGGGGTATCTACGCTAAGATTTTCTGAAGGATCATTCTGGTAGAATCAGGTTTATTATCCACGAATTTCTCTGCATTTTGAGACATTTCAGTAAGCTCTTCTCTGTTATCCTCATTCGTAAGAAATAAAACGAATTCTGAGGCTGTATATTCGTCAGGGAAAGACTTTCCGCCATTGGCCGAGATCAGGTCATCAGCTTCCGGATTCTTTTTGTAATGATTTCCAAAGATCACCGGAACACCAAAAGTAGCAGCTTCCAGAATATTATGAAGTCCGGCATCATGAAATCCTCCTCCTACAACAGCTACATCTGCATAAGAATATAATTTTGATAATAAACCAATGCTGTCTATGATCAGAATTGAAGTATTGAAAGTTGAAGGTTGAGTATTTTGTATTTCGCTGTACAGTAAAGCATCCGGGAATATATTTTTCAGATGTTCCACTCTTTTCAGATCGTGAGGTGCTATAATGAGTTTTACTGTATTATTTTTGCGGGAAACTACTTCTGCTATTTTCTCTTCTGCCTGCCATGAACTTCCGAAAACAACAGCTTTACTTTCCCCTTTGAAATCTGCAATGAAATCTACATGATTATTTCTTTCGCGGAGCTGTTTTACCCTGTCAAATCTGGTATCTCCCGTTACGGAAGACTTCGTTAATCCAACACTTTTCGCCAAAGCCAATGAAAACTGGGTCTGGTGGAAAAACCAATCTACATTTTTCTGAAGCTGCTTCACAAACCATTTTCCATAGGAAGTAAAGAAAGACTGTCTTTCATAGAACAGGGCAGAAATGACATAAATCTTTGTCCCTTTATTTTTCAATTCAGCAAGGAGATTATACCAATAATCGTATTTAACCGTAAAAAATAGTTCAGTATTAAATTGGCCTATAAATTCTTTTACAGTACTTTTTTTATCGAAAGGCAAATAACAAATAACGTCTGCAATATGTTTCTTCTTAACCACATTTTCATATCCTGATGGAGAAAAGAAGGTCACCAGTATTTTGTGTTGAGGAAAATTCTCTTTCAATTTCTCCAGAACAGGTAAGCCTTGCTCATATTCACCCAGACTTGCAGCATGCATCCAGATTACCTGGTCTGTTTTTGAAAATGCAGACTTTACTTTATTCAAAGACTGGCTTCTTCCTTCAACGCCTTTTTTAGTTTTATCATTAATTAACGCGAAAACCTTCATACCAAAGGCAAGAAGAGTGATAAATATATTGTACAGAAATGTCATTTTACTTATTCTTTAATTTCAATTCTGTCATGATCCGTGGGTGGATTGGATATGACTAAAAACTCAATTTCTTCATCTGATTCATTGGAGATAAAATGCTTTGCTTCCGGCTCAATGGATATAGATTCACCCTGTCCAACCAGGAATTTTTCTTCATTGATGTAGAATACTGCTTCCCCTTTCAGAATATAAAAAAACTGTTCTGCCACTTTATGAAAGTGCAGTTTCTCTGAAGTTCCTGCAGGCATTTTCTCCTGCTTTACGGATAAGCTTTGGGTATTTTTAAGAATCCAGCTGTCACATTGGTTTCCCCAGATATAATGTTCTGAATTATCTTTAGAATGTATCATTTGAATAGATGGGCAATAAAAAGCAATGCAGGAGTAAATAACACGACAGATAAAAAGATGGTTGCGAATGTAATTCTCGGTTTAGCCTGATCATCTATGGCATATCTGAACATATAGTCCTGAATATTCATAAAAATAACAGCCAAAAACAAAAAAAGAATTCTCAAACCAATCTTCATAATTAAAAACTGAGCATTCATATTCTGCGCTGTAATTTCTACCGGGAAATTAGTGTCTTCGGGATGTCTCATACCGTACACAAACAGAGCATATAATCCCAGAGCCAATACAGGCATCAGAAAGGCATACATTCTCCCACCAAATCCATCCGCTTTCCCTTCCATATCAAAATGTACAGGAATTCTCTCTGGCAACGTATTATAATTTTTCAGGGTAAACCACCATAGAAAAACTACCAGTCCAAAATTAAAAATATCAAAAGTTGTAAAAAGAATATTTTCCATTTCAGACGAGATTGAATTAGGATTAGATTACACTTTTCAGCACTCTCAGTTTATGAGTATGCTTATTCATTTCTTTATTGAAAATCCCTGTGGAATCCAGTGTGTCTATTCTTACTTTTCCGGAGGCATGGATGATCTTTTGATTTTCCAGCATAATTCCTACATGAATAATTTTCCCTTCTGCATTTTCAAAGAATGCAAGATCTCCAGGCTGCGTTTCTTCTATAAAAGTAAGTGCTTCACCTACCTCAGCCTGTTGTGATGCATCTCTGGGTATTTTTATATTGTGAATTTTGTAAACCAATTGGGTAAATCCGGAGCAGTCAACCGCGAAAAAACTTTTTCCTCCCCACAGATAGGGTACGTTTAGGAACTCTTTTGCTGTCAGGGCAATACTTTCACGCACATCATGACTTCTTCTTGAAGCCACCACCGGAAACTCCACTTCGGAACCCATAGAAAGTAAAGTTTTACCATCGTTCATTAATACGGAAGAAAAATCTTCGGTAACGACAGTCACTTTTCTTTTGGCCAGCTCTTCATCTGTTATAGGCTTCAGCTGCTTGGTATCCATCCATCCTTCATAGCCATCATAATGCATTTTTATTTTGGTCCAGTTTTTATCTACTTCCAAAATATCTGCACTTTCCCCAAACAATATTTCCGTAACAATTTCAGCTCTGTCAGAATTTTCTGCACGAACCGGCGCTACTGTAACAATACAAACTCCTTTATTCATTAACTCTCAATTTAAAGATTGAATAATTTAAAGATTAAAAAATACGATCTGTATCCTCTTTAAATGTTTTAATCTCTGGATATTTTAATTACTTTCTGCGAAGAAAGTTGACTCCATCACGCAAAGGTAAAATAAGATTTTCAAAATCTTCGTCTTTTGCTGCCAAATCATTTAATTCCTGGATAGACTGGGTAGATTTCAGCTTCGGATTTTCTTCCAAAACTTTACCATACCACAAGACATTATCAAAAAGGATCACTGTTCCGGATTTTGTATGCGGTTTGATCAGTCTGAAATATTCAGCATAGTTTTCTTTATCGGCATCTACAAAAATCAGATCAAAAAATTCATCTGTTTCTTTTAAATATTCCTTGGCATCCTGGAGTTTAAAATCAATCTGACCGGCATATTCGCTAGACTCAAAATATTTTTTAGGAAGATAGGCAAGATCTTCATTTACATCCAATGTTGTAATTTTTCCATCTTTCGCCAGTCCTGCTGCCAGACATAAGGTGGCATATCCGGTGAATGTTCCTATTTCAAGAATACTTTTCGGCTGCATCATCTGGGAAATAATCGTCAACAATCTTCCTTGCTGATATCCGGAAATCATATGAGGCTGTGTGGTTTTCTGATACGTCTCTCTCCTCAGCTTTTTCAGAATTTCGGATTCCGAAGAAGCGTGTGCCTCCAAATATCTGTCCATTTCAGGATTCTTTTCTTCAAAAAAACTCATACCATTTTAATTTAAACAAATTTAAGGATTTTAAAGCTAGTTTTTAAACCCAATAATAAGATACAAAAAAAGAGAGAAATTAATCCCTCTCTTTTTCTTAGCCAGATCTAAATTTTATTATACAGCTATACAATATTGTCTTATACCAGCACAAACCCATCCTGGGCAACACTTTGTTTGTGGACTAGTACAAAATATCTGTGGATTACACCCATTAATAGCACCTTGTACAGTCTTCATTTCTCCTCTTGAAAGTTTTTTTAAATTTTTCATAATGATTTTAGTTTAGTATTAGTTTCCTACTCTTTAGATTTTCGGACACCTCTTTTATTATTTCCTTTAATGGAGATTTAAATATACATATTCTTTTATTATTCAACTAATTATACACACTAAAATCACTTATTTAATAAATAAAAACCTAAACTTCAGTGAAAACCCCATATAAAATACCGTGAAAACACGGGTGTTATTTTTGTGGTATTAGTTATAAGTTTGCAATAAGAATAAGGGGTAAAAACACTAAGAGAAAACAAGATGATTGCAGGAGAGACACAAACTAACCATGAGAATCACAAAAAAGTTGTACTGAAAAGTAGAACTGATTCTTCTGCAGCAAAAAGTAAGACAGAAATATCCACTTCATTTTTGCAACGAATTATTTCACTCCTGAAAAAGGAAGAATTAATTTGATTAAAAAATAAATCCCGGCCACCTTCGGGATTTATTTTTGCTTTATACTCAGATATTCCCTCTCAGGTTATTTCAGATTAAAAACCTCATACTCATTTTTCCCAACATCTGTTCAACAGAACTTCACTACGTTCATTGTCTAGTTCATTCTCAGAACTCATATTGTAAGCCACAATACAGCAACTTAAAATATCCAAGAATAGCTATTACTATTCAAAAACGCTGATTCATATTTCAGTTCACAAGTCAAAATCCTCATAAAAAAACAGGAAAAACACCTGTATTTGACCGCTCATATGCCTCTACCTTTGATATAAGTTTTCCAACCATGAAACATTCAAATAAAGGAGGCACCCGAAAATCCTAAAAAAGAGTAGGGATATTTTAAAAACAACCACATGAAAACAAAGACTTTATTATTAATCGGAGCAATAGTGGGACTTGTTATGATATTTTCCCAGCTAAAACCTCAGGAAATGTCTTTTTATAAAGAAAAAGGCAATTACATTGTAGACCATAATTACATCCTGAAAGATGTGAAAAAAATTTCTGACGAAGACATGAAAAGTTTATTAAGTCTTCAGAAACTTCATCAGAACAGTTTGGGTACCAATTTCATTATCTATAAAATCAACAGACAGTATGTAATCCGCGGATGCTTAATGAAAGCAAATATCGACTGGAAAAAGTATGGAGATCTAAGAGAAAAAGTAGAAGGAATTCTAAAAAAATATGGAGCTAAAGAATTGGGAGCAGATTATTATGCTATTCAAAACAACCAGGTTGCAACCAATGCAGCTTTGCTAAGCCAGAAAGATATTGCCTCTTTAGGCAGGTTAACAGTTAGAGGAGCAGAAGAATACACCATCTGTCCGCCAACGATGGGAAGAAGAAATCTTACCAATGTGATTATAAAATCTTACAAAGTTAATACAGCCATTGATCCAAGAATCAATGTAAAACTGAACAGCGTATTGATGAATTACAAATAACCTAAAAAGGCTGTTTTTAGTCCGAAAACAGCCTTTTTTTTTTAAATCTTTTGCCATGAAAAGAAAGCTTCAGTTATCCGGAATTTTTATGATCCTGCTGGTGGTTTTCACCATTGGTCTGAAAGGAACATTTGATGGATATTATGGTTTTTATTATGAAAATAAAGACTATAAAAAACCGCTGGTATATACTATTTCCGAAGACATTGCCCAGTCAAAACCCGTCAATATATTTACTTCTTACACAGGTTTTGATACAGGATATGGTTTCTACGCACCCAATGTTGCCAGTGACTTTGTCATGAGCTTTGAATTAAAAGATCAGAATGGTAATATCCTTGAACAAAAAAATCTACCTTATTTTAAGAACAAAGAGAGCAGAGTGAGATACACAACTGTTTTTAACATGTTTCTTGATAAAATTTCCGATAAAAATAAATACGACAAAAAGTATTATCAGTATCTGGATATCATTATCAGACAGATCGCTGCCCACGTAATGAAAGAAAATCCGTTAGCATCCAGTGTAACGACAAAGCTTTATCTGTACAACTACCCTACTATTGCAGATTTCAAAAAAGGAAAAACGAATGAAAATCTTATTCTTATTGATGAATTCAAATACTAAAGTGATGAAAAATCTGAATACATTCTATACCAAAATTGAAAATTTCTTTTTCAAACAAGATAATCAAACGGAATTCTTAAGTTTCTTTCGGATTGCCATAGGAATTGTAATCCTTCTACAATTTACTGCGGTGCTGCCGGATTTTGAAAAATTATTTTCAAGCAGCAGTATTATTCCACAGGATATTATGAGTGTTTTTACACCAGACTGGCTGATTACCTTCTCAAAAATAGTAAGCTTCTTACAAACTTTCGGGATTGAAGAAAGTACAACAATAGCAATAACCAAGGTATCATTTATAACCTTGTGTATTTTAATCATCACCGGATTTTATTCAAGAATTTCTGCATTATTGTTACTTATCCTGCAGATTGCTTTGCTTAAGGGAAGTTCTTTTTTTGCCTATGGTGCAGATTTTTTCACAAGCATGTCCTTATTTTATCTGATTCTTTTTCCTGCTGACCAGCATTTTTCACTGAGAAACTGCATTTTCAGAAGAAAACCTGGAAATACCAATATTACTCCAGTTAAAAGATTATTTCAGATCCATATCTCTATTGCTTACTTTTTTTCCGGGCTTGACAAAGCGTTAGGGTTCAACTGGTGGAATGGTGAATCTATCTGGAAAGCCATTCATCTGCCCTATTCCAACAGAGACCTGAATATTGATTTCAGCTGGCTGATAGAACATTCTTATATTCTGAGCTTGATTGGATGGAGTACCATTATTATTGAGATGTGTTATCCTTTCTTTATCTGGTACAAACCCACACAGAAAACATGGCTTTTCCTCACCATCTCCATGCATATAGGAATTGCACTGGTTTTGAATTTATATTATTTTTCAGCCATTATGATCGTCTGGAATATCACCAATTTTTATTTTGAACAGTCTGCTAAAAAGACAGTCACTTCTTCAAAGAAAAAAATACAGGCAGATTATATTCCCAAACAGGTTGGGTCATAAAAAAATCCCAAATTGCTTCGGGATTTATGATGATATAGGGTTTAGTCATTATTTCTTAGGAGCGATATCCATCAGTTTCATAAACTCATCAAGTTTAGGCATAATGATGATTTCCGTTCTTCTGTTTTCTCCTCTACCTGAAACGCTCATGTTAGTCGCTTTCGGGTTGTATTCAGAACGTCCACCAGCTGTAATTCTTGCCGGATCTACTCCAAACTGAGTCTGAAGAACTTTAGCAACCGAAGTACCTCTTAATGCAGAAAGATCCCAGTTGTCTCTTGGAAGATTCGGAGAGTTCAACGGAGCGTTATCCGTGTTACCTTCGATCAATACAGAATATTTGTCGTAATCGTTGATTACTTTTGCTACTTTACCTAACACTTCCTGAGCAGCAGGCAAGATATTGTAATCTCCTGTTTTGTATAACATTTTATCAGAAAGAGAGATCATTACTACTCCTTTCAATACTTTTACCTGTACATCTTCATCAGATACATTATCCAAAGATCTCTTCAGTTTATTAGATAATGCCAGGTTCAGGCTGTCATTTTTAGCATTACTGGAGATCAATTGCTTGATATAAGAATTGGAAGCATTGATTTCGCCTACCAGTTTATCAATGTTAGCAGAACTTTTTCCTGTATTGGACAGACATGCATCAAGTGATGATTTTAAAGCATCGTGCTGGCTTTTCAACAAGTTGTTTTCACCTGCCAATGCAGAGTTCTGAGATTTCAAATCCTGAATTTCTCTCTGTCTTTCTCCAATATTTTCAATACACTGCTTATAGTTTGTGCTCAAAGCATCATACTGCTTTTTGCTGACACAAGATGTCATCCCCAGCGCCATTGCAGAAACTGCTAAAATTTTTAAAATCTTCATAAATAATCATTTTTAGACTACTCAAAGTTAGGAAAATTCAATTGAATTATATCGGTTATCTTTGCATAAAAGAAATTCTCAACATCTATGTTGGATCAATTAGCCTTCACCAATCAATTAAAAAATCTCGTTCACGAACCGGAAAATCACACCTATCTGCTGGCTGTAAGCGGAGGAGCAGATTCTATGGTTCTCGCCTCTTTGTTCAGGGATTTAGTGCAGAAAATTCAGGATTCCAGGTTCCGGTTTCAGGTAGCTCATATCAATTATAAACTTCGTGGTAATGATTCGGATCTGGATCAGAAAACAGTGCAGGATTTTTGTGAGAAAAATCATATAAAATTTCATTTGTATGAAGTTTCGGAAAAAGATCATAAACCCGAAAATTCTATTCAGCTTTGGGCAAGAGAACTTCGATACGCTTTTTTTAAAGAAATTCAGGAAAAAGAAAAGCTGGAATTTCTCGTTACCGCCCATCATCTCAATGATCAGCTGGAAACTTTCATCATTAATCTTTCCAAAGCTGCCGGCATTAATGGATTGAGTGGAATTCCATCGAATGATAATAATATCCTTCGTCCTCTTTTAAATGTTTCAAAAAAAGAAATTTATCAGTTTGCTGAGCAGAATACTATTGAATTTCGCGAAGATCTTTCTAATAAAAAGAGTGATTATCTGAGGAATAAGATCAGGAATGAGATTGTTCCGATGCTGATGGAAACCAACGATCATTTTCTGGAAAACTTCAGAAAAAGTTCTTTATATCTCAATCAGACTAAGGATTTTGTTCAGAAACAGATTCAGGAGATAGAAAATAATCTTACAGTATTTAACCAAAACTATAAAATCTTATCAAAGGAAAAGCTGGATCAGGAAAGTGATTTCGTCAAATTTGAAATCTTAAAAAAATACGGATTCAATCAGGAGGAAGAAATACCGAAAATTTTTAAAGCAGAAAACAACAGCTCTTTCTTTTCAAAAGAATATCAGTTGATTGTCAACCGTGATGAACTTATTTTTATTGATAAAAGCGAAGAAAAGGAAACTCCGGAAGAAATAGTACTGATCAAAAATTTTGATTTTTCCAAAAACCAGATCAGCATCAATCTCGTAGATGATATTGAAAACAATGAAGAAATCCTCAAAGAATTTGAATGGGATTTCGATGCTGAAAAGCTTCAGTTTCCACTCCTTTTGAGAAAACAACAGGATGGAGATGAATTTTATCCAACAGGGTTTTCAGGGAAAAAGAAGGTTTCTAAATTTTTTAGGGACGAAAAATTATCTGCTTTGATCAAGGAAAAGATCTGGTTATTGTGTGACTCCGGAAACCATATTTTGGGGGTCATCCCTCTCAGACAGGATCGCAGGTATCAGGCAGACAGAACTACTCAAAAAAAGATAACTGTAACGTGGACAGAAAAACAACTAATTCGTTAGCTGTTGATGATTTTAAGAAAGACAGCAATATAGCTTTTGGAATTTTATACCAACAGTATTTTGGTTATACTCAGAAATTTATTCTGAACAATAAAGGTAATCTGGAAGATGCAGAAGATATTTTCCAGGATGCATTACTCATTCTTTACGAAAAACTGAATGCTGATGACTTCAAAGTTCAAACCTGTCTGGGAAATTATATTATCGGAATTGTAAAAAATCTGTGGTTTAAAAAACTAAAAAACAGAAACTTTTATATAGAGTCTCCTGAAAACTATTTCATGGAACATCAGCAGGAAATAAGTACGGCCATTGAAAATGAAAGGTATTATTGGGAAAAACTGATGGGTTATATCAAATCGATCTCTTCACACTGTCAGAATCTCATCCATGATATTTTTATTGAAAATAAAAGTATGGAAGAAATCCAGAATAAATACCAGTATTCAAGCAAACATAATGCTCAGAACCAAAAATACAAATGTGTAGAGCAGATCAAAAAGATTAAAAACAACAGCACTTTTTCTACCTGAAAATCAATCCATTAAATAAAATACGTTTATGTATGGGTGATTTTTTTATGAATCAGGGAACATAATAAGAAAAGAAATATATGTTCAAAAAAATCGTATTGAGCCTTCTTATACTAGTAGGAATTTCATTTAACGCACAAAGCGCAGGCATCAATTTTCAAAAAATTGATTTGGAAGCCGCGAAAAAAATCGCAGCAAAAGAGAATAAACTGATCTTCATTGATCTGTTCACCACATGGTGCGGACCTTGCAAGCTCATGGCAAAAAACACCTTCACTGACCCAAGAATCGGAGAGATGTTCAACAAAAATTTTGTAAACCTTGCCATAGATGCAGAAAAAGAAGGGCTAAGCCTGGCCAAAGAATTTAAAGTGGTAAACTATCCTTCCTTTTTATTTCTGGATTCAAAAGGAAAACTGGTTCAATATGATTTCGGATACTATAATCCTGAACAGTTTTTGGAAGTAGGAGCATCTGTCCTGAAAAAAAAGATGTCTCAACCCGGCAAAACTTTAGATCAGGTAAAAGGAAAAATGATAGGTGATAAAATTGATAATTTCAATGCAAAAGATCATTTAGGAAATACATTTTCATCATCAAAGGAAAACAAAAAACTGGTGATCGTTTTTATCCGTGGACAATGGTGTCCGTATTGTAACAAATATATTGAAACATTACAAAATCTGGCTCCGGAGCTGAAATCGAAAAACGCAAGACTTGTTATTATTTCTCCCGAAAAACCGGAATTTATAGAGAAGACGATCAGCAAAACAAAGACAGACTATACTGTTTTATATGACGAAGGATATAAAATCGCAGAAGCATTTGATGTTCTTTATACTCCAGACAGTGAAACACTTAATTTCTACAACTCAAAATTAAAGGAGGATTTCGCTAACAGCAGATCAGATCATTCCGGAAGGCTTCCTGTATCGGCAACCTTCATCCTTAATGAGGGGAATGAAATTACATGGAGACATTTTGATCCGGACTATAAAAACAGAGCATCCGTAGAAGATATTTTAAAAAATCTGAATTGATTTTCTCAGAGATTTTTTGCTCTTGAAAAGATCCTCATCATCATACCAAGTTGGCAAAATTGAAAAAATCTATAATCATTTTGAATGATAAAATAAGTAACTCTTCTATTGCGATTAGGGCAGAAGACAAAATATTTTAGGGATCAGGCTTAAAAAAAGAAAGTTTCTAAATTTTTTAGGGACGAAAAATTATCTATTTTAGCGAGGCAAAAAATCTGGACACAGACTCATTAGGAATAATACTGTATTTGACAGCTTTCCTTTCAGGTAAGACAGAAGATTTGCAAAGAATGAGAAAACGAAATGGAGTCTCAAAACTTTAATGAAATGAACAATGAAATTTAGAAATTGGTTTTTATTAATTCTACTATTTTTAGCGACAGGAATTAATGCGCAGATAAAAAATCCTGTAAAGTTTAAATTCACCATCAACGATCTGGGGAACAATCAATACGAAGCGGTATTGAATGCTACCATGGAAAGCGGATGGCATATTTACTCAAAAGACTTACCGGAAGATACCGGAATTCCGACGGAGTATAAAGTAACAGGAAAGAATATTGAGTTGATCGGAAAATTTACCGAAGTAGGTAAAAAACATGAAGAGTTTTCTGAAGCATTTGGAGGAACAATTGTTTTCTATTCGAATTCTGCTGGATTTAAGCAAAAATTTAAATTAAAAGATCCGACAAAACCCGCAGATGTCACTTCTGAGATTACGTATCAGACCTGTGACGACAGAGTTTGTCTGGCTCCCAATACATTAGAATTTAATCAAAAGGTTACGCCAAAAGGGGCAACGGAAGAGGCTACGACCGAGGAAACTGCAGGTCCTGCAAAAGACTCTGTAAAAATAACTGAGACGGTTACTGAAAATCCTGCAAAAACAGAAGCTACGATCACAGAAACTTCAAAACTGGATCCTAAGCAGCTGAAAATTGAAAGTATTGATTTCAAAAACCCATTGACGGATTGCGGTACTGCCTCTACCAAAGTGGATGAAAACTACTGGACGTATCTATTCCTTGGATTTATCGGAGGATTAATTGCTTTGCTTACGCCATGCGTTTTCCCAATGATTCCACTAACGGTTTCATTCTTTACAAAAGGAAGTAAAGACAAAGCAAAAGGAAAAAGAGATGCGCTTATTTATGGGTTTTTCATTCTTCTTATCTTCGTTTTATTGAGTATTCCTTTCCATATTATTGATGGAATTGCCGGAAATATTTTCAACGAGATTTCTACCAGCGTATGGTTGAATATTGCTTTCTTTATTATATTCATCTTCTTTGCCGGAAGTTTCTTCGGGTATTATGATATCACTCTACCAAGTTCTATTGCCAACAAATCTTCTAAAGCGGAAGAAGCAGGTGGAATTATCGGTATTTTCTTCATGGCTTTGACCCTGGTGATTGTTTCTTTCTCTTGTACAGGACCTATTTTAGGAAGTTTACTGGGAAGTGCAGTAACGGGTTCTACAAACGTTCCTATGCTGTTGACATTTGCGTTGGCAGGATTCGGGCTGGCATGGGCGATTATTTTTGGATTGCTGGCATTATTCCCGCAGGCATTACAAAGTCTTCCTAAGTCAGGAGGATGGATGAATACGGTAAAAGTTGTTTTAGGATTCGTAGAGCTTGCATTAGCATTGAAATTCTTATCTAAAGCAGATCTTGTATCCAAAACATTCTTCTTAAAAAGAGAACTTTTCATTGCGATCTGGATTATTATCGCATTAGGGTTAGCAATCTATTTATTAGGATTGATCAGATTCCCTCATGATGATAAAAAGCCTAAAATCTCTATCACCAGAAAAATATTAGGGGTATTGGGAATTGGTTTTGTGATCTATCTGGTTCAGGGGTTAATCCCATCTGACCGTCCGAAACTTCAGTTATTAAGCGGAATTTTGCCTCCATTGAACGTAAGCTATTTCCATGATGAAAAAGACGGAATTTTAGGAATGCATCCGGAACACGACTTCTTCAAAGCAATAGAACTGGCTAAAAAAGAAGACAAACCTATATTGATCGACTTCACAGGATACGGATGTGAAAACTGTAGAAAAATGGAGGAGTTTGTATGGAGCGAACCGGACATCTTGCCAATCTTACAGAATGATGTTGTATTAGCTTCTCTATATGTAGACGACAAAGAAGAACTTCCTGAGGATCAGAAAACCAAAATTGACCTTGGAGACGGACAGATCAAAAAGGTAAAAACAATTGGGGACAGATGGAGTTTATTCCAACAGGTAAATTTCAACAACAACTCTCAGCCTCACTATGTTTTAATCACTCCTGACGGAAAGGTTATCAACACACCTGTTTCAGGATATATGCCTAAAGAGGATTTCAAAAAATTCCTTGAATGCGGGGTCAATTTCTACAAAAAGAATAAATAAATTATTTACATATCATTTAAAACTCACACTTTATCGTGTGAGTTTTTTGTTTTCATGAATTAAATAAATAATAAAACACCAAACGTAGTGTAAAATTAATTACATTTGAATAACCATCACTTATTCAAATACATATGAGATATTTAACATCTACTTTTTTATTTTTTACTTTTTCAATACTCACAGCACAGACTGCTCCTTCCATAGAATGGCAAAAAGCACTAGGAGGCACTCAGGGCGAATCTGCCAATGCAATTCAACAAACCGCTGACGGAGGGTATATTGTAGCGGGAAACTCAATGTCAAATGATGGAAATATTACGAACCACGGAGATTCTGATTACTGGATTATAAAGTTAAATGCCTCAGGAACTATACAATGGCAGAAATCATTAGGGGGAAGTCTCTATGACAGTGCCAATTCTATTCAACAGACAACTGACGGAGGATATATTGTGGCAGGAGAATCCTCCTCTACCAACGGAGATGTGACAGGGAATCATGGAAATGTCGATTACTGGATTGTAAAATTAGATTCCTCAGGAACTCTACAATGGCAAAAATCATTAGGTGGAACTAATGAAGACAGAGCAAAATCTGTCAGGCAAACCTCTGACGGCGGATATATTGTAGCCGGAGAATCTGACTCTACGGATGGAGACGTGACAGGAAATCATGGAAATCCCGATTATTGGATCGTAAAATTAGATCCCTCAGGAACTCTACAATGGCAAAAATCATTGGGTGGAAGTTCTTATGAAAGGTGCAATTCTATCCAACAAACATCAGACGGTGGATATATTATTGCAGGAGCATCTGCCTCTACTAATGGAGACATTACAGAAAATCATGGAAACGAAGATTTTTGGATTGTAAAATTAAATTCCTCAGGAGCTCTGCAATGGCAAAAAACATTGGCAGGAAATCTTGCTGACTCTGCAGAATCTATCCAGCAAACATCAGATGGTGGATATATTGTGGCCGGTGGATCTACCTCTGCAAACTCTGAAATTCCAACAGTTTTTGGAATTTCCAATTATTGTGTGGCAAAATTAGACGCTGCCGGAAATACGATATGGCAAAAATACTTTGGCGGTGCTGGTAACGATTATGCCTATTCTGTAAAGCAAACTTCTGATGGCGGATATATAGTGGCCGGCGGAACTTCTTCTGTAAACGGAGATGTAACAGGAAATCATGGAAGTAATGATTACTGGATAATAAAGTTAGACCCTTCAGGAGTTTCACAATGGCAAAAGCCGCTGGGAGGAACCGCTTTTGATGATGCCTACTCTATTCAAAAAACAACTGACGGAGGATATATAGTCGCAGGCCAAACTTTTTCCACCGACGGGGATGTGACAGGACATCATGGTTCAATAGATGCCTGGGTAGTTAAATTAAGTGCGGAACAATTAGGCATCTCCGAAAGTCAGAAAATGAATCAGCCTAACCTCTACCCTAATCCGGCAAAAGATTTCTTTTATGCAGATAACCTACCTCAGGAAAGCAATATTGATATTATCGATATGTCGGGAAGAAAAATTTTCTCACAAAAGTATCATGAGAAAAAAATAAAAATCAATACTTCCGCATTCTCAGAAGGAATCTATATTGTACAGATAAAAAGCAAAGAGGAAATCATTCTCTCAAAGAAAATAACAGTCAGCAGATAATTTATTGCCCCATACTTTAATCATTCGGGAGAAATAACGTCAATAGATTATTTTTTCAGCCTAAAAAACTCACCCATTACTGCGTGAGTTTTTTTGTTTACTTCTTCAGCTGATTAGGTTACTTGCCCAAACCATAAAGTCATGACTTTCATTTTCAAACAAAATGAAAATAAATGGGAATGCTTGAAAATAAATCACAAAAACAATCAATAGATTCATGAATCTATTGATTATTCCGCAAACAAGGCACGCTTGTTGTAAGAATTTTTCAAAAAAAACACCGTTTAACATTTAAAAATTTTTAATCATGGCAGAAGTAATTGCACAAGAGAAACAAGGCGGAAAGCAAAAGAAAAAAATGATCCGCGTGGACATGACTCCTATGGTAGATCTGGGATTCCTACTCATCACCTTCTTTATGTTCACCACTAATTTTACAAAACCTAACGTAATGGATTTAGGATTACCGGCAAAAGATCATAATCCCAACCCACTCCCAACTGATCATGTTATCGGAGATCAAAATCAGATTACCTTTATCCTTGGAAAAGACAACCGGGTATTTTATCATCAGAGCAATCAGAAAGACCTTAATACAGGAAACCTGAAAGAAACAGATTTCAGTGGAATAAAAATTTCAAAGATCATTGCTGAAGCGTATAAAAATGCTCCTGTACCCAACAATTTCACAGTGATTGTAAAACCAACGGATGAGGCCAATTACAAAAATTTTGTAGACATGCTGGACAACCTTGCTATTTCTAAAAAAGAAAGATATGGCGTAACAGACATCAAGCCTTGGGAAACAAAGGTTTATAAGGAATTAACTCAATAAAAGACAAGGGCATTTTTTAAATGCTCTTTTTTTGACTAAATTTGAAAGGAGAAACAGATCTGCAGCATGCAACCTGCTGTATTATTTTTAACCTTCTAAATTTTGGAATCATGCTGAACTTTGAAAGAAAAGGAAACGGAAAAGAAACGTTGGTACTTCTTCACGGATTTATGGAAAACCTATCCATCTGGAGCGATATGGAACATCATCTTTCCAAAGATTTTTCACTGCTCAAAATTGACCTTCCCGGCCATGGACAGTCTGAAATTCTGGCTGAAGTCCACACCATGGAACTGATGGCTGAAGAAGTAAAAAAAGTATTGGATGACCAGCATTTAGAAAAAATACATCTTCTGGGACATTCTATGGGAGGATATACGTCTCTTGCTTTTGCAGAGAAGTATCCCAACTCTTTAAAAAGTCTCACTTTATTTTTCTCTACGTATTTCCCGGATGATGAAGAGAAAAAACAACAGCGTATCAAAAGCTACAGAATCATCAAGGATGCGTTTGCCCATTATGCAAGAGCCGGAGTACCCAATTTATTCAATCCGAATGAAAGAGACATTCTGGAAGGAAAAATTGAAATCGCTCTTGAGACAGCCCTTTCCACCAACAATTTAGGCGCGCTTGCCTGTGTGAAGGGTATGGTAGAAAGAACCGATAAAAAGCATGTTCTGGAAAACCTTGAAGCTAAAATCTTAGTATTGGCGGGTAAACATGACAATGCTGTAAAAACCGATATGATGATTAAACATCTTCCGGACAGAACAAATATCAAATCTTATATCCTGGACTGCGGCCACAACGGCCACTGGGAAAAGCCAGGAATCTGCGCAGAAATCATCAATACGGAACTTCTTCACAATCTTCCTAAAAAACTGGTTTTATAAAACAGGCAACATGACAAATTAAGCTGTGCATAACAAAAAATCCTGTATATTAGTAGAGGATAATTTTGGTAATGGCTTTATTTTCATTCAAAAAAAAGAAACCACCGGCACCACCGGTTATCGGACTTACACTTTCAGGCGGAGGAATGCGTGGGATTGCTCATATTGCCGTACTGAAAGCGCTGGAAGAATATAATCTGAAACCACACATCATCTCCGGAACCAGTGCAGGTTCTATCATTGGTGCTTTTTATTCTTTTGGAAAAACACCGGACGAGATGATGGAAATTGTAAGACAGACTTCTTTTTTCTCAAGATCATCTTTAAAATTATCCAAAAACGGAATTTTCAGTTCCAATTTTATTTTAAAACTATTCAAAGATTATTTCCCGGAAGACAATTTCAGTATTTTAGGAATTCCGATGTATGTAGCTGCCACGGAAATGACACATGGCATTGTAGACTTTTTTTCTGAAGGAGAACTTTTTGGACCATTGCTGGCATCTTCCAGTGTTCCTTTTATTCTTCCTCCAGTAAGAATCGGCGAGAAAATTTATGTGGATGGTGGCGTTCTGGATAATCTCCCTATTGAACCCATCATGGATAAATGCAATTTTCTGATTGCTTCTCATGTCAACTCCATCAGCTATGATGAATTAAGCAAGATGAGCCTGATGAAAGAATTTGACAGAATTCTCCACTTAGCGATTGCAAAGTCGGTCTATTCTAAAGCAAAATACTGCAATATCTTTTTGGATCCGCCCAAAATGACGAAATACAGTCTTTTCAACAAAAGATATATGGATGAAATGTTTCAGCAGGTGTACGATTATACCTGCCAGGAGCTTGAAGAAAAGGGGTTTCGTAAAAGTATTTAGAAGTTTTTACCAGAAAAATTTACAGGTTTTTTGTTCTTATAAACCTTCTTCTTTCACTTTTTCTTTGAAGTTGACTATAGTTCCCGCTAAAGAATCTAAAGATTTCCCTCCGGCTGCATTAATGTGTCCGCCACCGTTGAAATATTTTCTTGAGAATTGGTTCACGTCCACATCATCTTTACTTCTGAAAGAAATTTTAACGAAGTCTTCGTACAGATCTTCCATAAAGAATGCAGACATTTTCACTCCGGCAATACTCAAACCATAATTCACAAAACCTTCTGTATCTCCTTTCTGGAAACCAAATTCCTTAAGTTCATTTCTGGTAAGGCTTAAAACGGCTACTGTTCCGTCATTCACTACTTCTATTCTTCCAAGAACCAAAGCAAGCAAATGCAGTCTGGATACCGTATTGGTATCCCATGTATTGGATGTGATCATGGCAGGATCTGCACCATGTTCAATAAGATTAGCAATAATACGGTGAGTAGTGGCACTGGTAGAACGAAAACGGAAACCACCTGTATCCGTCATAATTCCGGTATAAAGACATTCTGCCATATCCTGATTCACCAGCTTTTCATCATTCATTGCTTCAATGAAATGATAAATCATCTGTGAAGTAGCAGGAATTACCGTATCAGAATACACAAAATCAAATTGTTCCGGTTGTTGGTGGTGATCGATAAGAATTTTCTTTCCCGGAGCTTTTACCAACCAGTCTCCCAATAACCCTATTCTTGATGGAGAATTAAAATCCAGGCAGAAAATAACATCTGCTCCCGCAATCATATCAGAAGCCAGCTTTCTTTTATATTCTGCAATAATAACTTTCTTAGATTCCGGCATCCATTTCAGAAATTTCGGAAAATCATTAGGTACGATAACCTCTGCATGAATTCCTTTTGCTTTCAGATAATGTTTTAATCCCAAGCTTGAACCAATAGCATCTCCATCCGGGTTATAATGGGTAAGGATCACTATTCTGCTATCCTGGGTAAGTAATGTATTGATATCTAAAAGTTCTGCTGGTGTAAACATCCGGTGTTTATTTTTCGTTAAAATTAAAGTTTTCAAAGATAGAGCTTTTATATAAATCATTTAAATATTATTTTTGTACCCGAAAATGGTTTTCCCATGAGGGTTTATAAATGCCTGGCGGAAAAACATTACATTTAATTTTAAAAAAAGATAATTAAAGTTTGTAACTTATATTTTTTTATATATCTTTGCAACCTGAAAATTAATAGATTAATTACGATTTAAACATATAGTAATGAGTAAAAGAACATTCCAGCCATCAGAAAGAAAGAGAAGAAACAAACACGGTTTCAGAGAAAGAATGTCTACGCCAAATGGAAGAAGAGTTTTGGCTGCGAGAAGAGCTAAAGGCAGAAAGAGATTAACTGTAAGTGCTGCACGCGCTAAGAGATAATTTCTAATTATCATATACAAAACATGCTTGAGAAGTTCCTTTTCAGGCATTTTTTGTTGTTAAAATTTACTAAAATTTAGGCTACATCAACATCTTTTTTCTATTTTTAGAAGTTGAAATATTTTTATAAGAAATAGCCTTTAAAATTAAATTATGCCACATACAAATATCGCCGGAGACAATATTATAAGTTTACAAAACGCAAAGATTGCGCAAAAAAACTTTACTGTACTTTCTGATGTAAATCTTAATATAAAGAAAGGTAGATTCTGCTACCTTATCGGAAAAACAGGTTCCGGAAAAAGTTCCCTACTGAAAACGCTTTACGGACACATTCCATTAGCATCAGGACACGGAGCTGTTGTAGGATTTGACCTGGCAAAACTAAAGCCGTCTGACATCCCTAACTTAAGAAGAAAACTAGGTATCGTATTCCAGGATTTCCAGTTACTTTCTGACAGAACGGTTGAAAAGAATCTGAAATTCGTTCTTGAAGCAACAGGATGGAATGACAAAGTAAAAATAGAAGACCGTATCAACGAGGTTTTAGGAAGCGTGAACATGAAGAGCAAGAAGCACAAAATGCCTCACGAACTTTCCGGAGGAGAACAACAGCGTATTGCCATCGCAAGAGCCCTTCTTAACCACCCGGATCTTATCTTAGCGGATGAGCCGACAGGAAACCTTGACCCTGAAACTTCCAACGAAATTATGACGCTATTAAAACAGGTTGCCCTTGAAAATGGCGCTGCTGTAGTAATGGCAACACACGATTATCACATGATTCAGAACTTCCCTGGTGAAGCCATCAGATGTGAAGACGGAAAAGTTTCTGTATTGGATACTTCAGAATTATTCGAATAAGAATAAAAAATAAGAAGGTCAGAAATAACTAACTTCTAAAATCTTATTTCTAGCTTCTTTACTTAAAAACATGAAACTCTTTGGTGAGTTCAAGATATTGGTCCGAGTATTGTCTCGGACTTTTTTCTATAATAAAATCAGATTCCTTGATTTCTTTTTCTTGTAACGAAAACTCCAGAATCAATCTTTTTGCCTTTGAATTTTCAATCCCCTTGATATTCACTTTTCTGTTCAGATACAGATTATTTTCTTTACCGATGGAAACAAAAACCTCTCCTGCTTCCACAGGTATGATCACAGAAAATATTCCGTTTTCGGACAATAATTCTGCAGCCTTACTAATTAACTGCCTGAAGTTTAATTCTACAGTCTGACGCGCAATCTTATCTTTTTCAGATCCTGATTCTTCAAAATACGGAGGATTGGATACAATAAGATCAAAACGATCTTCCGTTTCAAAAGTTTTAAAATCCTGAAACTTATTTTTCAACCTTGCATAAAAAGGAGAATGTTCAAAATTGAGCTGGGTAAGCTTTGCAGCATCCTCATTAATATCCAGCCCTAAAAAGGCCGCATGTGGATTTCTTTGTGCCAGCATAAGAGAAATCAACCCCGTGCCTGTTCCTACTTCCAAAACACTGAAAGCATGTTTAACATCCGCCAAAGCGCCAAGCAGAACACCGTCTGTTCCTACACGGAAGACGTCTTTAGACTGCTGAATTTGAAATTGTTTAAATGTAAAAGGCTTCACTATAAATTAGTAGGCAGTGTAATAATGAATGTAGATCCCTTTCCTACTTCTGATTTCACAGAGATCTCCCCTTTATAATCCTCGATCATTTTTCTTACCATGGATAGGCCTAGTCCCATTCCACTACTTTTAGAGGTGAAATTCGGTTCAAAAATTCTTTCATACATGTTTTCAGGAATCCCTACTCCGTTATCCTGAACAGAGATAATCACCCTTCTCTGATGCTGTTCCACATCCACATTGATAATGAGTTTTCTCTGGTCACTTTCTGCCTGTTTTGCATTAGTTACAAGGTTTGTAATGATTCTGGAAAGATAAATTCTATCCATATTGATCATAATATTGGTCTTGTTGGCATGCATGAAAATACTGTCATCATTGAATACGCGGAGAATATCCTCAACTTCCGTATTCAGATTGATCACTTCATTATTTTTTTCAGGAAGTTTGGCAAATTCTGAGAATGCTGAGGCTACTGTAGCAATCAGATCAATCTGATCAACAATAGTTTTACTCATTTGCTTCACTCTTTCTCTGATATTCGGATCTTCAGGATCAAATTTTCTTTCAAAATTCTGAATGGTCAGCTTCATGGGAGTCAATGGATTTTTCACCTCATGAGCCACCTGCTTGGCCATTTCTCTCCACGCTTCTTCAGAGGCCTTAAACCTAAGTCTTTCTTTCTGGTCCTGAATCTGTAGAATCATTCTGTTATAGGCTCTTGCCAACGCATTAAGCTCATCATTCTTATAATATCTGATAGGACGCATTTCATTTTCAAACAAAGTAATACGGGTAATCATATCAGAGAATTTCGTAATGGTTTTCGCCAGGCTATTAGAAGTCACCCAACTAATCCATATACTGAAAAGGATAAGGAATATATCAACTAAAAGAATATATTTTACATATTGATGAAGAACCTCAAGGTAAGCAGATTCATTGTGGTATAAAGGGATATAAACAATTCCGATAGGCTCAAGTTCATTGTTTTTCAACAAAAGATAGGAAGAAGTAAGCTTAGCATCCTTAGCAGCATCATAATTCACCATATCTACCCTTGCATCGGTAGACAGAATCTTATTGATAATTTCTATAGGAATTGTTTTCTGCTCAACTAAACCTTCATCTTTGTTGGAAAGCAAATAGTTTCCTTTCAGATCATAAATAAAAATATCATGCTGGTTGATATCCGCTATTTCAAAGATTTTATTCCCTAAAACTTCCGGAAGATCTTTTGTTTCTATAAGGGTCTGGCTTACTGCATAGTCCAGATATCGCATGACAGCATTGGTTTTATCCTGCATGTCAATATTACTCTGCTGCAAAGAATGATTTCTCAATACAAAGTAAGGAACAAGTGATGTAGCAACGACACTTAAAAAACATACCAGCAAGAAACCGAAAAACACCCGGTTTCTTAAGCTATATCCTTTATACTTATTTATTGACATTCTACTTTTTAATTAACCTAGCAATATACTTACCAATAATATCAAATTCCAGGTTTACTTGATCACCAATTTTCAAATGTTTCATATTCGTGAATTCCCAGGTGTAAGGAATAATCGCTACGGAAAACTGACTGTCTTCACTTTTGGCAACAGTAAGACTGATCCCATTTACTGTAATTGATCCCTGAGGTACTGTTACAAAAGTCCCGTCATTTTCATACTTCATCGTAATAAAATAACTTCCGTCTTTATTTTCGATACTCACCACTTCACCGGTTTTATCAACATGTCCCTGAACAATGTGACCATCCAGTCTTCCATCCATTTTCATACAACGCTCAAGGTTCACAACAGTTCCCAATTCCCATTTTCCCAGGTTGGTTTTTTCCAATGTCTCGTTAATCGCTGTAACCACATAATGATTGTCTTTTATCTCAACAACTGTAAGACAACAGCCGTTGTGAGCAAGGCTTTGATCAATTTTCAGTTCGTTCGTAAAAGGGCAAGTCAGGGTAAAATCTATATTGCTTCCTTTTTCTTCAATCTTCTCAATAACACCAACTGCTTCAATAATTCCTGTGAACATATTATTTTTTGCTAAATTTGTAAATTATAATCTTCAAAGATAATCAAAATGAGCCCAAAAAACCATAAAGTACGAGTAGGAATTTCAATCGGTGATTTCAACGGCATCGGTCCGGAGATCATTATGAAGTCTCTGAAAGACAAAACTATTACAGATTTTTTCACTCCTGTAATTTTTGGTTCGGGAAAATTATTCACTTATCAGAAAAACATTTTTAAGCTGAATCTTAATTTCAACTATGTTAACGAGCCTTCACAGACACAGGCAGGGAAACTTAATATGGTTAACCTTACCAAAGAAAACGTGAATGTAGAATTGGGAGTTCCTACTGAAGAATCCACGAAAATGGCGATTGATTCTTTAGAAGCAGCTACTGAAGCTTTGATGAAAGGAGATATTGATGTATTGGTAACCGCTCCGATCAACAAGGATGAAATGGTAAAAATGGGATTCAAACATGCCGGACATACAGGATATTTTGAAGAGAAATTCAACAAAAAAGGATTAATGTTCCTTGTTACTGAAGATCTTAAAGTAGCTGTTTCCACGCATCATATTCCTATTGCACAGGTAGCTGAAAATATTTCCAAGGAAAAAATAAAGAAACAGATCAGAGTATTAAATCAGACGCTTATAGAAGATTTCTGTATTCAAAAGCCAAAAATTGCCGTATTGGGACTAAATCCTCACGCAGGTGACGGAGGTGTTATCGGAAGCGAAGAAATTGAAATCATCAGCCCGGCTATTAAAGAACTTTCTGACAACGGAATACTGGCATTCGGACCTTTCCCTGCAGACAGCTTTTTCCAGCCGAGTAAATACAAAAATTTCGATGCTGTTTTAGCGATGTATCATGACCAGGGACTGGCTCCTTTCAAAACATTAGCCTATGAGGAAGGAGTAAATTATACAGCCGGACTTCCTTTTATCAGAACATCTCCTGACCATGGAGTTGCTTACGATATTGCAGGAAAAAATGTGGCCGATGAGCAGAGTTTTACAGAAGCGATCTTCACAGCAATCCAGGTTTTCAAGAACAGAAGTGAATACCGCGAACTGATGAATGACCGCCTTCAGCCTAGAAAAATGGCTGTAGACAACGAAATAGATGAAGATCTACCGGAGGAAACTGAAGCATAAATCTTTAAAACAAATTTTAAATTAATTTGTTTCAGATTTTATTTGTTATTATAAAAAAAATGCATATTTTTGCACACTCATTTTATGGACAAGTTAAGAAACTATGACGTAAGCTTTTCCGGACTTAAAAACGGAAGACACGAGTTCAAGTTTGAGATAGATAAAACGTTCTTTCAATTATTTGACACTGAGCAGGAATTTACAAATCCTAGAATAGAAGTGAATGTATCACTTGATAAACACACTACTTTTTTAGAATTTGAGATTAAAATTAATGGATTGGTCGAGTTGGTTTGTGACATCACAAATGAAGATTTCGACTATCCTATTGAGAATGAAATCAAAATTTTGGTGAATTTCGGGGAAGAATATGATGACAGCAATGAAGATGTCATTACCATTCCTACTGCAGAGCATGCTTTCAATGTAGCACATTTGATTTATGAAAATGTAATGCTTTCTATCCCGATGAAAAAGATTTCACCGAATGTAAGTGATGACGATCTTAAAATTCTTGACCAGTTCAGTCCTAAAGATATTGAGGTAACTGAAGAAGAAGAACATGAAAGTGACCCTAGATGGGATGCTTTAAGAAAATTAAAAGACAATAATTAAATAGAATAATTTAAATATGATGAGATGATGAATCTCATCGCTCATCAATTAAAAAAGTTATTAGAAAATGGCACATCCAAAGAGAAGACAGTCGTCCACAAGAAGAGATAAGAGAAGAACTCACTACAAAGCTGTAGTTCCTCAATTAGCTAAAGATGCAACAACAGGAGAGCTTCACCTATACCACAGAGCTCACTGGCATGAAGGAAAACTTTACTACAGAGGTAAAGTAGTATTGGAAAAAGAAGTAGCTACTACTGAAGAAAACTAAGAGTCGCTTTTCACTGAAAAAGCCTCATTTTAATACAAAAACCGCCCAATTTTGATAAAATTTGGCGGTTTTTTGTTGTTTTTTACGTTTTTTTGGTATCTTTGGCATCAAATCAAATATCAAATTTATGGACATTAAAGACATACAAAATCTTATCAAGTTTGTATCTAAGGCTGAAGTATCAGAAGTGAAGTACAAAACTAAAGATTTCGAAATCACTATTAAAACTCCATTAGCTGGAAGCGATGCTGTTTATGCACAACCTGCAGTATACCACACTGCTCCACAAGCGGTAGCTGCTCCGGCACCTGTTGCAACTCAGGCTGCTCCTGTTGCTGAAAAAGCTGAAGCTGCATCTGATGACAGCAAATATGTAACAATCAAATCTCCAATGATTGGTACTTTCTATAGAAAACCATCTCCTGATAAAGATGTATTTGTTAATGTAGGTGACGAAGTTTCTGTTGGTAAAGTAGTTTGCGTTATTGAAGCAATGAAACTATTCAACCAGATTGAATCTGAAATCAGCGGAAAAATCGTTAAAATTTTAGTTGACGATGCTACTCCTGTAGAATATGACCAACCTTTATTCTTAGTAGATCCATCTTAATTTAGAGGTTAGATGTTAGACATTAGATGTTAGATTAAATTCTACATTAAAATAACATTATCTAATTTTCAAATTATCTAATTTTCAAATTGAAGAAGATGTTCAAAAAAATATTAATAGCCAATCGTGGCGAAATTGCAATGCGTATTTTACGTACTTGTAAAGAAATGGGGATCAAAACCGTTGCGGTATACTCTACTGCTGATAAAGACAGTCTTCACGTAAGATTTGCTGATGAAGCGGTATGTATTGGTCCTGCAATGAGTAAAGACTCATATCTTAAAATCCCTAACATTATTGCTGCTGCGGAAATTACCAATGCTGATGCGATTCACCCAGGTTACGGATTCTTATCTGAAAATGCTAACTTCTCAAGAATCTGCCAGAAGAACGGTATCAAATTCATTGGTGCTTCTCCTGAACAGATTGAAAAAATGGGAGACAAAGCAAATGCTAAGGCTACCATGAAAGCAGCAGGCGTACCATGTGTACCAGGTTCTGACGGATTGATCGAATCTTATGAGCACGCTGTAAAAGTAGCTGAAGAAACAGGTTACCCTGTAATGATCAAAGCTACTGCCGGTGGTGGTGGTAAAGGGATGAGAGCTGTTTGGAAAGCTGAAGACCTTAAAGATCACTGGGAATCTGCAATTCAGGAAGCTGTAGCTGCCTTTGGAAACGGAGGTATGTATATGGAAAAACTGATTGAAGAACCTAGACACATCGAAATTCAGGTTGCAGGTGACCAATTCGGTAAAGCTTGCCACCTTTCTGAAAGAGACTGTTCTGTACAGAGAAGAAATCAGAAATTAACTGAAGAAACACCTTCTCCTTTCATGACAGACGAACTTCGTGAGAAAATGGGTGACGCTGCTGTAAAAGCTGCTGAATTCATTGGATATGAAGGTGTAGGAACTATCGAATTCCTTGTAGACAAACACAGAAATTTCTATTTCATGGAAATGAATACAAGAATCCAGGTAGAGCACCCTATCACTGAGCAGGTAATTGATTATGACCTGATCAGAGAACAAATTCTTCTTGCGGCAGGAACTCCTATTTCAGGAATCAACTATTACCCTAAATTACATTCAATCGAGTGTAGAATCAACGCAGAAGATCCTTACGCAGACTTCAGACCATCTCCGGGAAAAATCACAGGATTAAACATCCCTGGAGGACACGGAATCAGAGTAGATACTCACGTGTATTCCGGATATACAATCCCTTCTAACTACGACTCTATGATCGCTAAGCTTATCACTACGGCTCAAACCCGTGAGGAAGCTATCGCAAAAATGAGACGTGCTCTTGAAGAATTCTATATTGAAGGCGTAAAAACAACAATTCCTTTCCACAGACAACTGATGGATAATGAAGATTATCTTTCAGGAAACTACACCACAAAATTCATGGAGGATTTTGTAATGGACAGAAAATATGATAATCACTAAGATTATTTTATCATAAAAATGAAACTGCCTCTTTTTGAGGCAGTTTTTATTTTAACCTTTAAATTTGAAATTTTCAATGCAAAGTGTTAAGCAGTTGTTACCGTGTTTTATGGCTGAGGCATGAATAAAAATTAATAAACAGACAGAAAATAAAATTCCGTCCTTATAAAGATAGAATACCTACAACAGTCTGTCAACAGGGAAAATATTTTCTAATCCTCCATTATTCCGCCCTAAAATCTACTTCAATTATACCCTCAAACGTCACTTGGTAATTGTTTATACATATCATTAATATTGCGTAAATTTGTTGAAAACCAAAATATATGTCAACAGCAGAACAAACAAAAAACTCGCAGTATTTTATTGACCTTGAAGACAAACATGGAGCACACAACTATCACCCACTTCCAGTGGTTCTGGACCGCGGAGAAGGTGTTTTCGTTTGGGACGTGGAAGGTAAAAGGTACTATGATTTTCTTTCAGCATATTCTGCTGTGAACCAAGGACATTCTCATCCTAAAATTGTAGGCGCTTTGGTAGAGCAGGCACAAAAGCTGGCTTTAACTTCAAGAGCTTTCTACAACTCTAAATTAGGAGAATACGAGCAGAAAATAACAACTCTTTTTGGATTTGACAAAGTTTTACCAATGAATTCCGGAGCTGAAGCTGTGGAAACTGCTGTAAAATTAGCCAGAAAGTGGAGTTATGAAGTAAAAGGAATTGCTGAAAACGCAGCGAAAATTATTGTTTGCGAAAACAACTTCCATGGAAGAACAACAACTATTGTTTCTTTCTCTAACGATCCGGATGCCAACCAAAACTACGGACCTTTTACCCCAGGATTTATTAAAATTCCTTATAACGATATTGCAGCCTTAGAAGAAGTTCTTAGCAGAGAAGCAGCAAATATTGCAGCTTTCCTTGTAGAACCTATTCAGGGAGAAGCAGGAGTATATGTTCCGGATGAAAATTTCCTTAAAAATGCTTCTGAATTATGTAAAAAATACAATGTTCTTTTCATCGCCGATGAAGTTCAGACGGGTATCGCAAGAACAGGAAAACTGATTGCATGCCACCACGAAAATGTACAGCCGGATATTTTGATTTTAGGAAAGGCACTTTCCGGAGGAATGTATCCTGTATCTGCTGTTTTAGCAAATGACAACATCATGAATGTTATCAAACCTGGACAACACGGTTCTACTTTCGGAGGAAACCCTATTGCCTGTGCAGTAGCAGTAGCAGCATTGGATGTGGTAGCTGATGAAAAACTGTCTGAAAGAGCGGAAGAATTAGGAAAGCTTTTCAGAGCTGAAATAGAGAAGCTTATTGAAAAGACAGACCTTATTACCAAAGTAAGAGGAAAAGGCCTTTTAAATGCTATCCTGATCAATGATACCCCTGATAGTTCTACTGCATGGAACCTTTGCTTACAATTAAAAGAAAACGGATTGCTGGCAAAACCTACACATGGTAATATCATCAGACTTGCACCGCCGTTGGTAATTACTGAAGAGCAATTGCTGGATTGTGTGAAGATTATTGAGAAGACAATTCTTGAGCATAAATAAATGGCTCTTTCCCTTGCAATCATTACTTATAATGAAGAAGAGAACATCGTAAGACTTTTAGATTCATTAGCAGATATTGTGGATGAAATCGTTATTGTCGATAGCTTTTCTACAGATAAGACCAAAGAGATTTGCACTCAAAAATATCCTCAGGTAAAATTCTTTGAGAAAAAATTTAATGGGTATGGTGAACAAAAAAACCATGCCCTTCATTTATGTTCCCATGAATGGGTTTTGTTTCTGGATGCTGATGAAGTTCCTGACCAAAATCTGAAAAAATCTATACAAAACATTGTTTCTTCAGAAAATACTGAATTCAATGTGTATAAAGCAAAATTCAACAATCACCTGGGGATTCACCTGATCCGATTTGGTGGTTGGGGAAATGTATGCCGCGAAAGACTGTTCAGAAAAAAATATGCACAGTATTCTGATGATAAAGTCCATGAATTTTTGATTACTGATCAGAAAGTGGGCCTTATGGAAGGAAAACTGGATCATTATACTTACAAAAGCATTCATCATCATGTTTCGAAAATCAATAAATATTCGGATATGATGGCTGAAAAGATGTTTGAGCGAGGAAAAAGAATCAATAGATTTAAAATCATTGTAAGCCCAATGTTTGAGTTTATTAAGGTTTTTATTTTCAAACTTGGTTTTCTGGATGGATTTCCAGGATTTTACATTGCCAAAACAATGTCTTATTACACCTTCCTGAAATACATTAAACTGCATGAAAAAACACGACTGTACGAAAAAATACGACTGCAGGAAATTGAAAAAAATACAGTAAAATAGTATGATTCTGTATCTTATTCCTCTTTTATTGGCGGTATTTATCGTTGTATATTTCCGTCTCTATTTATTTGCCTTTCCTTACAACAGACTGGTCATTCTTATGTACCACCAGGTTGAAAAAGAAAGTCATGAAGATCTTACCGTCAGTTTAAAAAATCTTGAACAGCAGTTTTCATATCTGAATTCGAAAAAGTATACTTCCTATTTTTTTTCGGAACTTACTCTTTCAGCGAAAAGAAACATTATCATCACCTTTGATGACGGATATAGAAACAACCTCGAATATCTCCCCTCTTTACTGGAAAAATATAATCTGAAGGCGACAATTTTTATTCCAACAGGATTTATTGAAAAGGGATATAACAATTATTCAATGATGACCTTTGATGAAATCAGAAGTCTGGATAAAAATTATTTTGAGATTGCCCTTCATAGCCATGCCCATGAAAATGTAAGAAACGTTTCTTTAGACTTTATAGAAAAAGATCTAAAAAAAAACATGGAGATCCTCGATGCCCAAAATATCGGATATTCAAAGGTTTTGGCATATCCTTATGGAAAATATCCACAAAAAAAACATGATAAATTCGCATTTTTTTCTATTTTGAAAGAATTAGGAATTGATTTTGCAGTAAGAATTGGAAATAAAGTGAATTATTACCCTACCCAGCGCCCATACGAACTGTGTAGAATTGATATAAAAGGCAAAGATTCGCTTATAAAATTCAAATTAAAACTTATCTTTGGCAGACTAAAACTATTTTAAAAAACAATTTTAGGGAAGTATTCACTTACTTCTCTGTCAAACAAAGCGTTGTGATGAATATAAGTGGTTTGATCATAACATATAATGAAGAAAAAAATATACAGGATGTCCTGGAATCTTTTGATTTCTGTGATGAAATAATAGTAGTAGATTCTTTTAGTACGGATAACACTGTAGAAATTGCAAAGAAATTCCCCAATGTAAAGGTGATTCAGAATAAATTTGAAGACTTTACAAAGCAAAGAAATTTGGCTCTGGATACTGCAACCAACGACTGGGTTTTATTTTTGGATGGTGATGAGAGAATTACACCAGCCCTGAAGCAGGAAATTATTGATGAGCTGAATAAACCCGGGCAAAAGGATGCCTATTATTTTTACAGGAAATTCTTTTTTGCCCAGAAACCAATTCATTTTTCAGGAACACAGTCTGATAAAAATTTCAGGCTATTCAGAAAATCGAAGGCCAGATATATGGCAGGAAAAAAGGTACATGAAACTCTGGAGGTTAATGGAACTATTGGGGTTTTAAAAAATAAATTACTCCATTACTCCGTTTCAGATTATGAATCTTACCGAAAAAAAATGATTCATTACGGAGTTTTAAAGGGGAAAGAACTGGCTGCTAAAGGAAAAAAGTACAGTGTTTGGATTCAATATCTTAAAACTGCTTTTAAATTCTTTAAAGCCTATATAATGAGACTTGGTATTTTAGACGGAAAAGAAGGTTATCAGCTATCTTATCTGCAATCTTTAAGCGTTTATGAAACCTATGAATCATTAAAAAAAGAGCAAAATTAGTTGAATGAAGGTTTGTATCATTAGTTATGATTTTTGGGATTATGATAAGTATATTGTTGAAACATTATGCCAGCGTGGTATTGATGCTCATCATATAAAGATCAGTACCGTTACTCATTCCAACTTCAACGAAAGAGCTGTAAATGCTTTAAGCAAAACTTTTTTAAACAAAAATCTTAAGACTGAAAAAAGACAGAAATATGTTCTGGATTCTCTGGAGAAATTAGGGCATCAGGATCAGATCCTGGTGATGAATCCGGATACATTTGATCTTTCTACCCTTAAAAAAATCCGAAAATCTACAGACCGTCTGGTAACCTATCTTTATGATAATCTTGAAAGAGTTCCTGTGGAAGACAAACTGTATCTTTTTGACAAAATCTTTTCCTTTGATTATATTGATGTTAAAAAACACGGCTTTGAAAAATTAACCAATTACATTTACCTTCCGCATTGTGCAAAAGAGTCTCAAAAGCCAGAAATGGATCTGTTCTACATCACGTCATACGATAACAGAAGAGTTTCACTCATAAAATTACTGGCTAAAAAGTTGATTGAACAGGGATTGAAGTTCCAGATTATGATCATTGGAAAAAAATCCTGGAAACATCAGCTCACCAACATTTTCATGACAGTCCCTAAGAATCTTTTCCTGGTTTTCAGCATCAAGAAGATTCCACATAACGATCTTCCAAAATATTATAAGAACTCAAAAGTTCTACTGGATCTGATGCGTGAAGGGCAATATGGACTCAGCTTCAGAGTTTTTGAAGCCATGTCTCTGGAAAAGAAAATCATAACTGATAATGAAGCCATTAAAACCTATGATTTTTACAATCCCAATAATATTTTGATTTTAAACAAAAATATTAGTAATCTTGACAAATCTTTTTTTGAAAAACCTTACGAGAAAATTCCGGAAGAAATCTACTACAGATACACTTTGGATAGTTGGGTAAATAAAGTTTTTGAACTCGATACTAAAAACTGACAAATGGGAATCTTAAAAAAAATAAAAAAACACTTCGAAAGAAAAGAAAAACTTAAATACCTTCAGTCTAAGGATATAGTCAACATTAATCTGTATGACGCTTCCCAAAAAACGATCCTGTTTGCATCAAGAGATTTTCCTGCCCACGATAAAGAATCCGGGGCTAACAGACTGAAAGAACTTATATTTATTTACAAAGAATTAGGATACAACTGCATTTTATTTGCTCCCCATATGTTTGAAGACGATTCTTATGTGAAGTTTTATCAGCAGCATAATGTTATCGTTTACATAGAGAACAATAAGTACAGGAATATTTATGATTTCCTGTCTTCTTTTAAAAAGATAGATTACGTTTGGTTCAATGGCCCTTTGGCACTGAATCTTTTTTATAAAAAAATGAAAGCCATTTTACCCTCTGCCAAATTCATTTATGATATGGTGGATATTCATTTCTTAAGGTTTAAAAGAGCGATCGAACTGGAACCGACCCGTATTTCATTAAAGAAGAATTATAAACATTTTTTCCGCCTGGAAACTGTTGTTGCCCCACAACTGAATTATATCATCGCCATCTCTGATAAGGAGAAAGAAATTATGAGCCAGTATGCGGACAAAGATAAGATCATTACGGTATCTAATATTCATTATCCTAAAATTGATATTTCTGAAAGAAAAAGCTTCAGTGAAAGTAAGGGAATTACCTTTATAGGTTCTATCCACGAACCGAATATTGATGCAGTAAAGTTTCTCTATGAAAAAATAATGCCTATTGTCTGGAAAACCAATCCTGAGCTGGAAGTAAGCATCATCGGGAATGTTGCAGAAAAACTTGATCTTAAACTATTTCCTAAGTTTAAATTTTTAGGTTTTGTGGAAAGCATTGAAGAGCACTTTATGAATTCGAAAATTATGGTGGCTCCTCTAAGATTCGGTGCCGGCGTAAAAGGAAAAATCGGACAGGCTTTTGAATACTTTTTCCCTGTGGTTACGACAGATATAGGAGCTGAAGGAATGAAACTTACCGATCAAAAGCATGTATTGATTGCCAATGACGAAAACAGTTTTGCAGAGGCTATTATTCAGCTGAATAACGATGAAGAGCTTTGGAATACTTTAAGCAGAAATTCTGTGGACAGTCTGAGAGCATTTTCACCTGAAGAAGTAAAAGAAAAACTTAAAACATTATAATCCATGTCATTAAGTGTAAATTACCACGGTTTTTTTGATGGAAATTTTGGAATTTCCGAAGCTACCAGATTAAATGCTTTAGCATTAGAAGCAATTGGTATCAAAGTAAACCGGATTAATTATTCCAGTGAAACTTTTGAAAGAATTGATTCGGACTCCGAATCATCATCTTCCATTAATGTTTTCCATATTAACATCAATTTCATCAACAATTTCTTTTCTAAGAATCAGGATCTGAATCTTAAGGATCATTATAATATTATTTACTGGGCCTGGGAATTTCCTGAAGTTTCTGAGAAGGTTGTTGAGATATTAAATGTCTTTGATGAGCTGTGGGTACCAAGTGATTTCTGTGTGAATATCTTTACAAAGTATACCGGAATTCCTGTGATCAGATTTTCTCATCCGATCCAAAAAATGACAGAGTCTAAGGATTTTGAGCTTAGCCAATATAATATTTCTCCGGATTCAAAGATCTATCTAACGATTTTCGATTCTCTGAGTACCACTATCAGAAAAAATCCGGAAGCTACGCTGGAAGCTTTCACAACAGTTTTCAAAGAAGATAAAAACAGTGTTCTTATCGTGAAAACGCATAATCTTGAAAGAAGCAAAGATGCTCAAAAAGCCCTGGAAGCTTACCAAAATATTCCGAACGTTATCATCATTAACGAGCATTTTTCAAAGGAAAAACTACATTCTCTGATTCAGCAGTCTGATGTTCTGATTTCTCTCCACGGTTCAGAAGGTTTCGGCCTGACGATGGCAGAAGCCATGGCCTATGGAAAAATTGTTGTCGGAACAGGTTATTCCGGGAATCTGGATTTTATGAATGTAAATAACAGCTTTCTTATTCAGTATGATTTCATCAAAACATCCAATACAAAAGGACTGATTGACGAAGGTTTAACACTTGCCAAGCCTAGCCTGAAAGATGCTGTTGAAAAACTCCAGTATATCAAAAACAATTTTGACAGCCTGACTTCGATGAGAGAAAAGGCAAAATCACAAATTGCTGAGAATTTTTCTATTCAATCTATCGGAGAGCTATTCAAAATCAGATTGAATTTCATTGATGGTTTTGGTAAAAAAGAAAGCACCGGAGGTAGTGATGTCAATAATGTTTTCTATTTAAGCGAAATCGAAAGATTAAATTCCAGAGTTCATTATCTTGAGCGAACTCTTTATAATAAAATCAGAAAGAAAGTCAATGCTTTCTTCAAAAAAGGCAGAAAATAATTTTATTGGTTAATGTTCTGGTTCGTCAGCTTATGGACGAATCGTTATATTTACAAATGAGCTTATCATATTTCAGATGAAAGACAAAATTGCAATAGTAGTCCAAAGATATGGGCTGGAGATCAACGGAGGTGCGGAACTTCACGCAAGATTATTAGCTGAAAAATTGTCTGCTCTCTATGATATTGAAATTATTACAACCTGTGCTATAGAATTCGAACGTTGGGATAACCACTATCCGGAAGGCGTTGAAATCATCAATGATATTAAAGTAAGAAGATTTAAAACTTTAAAAAAGGATTTAAAAAGATTTAGTGAGCTAAGTAAAACAGCTCGGAACTTATATAAATATTATAGCAGAAAGCTAAGCTTTTTAAACTTCCCTTATTTGCTTTATAAAAGATTCAAATACAACAAAAAAGACTTTAATTTCAATGAATGGTTAGAAGTACAGGGACCATTTTCCCCGGATTTAATTCAGTTTATAAAAGAGAAAAAAGAAGATTATAAGGCTTTTATTTTCTTTACCTATTTATATCACCCAACCAACATAGGAATCAGAGAAGTTGCTGACAAAAGTATTCTCATTCCAACGGCCCACGATGAGCCTCAGTTTTATCTTGATGGCTATTCTCAATTGTTTTCTCTTCCAAAATTCATCATGTACAATACACAGATTGAAAAAGATTTTGTAGAAAGCGTTTATCCTCCCGCACAAAAGTTAAAATCAGAAATTGCAGGAATTGGTTTTGATGATTATGATGCAGCATCGGGTGAACTACCTAAGGATCTTTATCAGACCAAATACTTTATTTATATTGGAAGAATTGTTGAAGACAAAGGTTGTGTCATGATGATTGAATATTTTAAAGATTTCAAAGAAAAACATCCTGAATATCGAGATGTAAAGCTCGTTTTGGTAGGCAAAAATTCTCTTGAGGAAAAAATAACTCAGGGAGATGACATTATCCTGACCGGATTTGTAGACCACGACCTCAAAAATGCTTTACTGGAGAATGCCAGCGCACTTATAATGCCCTCATTCTATGAAAGTCTGTCATTGATTACCTTAGAGGCTATGTTACTGAAAATCCCTATCATTGTAAATAAAAACTGTGAGGTTTTGTATTCTCATATTGAAAAGAGTAAAACCGGAAAAAGCTTTACAAACAGTACAGAATTTTCCCAGGCATTAACGTTTTACATGCAACAGTCACAGGATGATCTTGTTTCTGAAGGCATCAAAGCAAGAGATTATGTTTTAAAAAACTATTCATGGGATACCATCATCAACAAATTTAATTCCGCCATTACATCTTTATAATGACCAAAAAAATTCTATTTTTTTTTCCTGAAAATCCATTTTCAAACAGAGCAGGAAATACAACGAGAGCAAAAACAATCCTTACTGTTTTAAAGAAAATGGGATATCACATTGATCTGGTAGGATCTGCTGAGATTTATAAGAGCCAAAACGATACTACAGATATTGATCAGAATATTGTTGATAATCTGTTCTTAATCAAACACAGACCATTAAAAGTAAAAACATCTTCCGCGTATTGGAAGCACAAAATATCAAAATTTTATAAAAAGCCTAATGAGTATAATCACTTATTGACAGATTTTGCCAAGCAGGAATTTTCTGATATCTTCAATAAGGAAAAATATGATGCCATCATCATCAATTATGAATTCTGGGCAGGATTAGTTGATCATGAATCTATGAAAAATACTTTAAAAATCATAGATACCCATGATTGGATTACCCTCAATGAGTTCTACAAAAACAAATCATTAGATATTGGAAAACGTTTCAATGAGGAAATCAATAATCTTTCAAAGTTTGATAAAGTAATCACCATATCAGAAGATGAAAACCTTGTTTTTAAAAGATTTTTAGGTGAAAAAGTAATCAATATACCTCCTTCTTTCCCATCTCATTTCGAAAAAAGTGATGGTGGCAAAAAATATGATCTGATTTTCGTAGGGTCTGAAAACATTTTCAATATACAATCCATCCAGTGGTTTTTTGATCATGTATATCCATTGCTTCCTCCCAATATCAACATTGTAATTATCGGGAGAATTTGCAAGCATATTAAAGAAAGAGAAGGTGTTACCTTAATAGAATTTATAGAAAGTCTGGAAGAATATTACCACCACTCAAAAATTGCAATTTGTCCAATGCTGGAGGGTACCGGTATCAAAATTAAAGTCATAGAAGCGCTATCTTACGGACTTCCTATTGTGGGAACAGAAAGAGCAATCGACGGCTTCCCTGCAAAAACATCAAATGGTTGCCTGGTAAGTGATCATCCTGAAATTTTTAAAGATCAGATCATGTCTTTGCTGCAAGATCAATCTTATTATCAGGATATGAAAATACAGGCTGAGGAATATTTTAAAAATAATTTTTCTGAAGAAAAAGCAATTGAAAAATGGAAAAAGATTTTACACTAATGGATGACCTGGCCATTATCATACTGAATTACAATTCTTTTGAGGATACCCAGCGAGAGGTTAATTCATTATTAAACGAAGGCATTTCGCAACAATCTATTTATGTCGTAGATAATCATTCAAAAGACAGAAAAGAAATAGAGAAACTTGGCACACAAAAGCAAATCAACTATATTTTAAGTGATTATAATGGTGGCTATGCTTTCGGTAATAATTTAGCCATTAAAAAAGCAATTGAAGATGGTAAGAATTATTTTTTATTATTAAATCCGGACATTGAAATATCCCGTAGCACAATCAGTCAGTTATATAATGATTTAAAAGAATTTCCAGATATTGGAATCATTGGCCCAAGAATCTGCTACAGAAATATTCGGGACAGAATATTCTCAGACGGTGGGCTGTTATTCCCTGAAGAAGGTTTTCAGGGAGGACACACCAATTCTGAACAGGATAAAAACCATGTAAATGCTCCTCATTATAACTACAATATAAAATATGTAGATGGAAGCGCCTTGATGTTCAGAAAAGAAATATTGGATGATGTAGGCTTAATGAACACCAGCTTTTTCATGTATTATGAAGAGTCTGAATGGTGCCTGCGTCTTCTTAAAAACACCCAATGGAAAATTGCGGTCAATACACAATGTGAAGCTTTCAATCTTGCCAGCGACAAAGGCAGTTTTTATGAGTATTATATCACCAGAAACAGAATCTGGATGTGCAGGCTGTATGGCGGGAATTTAAAATATGTGACCAAAGAACGATGGAAGTTCGCAAGGAAAGCACTTAAAAAAAGAAAATTTTCCATGGCGAAAGCTTACATAAAAGGTATATTAGACGGTCTTTATTCCAATTTAGATAAAATAAAAAATGAGTAAAAAAAATATTATTAAAGTAGGATATCTTCTATCTTATGATTACTGTTACATCTTTACATCTCTTAAACATATTTATGAGCATGCGGACTGTATCGTCATAAGCTATGATGCCAATAATAAGACATGGGCAGGAAATGATATTCATATTCCAGAAAGTGTTTTCAGTGATATCAAAAAATTGGATACTCAGAATAAAATCATCTTTTATAAAGACACTTTTTTCATTGATGGGATGCAGCCAATGGAGCTGGAGACCAGACAAAGAAACATGATGGCGGAAAAAATGGGCTCTGGCGGATGGCATATCCAAATGGATGGAGATGAATATGCTTATGACTTCGGAGTATTAGCAAAGTTTTTGAAAGGGAATAAATTTTTACTAAAGAATCCGGCTAAAAATCCTTTTAATTTTCAGGTAAATTTTGTGACATTATTCAAACATAATACTGAAGGTTTTTTTGTGATTACTCCTTTTGATGAAAAATGTATGCTTATTACAAACTATCCTCACTATGAATATGCAAGAAATACAAATAAAGGTAGAATTCTTCCTTTGGATTTTTATTTAATACATCAGTCATGGGCACGGGAAGAAAGTGAAATTTCAGAAAAGATCAATAACTGGGGGCATAAAAATGATTTTGACACCTCAACGTTTTTAAATTCCTGGAAAACGGTGAATGCTGACAATTATAAGTCATTTATAGACTTTCACCCTTTATATAAGGGCATTTGGAAAGAGCTTTCCTTTTTCCCTGCAAAAAACATTGATGAATTTATTCTTTCCTTTTCAAAGAAATATCCTCAGCAAAAACTCAATCTGAATTTATCTTTCACAAAAAAAATAAAGATGAGAATTAGAAGTCTTTTTTAATTCTTTCAGACCAAAATAAAAGGCTAATGTAACAACATTAGCCTTTACTATTTTATTTGATAAAAACATTTTCAAATTTCTCCATAACTACACGTGGATTGAAAAGTTCTGAGTAACAATCCCAGTTTTTACCTGCATCCGGTTGAAAGTTCTTCAGGATTTGCATGATATCCTGTTTGTCTTTGTACACAATAGCTTTATCTCCCAGAATCTCAAGATGTGATTTCTCATCAGAACCGGACCATGTTAGAATAGGTTTATTTTTAATAGAAAACTCACCTACAGCCATTCCGAAACTCTCTCCTTGCGTTCGGGCATGTAAGAATGCATCAGAAGTATTAATAAATTTCACCTTTCTTTCTACATCAGTTGTCGGTGGAAGGAAAATAATATTTTTGTAAGATCTGAAAAAATTTCTCTTTACAAATTCATCAGTTCCCATAAAAACAAAGTATATATTTTTATTCTTCAGAGCTGTTTTCTTTACGGCTTCCATTACAAAACCAATATCAAAAGTTTCAGTTCCTCCATATCTTGCAAATACCACTGCATCTTTCGGAATATTCAACTCAGCACGAAGATCACCACTCACCTCAGGAAGATCTACAATGTGGGGAACAAAAGGAAGCTTTCCACCACTCATCGTTTTGGCCAGCCACTCAGAAACATAAGCATAAACATCTCCATAGGGTTCGTTATATTTAAAAACCGCATGAATAGCTGTTTTAATAAGATCATGAGGAGTATCTGTTTCTCTTTCTCCTGATTTTATCGCATAGAAAAGATCTGCATTCGCCTTTTTAATGATTTCATCCCTTTCCTTGATATCACTATATCCAACAACGTTAAACCTTTTTTTAAAACGTTCAATAGCTTCTTCAGCATTATTCGGACTATTTTTAGGATAAAGAATCATCGACTCGTTACCAAGCATTTCCTCATTATAATAAGCATAATCAAAAAGAGCATTGGAAGTCCCCCTATAGCATAATTGATTTTCGTGGAAAATAATTTTCATTTGTTAGTAAGTTAAATTATTTAGTTTCAACCCTTCTCAATGACAGTGACAAAAGTATTATGATCTTATTTCTGTAGTTTCTGAGACAGGTTTCTGATAAAAACAAAGTGCTTTTTCATTGATAAACTAAACTAATACGCTACAAAAATACATTTTTAACTAGAAGAAAGTAGTTTTTTAACTACAAGAACCTAGAAAACATTAGTCTCAAATTAATATTGCTAATAAAATTTTTCACAATTGATATCTTTTTCTTTATCATATAAAAGAAACCGTCTCAAAATTGAGACGGTTTCTTTGTTGTAAAATATTAATATTATTTAGTTAATAAGCGTAAAAAGGAATTCCTTCAGCAACATAGTTATTAGGTGTTCCCGGATAAGTACTGTAGTAATGATCTCTGTCACTACCACTGTAGAATTGATAAATAGGTCTTTTTGTGCTATCCATTGTTGCATAGAAAGCAATTCCTTCATAGGCATAATTCCATGGTGTTCCCTGATGCGTGGAATAATAATGATCCCTGTCATTTGCACTATAGAACTGATAAACAGGAACTGTATTGGGTGCTTTATAGCTATACGCTTTAAACTGCTCCCCTTCCGCCTGATAATTATTAGGAGTTCCAGCCCATGTAGAAAGCAGATGATCTCTATCTGAACCACTATAAAAACCATAAATTGGAACCGGAATATAATCCAGCATTACTTTATTATCGATAAGGTATTGGATAACGTAAGATTTAAGTTCTGCTTTTTTAGCAGGATCTTTTACCAGATCAAAAATAAATACTAACCCGTTATTTCCAAAATCTACCAATACAGAATTATTGGGTGTAGAACTGTTCTGCCAGTTTGCTATATTGATCTTCGGAGTGTTCTGATCAAGATTAAGTTCCCCAATCAGACCTTTTGAAGGATCTCCTCCTCTTGTTCTGTAAGATAATTTTTTAGAATAGTTCATAGATGATTCCGAAGTATTCACATCATTGGTTACATCTACATCAAAGATAGACTTCACCCCTACTTTCACTCCAATTCTGGCAGCACGGTCACGACTTTCATTTCTTGTTTCAGACTGGAATAAGATATCCATTTTTGCCCCGGTATAAATATCAACCATTACGTGAGTCCCATAATCCTGTACAATTTGTTGTGGTGATTTTACCTGTAAATCCTGAGCGAATTCAGGTGTAATATAATCAGCCAACATGTCTGTTGTAGCATTAAATCTTACTCTTTTCTGCTTGATCAAAAGATTGTAACTGCCATAAATATACTTGGCATCAAATTTATGATTGGTAGTAACGGCAGAATTAAATCCTACTGAAACTGTTTTTTTAAATAGAGGGATTCCAGCAGTCACATCTACTTTTGTAGATACCATTTTTGAATAAGTTTCTGCATTCTCTCCATATTCTTCAACATACTCCTGAGTGTTGGTATTTTCAGAAACCAGTCTTGCCGCCTGCTCTACTTTGAAACGATCGATATCAACTACTTTAAATCCTGCAGAATTAGCATTAGCATATTCTCCTGAAGCATTAAAGCCATGTCCTAAGACATCATAAATTCCGTCACCTGCAAATTTGGCTGCAGACATTCTATTATTAGCCTTTGCCGCCGGGCTTTCAGGCGTTACCTCTGAGTTAAGATCTTCAGAAGAACATGAACTCATAAAAAGCATCAGTAGACTACTGAAGCAAAATACAATTTGTTTTTTCATAGATTATTAAAAAGTTTCTGCAAATATAATATTCAACGCTAAGTGAAAAAACAATATCAGAATGACATATATCATTAATCAGTGAATTTAATAATCGTTTAAAACTCTATTAATAAAAAGTTGAAACATCACGAATTAGAGAAATAAAACAATAATCAATTATAACTACTATTCTCACACCAAACCCAATCGCTCTTTATTGATAAGTAAAAAGTGGAGCCAGAATTACCGACTCCACTCATAATGTATAACCAAATTGATTTATATAAATCCAAAAATTAATTAGCTGGAATATAGAAAGCAATACCTTCTCTGATACTCCAATAGTTCACAGGACCTAAATTAGGTGACACTGAAAGATAATGATCAGATCCGTTTTTAGCTTTATAGCTGTAAACAGGAATTCTTCCAGCTCCCGGAGTTTTATAAGCATAGAATGCTACCCCCATATAAACATTCCAATAAGAAGATGGTTGTAACGTACTAGCCTGTGTAAAGTAATGATCTGCTCCTGAAGTACTTTTATAGCAGTAAATAGGAACTGTATCCGGTGCTTTGTACTGAAAAACTTTAAATGTTGGTCCTTCATTAGTCCAGTAAGAAGATGGCTGAAGGTTTGTATTGAAAGTGAAATAATGATTACTGTCTGCCTGATTTTGGTAGCCATATAGCATTGTAGTATTATACTCCAATGAAATTTGGTTATCAATTAAATACTGATCTACATAGGCCTTAAGCTGAGCTTTTTTTGTCACATCTTTTACCAGATTATAGATAGGAACAAGGCCGTTATTTCCAAATTCTACCAATACAGAATTGCTAGGTGTAGAACTGCTTTGCCAGTTTGCAATATTAATTTTTGGAGTATTCTGATCAAGATTCAGTTCTCCAACCAAACCTTTTGAAGGATCTCCTCCTCTTGTTCTGTAGGATAATTTCTTAGAGTAATTCATAGATGATTCCGAAGTATTCACATCATTGGTTACATCTACATCAAAGATAGATTTCACCCCCACTTTTACTCCAATTCTGGCAGCACGGTCACGGCTTTCGTTACTTGTTTCAGACTGGAACATGATATCCATTTTAGCTCCGGTATAAATATCAATCATAACGTGGGTTCCATAATCCTCTACAATCTGCTGCGGAGTTTTCGTTTGCAGATCCTGGGTAAATTCCGGAGTTACATAATCTGCTAACATATCTGTGGTAGCATTGAATCTTAATCTTTTTTGCTTAATAATAAGGTTGTAACTGCCATAAATGTATTTGGCATCAAATTTATGGTTGGTTGTAACAGCAGAATTAAACCCTACAGATACTGTTTTTTTAAACAAAGGAATTCCTGCAGTAACATCTACTTTTGTAGAAACCATTTTAGAATAGGTTTCTGCATTTTCTCCATATTCTTCAAGATACTGCTGTGTATTTGTATTTTCAGAGAGCAATCTTGCAGCCTGTTCAGATTTGAAACGATCAATATCAATTACTTTAAACCCTGCAGAATTAGCATTGGCATATTCCCCAGCAGCATTAAAACCGTGTCCTAAGACATCATAAACACCGTCACCTGCAAATTTCGCCGCTGACAAACGATTAGTTTTTGCCGGACTATCAAGAGTAGATTCGTTATTCAGATCATCTGAAGAACATGACCCCATGAAAAGCAACAGCGCTGCACTGAAGCTAAATAAAATTTGTTTTTTCATAGTATTATTCTAAAATTTTCAACAAATATAAACTTCAATATCAGGTGAAATATAAAAACAACAACTGACATATATCATTAATTAGTGATTTTAATATATCCTTAAAACACCATGAATAAAAGACCAAACAATCCCTTAATTGTGATTTAATTAAACAATACAAATTATAAAAACAAACGTACAAACATTCACAAAAGAATGTCTGCATTAAACACAACGCTTATTGTTTATGAATTCATTTTTCACAACTACATTTTATAGGTTATAATCATGAGTAAAAAAAATATTATAAGAAATATAAGATTGGGAGTTTTAAAACCGCATTTATAGAAAATCTATAGAAATAAATAAAAAAGTCGGGATCAAAAAATCAATACACGGTCAGAAATCATCTCTTAAACGCATAATTTTAAGTAAATTTGCAAAAATTAAAATTGAAATGGAGAAAGTAAGAGTACGTTTTGCTCCAAGTCCTACAGGACCATTACATTTGGGAGGCGTAAGAACCGCATTATATGATTATCTTTTTGCTAAAAATCAAGGGGGAGAATTTGTATTGAGAATTGAAGATACAGATACAGCCAGATATGTAGAGGGAGCTGAAGAATATATTGAAGAAGCTTTAGAATGGTGCGGAATCATTCCTGATGAAAGTCCTAAAAAAGGAGGAAAATTTGCTCCTTACAGACAGTCTGAAAGAAGAGACATCTACGACAGATATACAGAACAGATCCTAAAAACAGATTATGCATACATTGCTTTTGATACAGCAGAAGAACTGGATGCAATACGTTCTGAGTACGAAGCGAAAGGTGATGTTTTCTCTTATGATAATAAAACAAGAAACCGTTTAAGAAACAGTCTTGCCCTTTCTGAAGAAGAAGTCCAAAAATTATTGGATGAAAAAACGCCTTATGTCGTAAGATTTAAAATGCCTGTTGACAGAGTATTAAACCTTGAAGACATTATTCGTGGAAAATTTTCAGTCAATACCAATACTTTAGATGATAAAGTTCTGGTAAAGAATGACGGAATGCCGACTTACCATTTTGCGAATATCATTGATGATCATGAAATGGAAATCTCACACGTCATCCGTGGTGAAGAATGGCTTCCATCTTTGGGGCTTCATACATTATTATATGAAGCAATGCAGTGGGAAGCACCACAGTTTGCACACCTTTCTTTAATTTTAAAACCAGAAGGAAAAGGAAAATTAAGCAAAAGAGATGGAGATAAATTCGGATTCCCGGTATTCCCTCTTGACTTCAAAGATCCTGCTACAGGTGTAATTTCTAAAGGATACAGAGAAAACGGATATCTTCCTGATGCTTTCATCAACATGGTGGCATTATTAGGCTGGTCTCCTGCAGATGATAAAGAAATACTTCCTTTGGATGAAATGATCAAGGAATTCGATCTTCATAAAGTACATAAAGCAGGGGCAAGATTCAGCAAAGAAAAATCTGAATGGTTCAACCATCAATATATTCAGATGAAGTCTGATGAAGAACTTCTTCAGATCCTTAAGAATACAGATCTTGATCTTTCCGGTGCTTCTGATGAAAAGCTATTGAAAGTAATTCAACTGATGAAAGAAAGAGCCACTTTCCCGAAAGACATCTATGAGAGTGGAAAATTCTTCTTTGAAGCTCCTACTTCATATGATGAAAAGGCCTCAAAAAAAGCATGGAATGAAGAAACATCAGCAATTTTAGGAGAATTGGCTGCTGCATTTGAAGCGACAGACTTCGTGGCTGAAACATTAAAGCAAACCATGCATGATTTTGCTGAAAACAAAGGATTAGGAATGGGTAAAGTAATGATGCCGTTACGATTATCTTTAGTAGGAGAACTGAAAGGACCAGATGTTCCAGACATTCTGGAAACCCTTGGTAAAGAGGAAAGTACCTCCAGAATAAACAATGCTATAAATAATTTTAAATAGAATAACCATAATTTTTCATACATTTGAAAGATTTAATTTACTTCAAGAAATGGAATATTTAAGTTTCGAACTTCCTATCAAAGAATTGATGGACCAATACCAGACGTGTTCTTTAGTAGGAGAAGAAAGTGGTGTTGATGTAAAATTAGCATGCAGCCAGATTGAGGATAAGATTCTAGAAAAGAAAAAAGAAATCTATTCAAATCTTACACCTTGGCAAAGAGTACAACTGTCCCGTCACCCGGATCGTCCTTATACACTGGACTACATCAACGGAATGGCAGACAAAGGCAGTTTCTTAGAACTTCATGGAGACAGAAATTTCGCTGATGATCCGGCAATGATTGGAGGATTGATTACCCTTGATGGTCAGAAAGTAATGATCATAGGGACTCAAAAAGGAAGAACGACTAAAGAAAGACAGCACAGAAGATTTGGAATGCCAAATCCGGAAGGATACAGAAAAGCTTTAAGATTAATGAAGCTTGCTGAAAAGTTTAATATCCCTGTAGTAACTTTAGTAGATACACCGGGAGCTTATCCTGGATTGGAAGCTGAAGAAAGAGGACAAGGAGAAGCTATTGCAAGAAATATTTTTGAAATGGTTCAGCTGAAAACTCCAATCTTCACTTACATCATCGGAGAAGGTGCCAGTGGTGGAGCATTAGGAATAGGTGTTGGAAATAAAGTATATATGTTGGAAAACACGTGGTATACAGTAATTGCACCAGAAAGCTGTTCTTCTATCTTATGGAGAAACTGGGATCACAAAGAAGATGCAGCCAATGCATTGAATCTTACTCCGGCAGATGCTTTAAGAGAAAAGTTCATTGACGGAATCATTGAGGAACCACTTGGAGGTGCTCATTATGATCAGGAAACAACTTATTTGAACTTGAAAAATTCAATTTTACAAAATATCAAGGCTTTTTCCAAATTTACAGGACAGGAGCTTGAAACCCAAAGACAGGACAAATTCATTGCAATGGGTCAGTTTAAAGGATAAAAAATAAAAGGTTAAGAATTTCCTCTTAACCTTTTTTCTTTAGTTTTCTTCTTTCTTATTCTATTCCGCAACATTCAGGGCAATTTCAATATCCTGAGTAATTTTCTTCAAAGCAGAATACTTGGCATCGCATACTGAGGTAGTCATTACATATTCTCCTTTATCTACGAGAATAAAATTTTCCCCTTTTGCCGGAACCGTTAGATTATAATATTTTTTTCCACTGATCTTAACAATAAGATTACAGGCTGATCTGTTCTTGATATTGATATAAGCTTCACTTTTGTTGACATCATTATTAAAAAGATGAGTAAGCATTGCTGCTCTCCTTTTCCCTTCCTCACTCGGTTCAGCTTTAGATGTTCCTGCTGTTTTTGCTGTACCTGCGGAGCCCACCGATGCAAAAGTAGTTCTTCTTTCTTCTTTTAAAGCTTCAATAGCAGCTGCAGTATTATTAGACACAGCTTTACCGTTTACTGTGTTTGTTTTATTTGCAGCAAGGGTTTTACCACTATTCAGTTCATTATTTTTTACAATATTTTCAATTTTCTCTTTACTAATTGGTCTAATTGTAGGCTTTGCTTCCGGAGAATTATCTGCCATAATAATATCAATCAGCTTTCTTTTAAAATAGTCTGTTTTAGCATGACCAGGGTTCTGTTTCAAAAATCCGGCAATGACTCTTGCCTCTTTTGAAATCTCAGCTTCCTGTTCAGTATAGATAATTACAGTTTCTTTTTCAACAACAGCTTTAGATTTTGTTTTTTTCTTTTTTTGAGAAAAACCTAGAGCAAAAATGCATATAAATAGAAGGAAGAAGATTTTTTTCATTAATCAAACCTTTAAAATAATATTAAATATATTAATAACGTGAAAAGTCATTTTTTAGTTTATCATTAAAATCATTATCTTTGCACTGCTCTAAAATTAAGCTAAAAATTAATACTAATCTTAAATAAAAAATAATAGATATTATGTCTTATACACCAGTTGCTGCAGACGTAGCTAAATTAAGAAACCAAACAGGTGCAGGTATGATGGACTGCAAGAAAGCTCTAGTTGAAGCTGAAGGAGACTTCGAAAAAGCGGTAGATATCCTTAGAAAAAAAGGACAAAAAGTTGCTGCTAACAGAGCTGACAGAGAGTCTACAGAAGGGGCAGTAATCGCAAGAGTAAACGAAGACAACACTTTAGGTGCTGTAATTTCTTTAAATTGTGAAACTGACTTCGTTGCTAAAAACGAAGCTTTCGTTGAGCTAGCTTACGAATTAGCTGAAATGGCTATCTTCGCTGCTACTAAAGAAGAGCTTTTAGCTACAGATTTCCACGGAATCACTGTTGCTGAGAAATTAGTTGAGCAAACAGGAGTTATCGGTGAGAAAATTGAAATCGGATCTTTCGAAAGAATCCAGGGAGATTTCTTAGGAGCTTACATCCACGCTGGAAACAAAATCGCTGCTATCACTTCTCTTTCTGCTAAAGTAGACGGAGCTGAAGAAGCTGCTAAAGCTGTTTCTATGCAGGTTGCTGCAATGAACCCAATTGCTCTTGACGAAACTGCAGTTTCTCAGGAAACTATCGACAGAGAGTTAGAGATCGAAAGACACAAACTTACTGAAGAAGGTAAGCCTGCAAACATTATCGACAACATCTTGAAAGGTAAAATGCAGAGATTCTACAAAGACAACACTTTGGTACACCAGGATTTCATTAAAGACGGAAGTATCTCAGTTGCTGATTACGTAAAATCTGTAAACGCAGACCTAAAAGTAACAGGATTTGTAAGAGTAAGCCTATAAGCTAACTGTTTCAAAAAATATAGAATCCCGGTGAAATTCACCGGGATTTTTATTTTTATATTACTTCTGCTATACTTATTACGTAAACCTATTATCCGGAGGTAAAACCAATAAGATTTTAAACAATTCAAATAGAGAAAATTTTCTCCAGGAAATACTGAAAGATAATTACATAGACTGGGTACAATATTCAATTACCAGTTTCATATTCAAGATGGCTTTTAATTAAATATCAAAGACGATTTTTTAACATTTATTTAAATTTTATTAAAAGTATTTCATTTTTTATTTTATTTTTGTAGAAATCCTAATTCCATACACATGAAAAGATTTCTACTCAGTTTGGTATTAATTTTTTTGACAATTAATACACTCTTTGCACAAAGGGATACCGAGCATTGGATTGCTCCTTATTATGACAGTGTTGGAGGGTATAACAATATGATATACCTTTCTACTGATTCAGACACTCCTTTTGATGTAACCATTTACAACAACAATGCTGTGGTTACTACCGTTACAATCAGTAAAGGTAATCCACAAACCTATAAGGTTACCAATAGCCTTATTTCCACAGGAACATCTACCGATGCATTCATTGTGGGTAACAAAGGGCTTTATTTAAAAGCCGTCAAACCTTTTTACTGCAGTTTAAGACTAGCTCAGAGTGTTCACGGGGAAGTCATTACCAGTAAAGGAAAGGCTGGAATCGGGAAAACATTTTTCGTTGCTGCCGCTCCTAATACCAATACCAGTAGTATTCAGAATTTTACAGCAGGTGTCCTTGCTACGGAAGACAACACGAATGTAACAGTATCATGGAACCCAACTGCCGGAGTAGTTTTTATTAACGGTAGCCCAACTGGAAATACTCAGACCTTTACTTTACAAAAAGGACAATCTTTCATTCTTGCAGGATCTGGCTCTCAGTCCGGAAACAAAACGGGTTTTATTGGCGCCAAAATAGTTGCAACAAAGCCAGTAACCCTTACCAATGGAAGCTGTAATGCCAACTTCTCAGCTTCAACAACAGGAAGTGATCCGGTTCTTGATCAATCTGTTCCGGTTGACAGACTTGGTAATACTTTTGCAATGGTAAAAACAAGATCTACTCAACCTAGCTTAAACATGGAAGGAGGTCTTATTGTTGCTACCGAAGATAATACTGAAGTCTATTTAAATGGTGGTGGTACTTCCGTTGCAACACTTGCTTCCGGAGAATGGTATAGAATTAACGAAACCAGCTATGTTGCTCAGGGGACATCAGGACATTCAAACATGTTCATTTCCACTACCAAAAATGTATATTTATATCAGTTTATCGGAGTTTTGCAAAGTGATGCAACCAATGGATTCAACTACATCCCGCCATTAAACTGTTTTCTTCCAAGAAAAATTGATGAGATCGGAAAGATTAATGAGATGCCTCTTGGAGTAGGAGGAGCCAGCACAACAACAAGTGACCTGGTCGTAAAATTAAACATCTTAACAGAGGCTGGTGCTACTGTCATGTTAAATGATGCTCCTCTTTTGCCTGAAGCCGGACCTTATCCATTGGCTGGAAATGCCAACTGGGTTACCTACGGAATCAACAGTGTATCCGGAAATATTAAGATTACCTCTACAAAAGCTGTAACAGCAGGTATCAACGGAGGATATAGTTCTGCAGGATACGGAGGGTACTTTGCCGGATTCTCATCAATCCCTGTCATTGCGAAAAAGACAGGTGAGTGTGTTCCGGGAATCGTTCTTGAGGTAGACGATGGATATGAAACATATCAGTGGTTCCGTGACGGAGTTGCCATTCCAGGTGCTACAAGTTATACATACACTCCTACACAATCAGGAAATTATACAGTAAAGGTAACAATGGGAACATGTCCTCCTGTGACAACGCCTATCTATAAAGTACAAACTTGTTTAAAAGAAACAACACAAGCACTTAATGCTTGTTCTACTAAAATTATTACCCCTACGTTTACTTCTTCCACTCAAACTGTGGTTCCAAGTACAGTAGTAATTTTAACCCCTCCTACGAAAGGAACAGCTGTAGTGAATCCAAACGGAACCATCACTTATACACCTAATCCTGGATATTTAGGACCAGACAAAATCATCTATAAATTCTGTGGAAACTCAGTTGAATTTACAGATTGTGAGCAAGTGACATTAAACCTTACTGTAGTACCATTCATCGTAACCGATGCTTCCATTAAGGCTTGTTGGTACGATGTGGATCCTTATGCTTATTTTGACCTTACAAAAGCAAAAGTAACGGACTATAATGCTGTTACAAAAAAATACTACCGCACCCTGAATGATCTTACTGCAGGAATCAATGAAATCACAACACCAACCAACTTCCCTTCAACAGGAGGATTTGTATATGTGAAAGTAACAACTGCTGAAGGATGTACGGCAAATGCCAAAATTGAATTAATTGTACTACCAATTAAAAAATCTCCAATCCTTGTAGATCAGTATATCTGTATGGATGCGAAAACTAACCTGGACGCTGGTCCTGGATATGATTCATACCAATGGAGCACTGGAGCTACCTCTTCAGGTATCAGAGACATAGGTGTTGGAGAATACACTGTAATTCTTGGTAAGAATGGATGTTTCCTTACACAGACTGTAAAAGTTAAAAAAGTTGAAGATCCAGTAATTCAAACCATTGAGATCAATAATAATACAGCAACTGTAATTGTAAGCGGTGGTAAAGCTCCTTACAAATATGCAGTTGATGGAACTGCAAACTGGCAGGATTCAAGCACCTTCACAGGTTTAACAAGAGGACAGCACACTTTCTATGTAAAAGATGTTTATAACTGTACTCCTATTGCTGTGGAAGTTACCATTCCTAATCTATTAAATGCCATTACACCTAATGGAGATAATGTAAATGATTATATAGATTACAGTGAACTGGCTTATAAAGAAAATCTAAGCTTTGTAGTGTATGACAGATATGGAAACATGGTGTTCACCGGAAATAGATTCAACAACTACAGATGGGATGGAAAACACTTTGATAAAAAATTAGGAACAGGAACATACTGGTATCATATCAGTTGGAATGAGTCCAACAAAGAAAAGACTCCAATAAAATATACAGGTTGGATTCTTGTTAAAAACAGAGAGTAATAATTAGTTTAAAACTATATTTAATGAGCCGCGATCAGATGATCGTGGCTCATTTTTTTTAGACTTTCAATTAAATCCGCTTATTATATTATGTTAAAAACAAAAAAAATAATATAAATTTAAATTTTGTTTAACCACCTTTTCAAAATCATATTTTTTTATTCTATTTTCAATAATTTAATACTTTTTATCACTAAATTTGTGATAAAGACCACCGCTGAATGAAAAAAATTTTATGTTTTCTGTTTATGCTTTGTACTTTCACCTTTGCTTTTGCCCAGTTGGACCGGGAGCATTGGTTTGCTCCAATGATAGACAGAACAGGCGCTCCCAATCCTTATCAGAAACTTTATTTATCTACTAACAGAACAACTCCTTTTCCTGTAAGCATTTACAATAATAATGTTCTGATTGGAACAGTAAATATCAGTAAAAATAACCCTCAGAAATTTGATGTATTAAGGACTTATATTATTACCAAACTGCAGGCCGATTTATTTACCCCTACAACCAAAGGATTATACCTTAAGGCAGAATTCCCTTTTTACGCCAATTTAAGATTCTCAGTATTCAACCATGGAGAAATTATTACTTCCAAAGGAATTTCTTCCACTGGGCTTAAGTTTTATGCAGCCACAGCTCCTATTACTGTGAGCAACCCCATTCTGAATTTCATGACCAGCGTATTGGCAACTGAAGATAATACAACTGTTACCGTTTCCGGCTACAGTCCTACTGTTCAGTTTTCAAATGGACTGAATGGAACAACCAACCCGACATTAACATTTACTTTAAATAAAGGGCAATCCTACATTATTGACGGTATCGGTAACATAGCAGAAAACTTTAATGGTTTCATTGGCGCAAAGATTACTTCAAACAAACCTGTGAATGTAACCAATGGAAATTTTAATGGTCAATATGCAGGAAATCATCCAGCTGGTTCAGATATTTTAATGGATCAGGCAGTACCTGTCAACAGGCTTGGAAATGAATTTGCCCTTGTAAAAGGTAACGGTTCTATTGGCTCCCATATGGAAGGGGCTATTGTAATTGCTACTGAAGATAATACTCAAATTTTTGTAAACAATGAAATTCCACCTATAGCAACCCTCAATGCAGGAAAATATTTTGTCATTCCTGACTCAAAATATATCCTTCAAGGTAACGGACATTATAACTTATATCTCAAAACATCAAAAAATGCTTATGTCTACCAAATTTTAGCAGGAGTTTCAAATGCAGGAAATGAAACGGCTACCGGTGGATTTAATTATATTCCTGCTTTGAACTGTTACCTGCCAAAGCAAATTAATGAACTTGGACTTATTAATGAAAATTTTGTTCATTCCATTGGTAATCCCGGAGGAGTGCTGAATATACCTACAAAACTTAACATCATTACAGAACGTGGCGCTACTATTACAGTAAATGGAGCTAATCCTCCTGCAATAACCGGCCCTTACAATATGACAGGTACAACGAATTGGGTTACTTATGGTATTCCCGATGTAACAGGTACAATTACTATAGTTTCAAATAGAGCAATTATGGCTGGTATTACTGCCGGCAGTGATGCTGTAGGATATGGAGGCTTTTTTGCCGGTTTTCCTACACAACCTGTTATTTTACAATCCGGAGGCGGCTGTATTCCAGGAATGAGTCTTACTGTAGATCCTTTTATTTATGATACCTATCAATGGTATAGAAACGGGGTTATTGTTCCAGGAGCTACCACTTCATCAATCACTCCTACATTACCAGGATATTATACATGCTCTGTAACAATGGGAAGTTGTGCACCTTTGGTTACTGAACAATTTAAAGTTCTGAATTGTACAAAAATATCCAGTACCTCATACACTGCATGTAATTCTAAAACGATAATCCCAGCATTCAGCGGTTCACCACAAACTCCCGTTCCAAGCACGGTAGCTATTACAACAACACCTTCATTGGGTACAGCTGTTATAAACCCTACTACAGGTGTTATTACTTATACTGTAAATACTACCGGAACGTCAGGAACTGATACGTTCTCCTATACATTCTGTGGAGATGATCCAGACTTTCCAGATTGTGAAACGATAACCGTTACGATGAATATTCAGGCTCTAACCGTAATGAATGCAACATTATTTGCTTGTGATATCAACGGGCAGGGAACCTTCAACCTGACGACAGCAAATATTACCAGTAACTCACCTGTTACTATTACTTATTACCCTACCCTTTTGGATGCTCAGAATGAAAATGCCGCAGCACTAATAACTAATACAACGGCCTATACCGCAACTAACGGAACAATAATATATGCGGTTGTGAATGACAATATTGGATGCAAAAATATTGCACAAATAACATTATCACTTTTTAATAAAGCTATTGTACTGGATAACTACAATGGTACCTTCTGTGATGATAACCTGGATGGAACAGTTACTGTAGTGCTTTCCAATATCACCCCTATTGTTCTTAATAATCCGAATTACTTTACGAATGTAAGATATTATGCAAATTTAGCAGATGCCAATGCAGGGAATAATAATACGCTCCCTAACAACTGGAGCTATACAGCAACTACAACCATTTACATAAGGGTAGATTCTCCGGATGGATGTGCTTCTGTGATCAAACCTTTACAATTTAGTATCGGAGCAAAAATAACATTGATTACAAAAACCGTTACAGAAAGCACCTGTGATGATGATTTGGACGGAATAAAAAGTGTCAACTTAGCTCAGTTTATTCCTCAGTTTACATTAGATCCAAATGTTACTTTCACTTTTCATGCAACTTTAGCTGATGCTCAGAATAATGTGAACGCAGTTTCATCCCCTGTTAACATTACTACTTCACAGACTTATTATATCCGTTTTGAAAAAAATGGAGTTTGTCCTGAGGTAGGTACTCTGAAAATCAACATTAAAGTTCCTAAGAAATCAGACATTTTAAAAGACAAGGCAATTTGTCCAAAAACTACTACTACACTTAATGCAGGACCTGGTTTTGAAAAATACTTATGGAGCACCGGAGCGACCACTCCTTCCATTACGAATGTTGCTCCCGGAAGTTATTGGGTTGAGCTTACCTCCAATGGCTGTGTGTACAAGCAATATGTAAACGTTACAGAATTACCTCTTCCTATCATAACCTCTATTGAAATTGATGGAACAACTGTAAAAGTTGGGGCGAGCGGTGGTACACCTCCATATGAATATTCTTTAGATGGCGTGGTATGGCAGAGTTCCAATGTCTTCTATAATGTACCCAGAGGAGCCCACAACATATTTGTAAGAGACTCTAAAATGTGTGCGGATGTTAAAAAACCATTTGCCATTATTAACCTGATCAATACCATTACTCCGAATGGAGATGGTCATAATGAAGTCATCGACTATTCTTCTTTAATGAAGAATGATAATCTTGTATTCCGGATCTTTGACAGGTATGGTGCAGAAGTCTTCAGAGGTACTCCTGAAAACAGATACACCTGGGATGGAAGAATCGGTGGCAGGTATGTTCCTACAGCAAATTACTGGTACTTCATCACCTGGACAGAATATGGTTCCAGCCTTATGGTAAAACATACAAGCTGGCTGCTTGTAAAACATAGATAACAACAGAAAGCCGGAAGAAAGAGCAACTGAAAATTCAGTACTTCTTTCTTCCGTTTTTTTTATGTAAATGTTTCGTTTTTTACATGAATGGCAAGTTTCTAACACTCCTTAACAATTTAATCCCAAAGTTTAATATAACTTTAACCACTATTCTTCATCTAACTACACAGAATTGCTTTATTTCTATGTAATTTTGCGCATTATATGAAGAAACTGTTTACTCTACTGCTATTGGTTTTTCTGGCAAAAATTAATGCACAAATATATTCCGGGGAGGTATTTCTGAGAGACAACTCTATTTTATATCTCAATCAGGTATATGTCACCAATCTGAATACACAGAAAACCGTTCTTACGGACTACAATGGAAATTTTAATATCCCGGCCAATACCGGGGATGTCATCCGCTTTACCTCTATTGTGACCGAAAGAAAAGACATCAAGCTGACTCCTCAATCCATGGTGCAAAAAAATCTGGTTGAGCTTAAAATCGCCTATTACGAAATTCAAGAGATTGTTCTCAGCAGGTTCAAGCCTACCGGTAACCTCCGATATGACGTCAACTCTTTAAGAAAAGAAGACAAAGCATATGCCCTTAAAAAAGTAATTGGTCTTCCTGAGCCCAAGGGAGACGGAACACCACCGGAACTTCCTGTTGCCGGACTTCGAGATGGAGGACTTACCTTCAGCCTGGAAAGTATTTATGATATTCTTTCCGGGGAAAGAAAGAAAAAACAGCGTTACCAGGCCTATGAAAGGATGAACAGCTCCGTAGCACAGATCAAAAATTATCTGGGTAAAGATTATTTTATAAAGTTTAAAATACCGGAAAACTTAATTGATAATTTCCTTCAGTTTGTTTATTCCTCCGAAAATATCCAGGCTTACGTATTAGCAGGTAACTTTGAAGCAGTAAAAATTCCTATTGAAAAATATCTTCCTATTTATCAGAAAAGGCTCAGAAGCTCACATCTTCAGGAAGTTGTAGGCGGTAACTAGAAATTTCGACAAAAAAAATAATTCAAAATATTTTATAACTCATGTAATTACATGGGTTATTTTTTTGCTGCATAGATGAAAGTACCTGCTATGCTTTACTAGAAGTATTCACAATATGAATTATTCAAATTTTGCAACAAATTATTCCTCAATATTCAAAAATATGTTTAATTTTATCTCACAAACAAGTGTTTAAAATAAAAACACCAGATATTTCGTTATCAAATAAAAAAACTAAGCAACCAAAACGCAAATTAAGAGTGAAGCACCAAATTTCTAACTTAATATTAATTAATGAAAAAAGTACTTTTACTTCTTGGCTGTATGTTCTTTTTTATGGTTTCTGCCCAAAAGAAAGGGAAAGATTATAGTGATATTTTAAAAAGTAAGAATATCTATGAGATCAATGCCTTTTTAAGGGATGCTCACCCTGATGATCCCCGAAGATCTGTTTTGAAACCCAGGGTAATGGAAATGATGAAAGAGTACATCAAAAATGCACACCCTGCTGATCAAAAGGTAAAAGACATGCAGGAAATGCTTGCTATGTTGAGGAGAAGACCTTCTACCAAAATTACTTTTGATGAAATGAATGCCATCATCAAACAAAAGCAAATTGCAAAATACAAAGCTGAGCTGGCTGCGAAACAATCTACCACAGTGTTTACCCCAAGTACTGCTCAAAATACATACGTTGTAAACGCCAATGCTAATGCTGCCATTCCTAATACTGAAGCAGAAGAATTCAATATGCTGATGGCTGTCTCCCCTGTGGAACATAAAAACAGAACTGTAAAAATCTTAAATTCCCTATTTGATAATGATCCTAATGCTAAAGAATGTATTGTTTTGATTCGAAATAAATCAGATTGCAACATCATTGTAAGAATGGAAGGTGTAGGAACGACCAAATATAGACTGGCTATTCCTGCTCAGGGTGAAGGTTCCATTGTGATAGATAAAGGGCAATATCTTTTTACCAGCCTGGTTTGCGGGGCTCAATATGCTTCACAAAAAACAATTGAAAGACCAATTATGGTGGCCTTGGGAGGTCAATAATACAAACTAAATACAAATGATCCCCTTGTCTTTTACTACCAAAAGACATAGAGACTCCATAAATTTTCACTATTTTTGCACTCATTTTATAACTCAATGGGCAAGAATAAATTAGCAAGATTTGCAGAAAACAAAATATTACCGAATGTAATCCAGCCAACAAGAGAAGATGCTTTAAACGGTTTCGATCTTAAAGGAAAATGGAGAGACAATTTTTTTAAAAATGATAATCCTATCGTATTGGAACTGGGCTGTGGAAAAGGAGAATATTCTGTAGGGCTTGCAAAAACATTTCCTGAAAAAAACTTCATCGGGGTTGATATTAAAGGAGCCAGATTTTGGTTTGGCGCTAAAGAAGCTGTGGATAACAACATGACTAATGTAGCGTTTTTGAGAACTCAGATCGAACTTGTAGATTATTTCTTTGCTGAAAATGAAGTAGACGAAATCTGGATTACATTCCCGGATCCACAGATTAAATACAAAAGAACAAAACACAGATTAACACATCCGGATTTTTTAAACCGATATAAAAAGTTCCTGAAGCCAGGAGGCATCATTCACCTGAAAACCGATTCAGAATTCCTGCATGGATACACGCTTGGATATCTACAGGGAGCAGGTTATGAGATCATTTCTGCCCACCATGATATCTATGGTGCACCAGAATATGATCCTAATACGGAACATTTGAGAGACATCAAAACGTATTACGAAGAGCTATTCTCAGCAAAAGGAAAAACTATTACTTACATCAAATTCCGGATAAGCTGATGAAATAAACAAACTTGATGAAAAAAAAATTTTTAACGATTTTATTCTTCACATTTCTTATTCCCCACTTTACACAGGCTCAGAAAAGCAGTAAAGACATTTTAAAAAGCACAAATATCAAAGAAATCGAAGAATACCTGAAGAACGCACACCCTGACGATCCTAAAAAGACTGTGCTGAAACCAAAGCTTATTGCTTTAAAAAACACAGAATGGACAAAGGGAGCACTTACAGCCAAACCTATGGAAGCAAGACCTGTTATTGCAGACATTCCTAAAGGTGCAATGAGAAATCCTAATTCGGACGATGCCGAAGAGTTCAAAAAGCTTATTGCTGAAACCTCTGCTGAACACAAGGCAAAAACTGTAAGAGTACTGAATGCAATGTTTAATGAGGATATTCACCGTAATGAAGCGATTCTCCTATTCAAAAATAATTCTGACTGTAATATTGTATTGCGGATAGAAGGAAAAGAGTTTTACAATCTTGCTGTTCCTGCTCATGCAGAAAATTTCATTGTACTTAAGAAAGACTCATATACATTGAACAGCAATATCTGTGATATGAAATATTCCTCTCAGAAAGACATTAAAAAAAGTATATTTGTAACGGTAGACAATCCAAAACCGTCCAATATTGAACTGAAATCTGCTCAAAAGGAGCCAATAACGGAAAAGCCACAGAAAAAACAAAAGTTAAAAAATAAAATAGGATGAAAAAACTATTAGTTCTTACCGGAATTTCGTTGATTCTTGCCAGCTGTAATGTCAATTATGGAGGCTATCCGGGAAGAACCTCCTACCCTTATCCTGCTAACAATTCAGGGAACAGAGCCAATACAGAAAGAGAGTATAACGATCTTATGAAGACTTATAAGCCGGAAACAGCTGATGTACTTAATGACCTTCTCAACAGTGATGATCCTAAAAATCCAAAGACCTCTATTTCCGTGGAAAATAAATCTCCTTGTAATATGGTCCTTATGGTGAGCGGCGGCAGTTTCTTCAAGAAGATTCCCATTGGTGCAGGTAAAATAGGATATACCATGGTTCCGAAAAATCAGAATTACAGATTATCCGGAGTAGTTTGTAATTCTAATTACCAGTCTACAAAGTTTGTCACAACTTCTTATTCTATAAAACTTTCAAACTAAAATATAACCTGCAGAATCCTGCAGGTTTTTATTTTTTAATGAAGGTATTCATCTTTATTATAATCAATAGCTATTGACCGCAAGACCATATTGCTTTTAAAGCTCTCAAAATAACTCGCTATAGGAAAAAGTATATGAAAGACTTTATACTGCCTGAAAACGCTTAATAGAATGATCAGCATCAACAAATATCCATAAGCCAGTCCTCATATTTCATTGTTCTTGAAATAATGCTGAGCTAAATTCCTTTTATTAAAAGTGAAAATCGGCATCCAATCAAAATAATATTTTGAAAATCAAATACATAAAAAATATTTCCATATATTTAGAAATATAATTGCGGTATCCGAAAAGCATATAGAGTAGGAAAAAAATTAAAACTAAAACCATGAAAAATTTAAAAAAAGTCTCAAGAACTGAGCTAAGAACAATCAAAGGAGGATACAGAAGCTGTATGGACGGCTGTAGTATGGAACTGGGAGAAATGTGCTGCAACGGAGTATGCAGAATTGGAGTAATTATTCCTAGTACCGACCCTGATCTACCGGAGTTGATGGTATGTCCTAAGAAATAATTCCTGGTATAAACAATAAAAAACGCTGGACCGAAATCCAGCGTTTTTCCTATATTAAAGAAAATCTTTAATTATTCTGCATCGAAATCAGCATCTGTATCAGCAGATACTTTTTCTCCTTCTTCTTTAGATTTTTCTTTATCAGCTTTTCTTTGAGACTGACCTTCTTTGATAGATTCAGAAACTACGCTAAGGATCATATCAATAGACTTAGAAGCATCATCGTTTCCTGGGATAACGAAGTCAACTTTTCTAGGGTCAGAGTTTGTATCAACTATACCGAAAACTGGAATACCTAGTTTCTTAGCTTCAGTTACCGCGATGTGTTCTCTTAAGATATCAACTACAAATACAGCAGATGGAAGTCTCACCATGTCAGCGATAGAACCTAAGTTCTTCTCTAGGTTAGCTCTTTGTCTGTCAACTTGTAATCTTTCTTTTTTAGATAAAGTTTCGAACGTACCGTCTTTTTTCATTTTGTCGATAGAGTTCATCTTCTTTACAGCCTTTCTGATAGTAACGAAGTTCGTTAACATACCACCTGGCCATCTTTCTGTAATATAAGGCATATTAAGTTCAGAAGCGTGTTTTGCAACTACTTCTTTCGCTTGCTTCTTAGTAGCTACGAAAAGAACTTTTTTACCTGCAGAAGTTAATTTTTCTAAAGCGCTGCACGCTTCATCCAATTTAACTGCTGTTTTATGTAAGTCTACAATGTGAATACCGTTTTTCTCCATAAAAATGTATGGAGCCATATTTGGATTCCACTTTCTAGTCATGTGACCGAAGTGTACGCCAGCCTCTAAAAGGTCTTTTACATTTGCTTTTGCCATGTTTTCTGTTTTTGTTAGTTTACTTTCCGTCTTTTAAACAATCAACAACTTCTTTAGATGGGAGAAGCGTTTGGATGCTAAACGTAACGGGCAATTGGCGGTTTGCTTTTTGCTTTTGGCAATGGGCTTTTCGCCGAGATTAAGTTTAAAAAAAATTTAATACATTCCTGTAGCCAATAGCTATAAGCCATCTGCCAACGAGAAATCTTAACGTTTTGAGAATTGGAATCTCTTTCTTGCTTTTTTCTGACCTGGCTTCTTTCTTTCCACCATTCTTGCGTCTCTTGTAAGTAAACCAGCTGGCTTCAATGCTAATCTGAACTCAGCGTTGATTTCGCATAAAGCTCTAGAAATACCTAATCTGATAGCCTCTGCCTGACCTGTATTTCCACCACCGAATACGTTTACGGTAACGTCATACTGACCAACAGTCTCAGAAAGGATAAACGGTTGGTTTAATTTGTAAACCATCACGTCTGTAGAGAAATATTCTTTAGCATCTTTACCGTTTACTGTAATAACACCAGAACCTGGTTTTACATAAACTCTAGCTACAGAAGTTTTTCTTCTTCCGATTTTGTGAACTATAGACATAATTAATTATTTAAATTCGTTAACATTAATTGTTTTTGGCTGTTGAGCTTCATGTTTGTGCTCAGTTCCTTCATATAAATAAAGGTTCTTAAGGATAGCAGCTCCTAATCTGTTTTTAGGTAACATACCTTTTACAGATTTCTCTAATACCTTTAAAGAATCTTTCTTTTGAAGTTCAGCCGCAGTCATAGACTTCTGTCCACCAGGGTATCCTGTATGCCAGATATAAGTCTTATCAGCCCACTTGTTTCCGGAAAGTGTAATTTTCCCAGCATTCAAAACGATTACGTTATCACCACAATCTACGTGAGGTGTGTAGTTCGTTTTGTGCTTACCTCTCAAAATCTTTGCAACCGTAGAAGCTAATCTACCTAACGGCTGTCCTTCAGCGTCTACCACAACCCATTCTTTATTAGCAGTAGCTTTGTTCGCTGAAACAGTTTTGTAACTTAATGTATTCACACGTTTTAGTTAAAGATTAAACATAATTTACCCCTAAAAGGGTGTGCAAAGGTACAAATTATTTTCGTAACCCAAAAACATATTTTATTTAATCTATATAATCTTCATTCTACACCCCTCTATCAATAGATTTTAACACTATTTATAATTTTGGCACAGATCTTGCGAACTAATGAGCCGATGAAAAAAACACTTCGAAGATTCTAAAAACACCAATGAAACAGCAAAGAGTTTATTCCCTCAACTCTTTCTTTTATTAAATTTACTTTAACGATTCACGTAAAATATACTAGTATATATATAATTTCATTGAAATAATTATATTTGTGGCAACCATACTCCATAATCATGAGCCACGGAAAAGTACGAGAAGATAAAACCTGTTTAAACTGCGGACACCAGGTTGAAGAAAGGTTTTGCCCCCACTGCGGGCAGGAAAATATTGAAAGACGACAACCCTTCTATTTTCTTTTTACCCATTTCATTGAAGATTTCACTCATTATGACGGTCAGTTCTGGGGAACAGTAAAAAATCTGTTATTTAAACCCGGTAAACTGACAAACACTTATCTCGAAGGGAAGAGACAGAAGTTCGTGCCTCCCGTAAAGCTTTATATTTTCGTCAGTTTTATTACATTCTTTGTATTTGCCCTGTTTCCTATGGTTAATATAGGTTCTCCAAAAGAAGGAAAGACGCAAGAGCACAATAAGACGAGTCTTTTAAAAATCATGAACCCAGTCGGGAAACAGAAGCTGATAGACAGTATAAAAGCAAAAAAGCATCTGACTGAAAAGGATTCTCTTACTATCGAAGAGCTAAAAGCAATCCCTGATTCTTCTGAGATAGGAGACATGATGAACATGGACAAAAAAATAGATCCGGACGTTAGCTTTGGAGAATATAAAACCAGAAAGGCTTATGATTCTGCTAAAGCCAAAAACCCGTCATCTCTCAGTTTTATTGAGGCCCCCATTGTTCACAAATTCTTTGAACTTAAAGAAAAAGGGGTTAAGAAAAAGGAGATTATTGCCGGTATGGTAGAAAAGTCTTTTCATAATCTTCCAAAAGCTCTTTTCATCTACCTTCCTCTTTTCGCATTCTTTTTATGGGTTTTCCATAGTAAGAAAAAGTGGTGGTATTTTGATCACGGAATCTTTACGCTGCATTATTTTTCGTTTTTACTACTCACCATCTTATTCATATTTTTACTTTCCAAATTGACAGGTCTTATAGACTTCTGGCCTATTAATACCATTTTATATTTAACAATATCATTCCTGTTATTATATACTATGGCATATTTCTTTATTGCCCACAGACGGGTTTATCGTGCCCATGGTTTGGTAAGCATTATTGTCGGAATGGTATTATTCTCCATTAATTTTATAGCATTCATGTTTTTACTCCTGGGCCTCGCTCTGATAAGTTTCATGATGATCCATTAATAAAAAAAAGAGGCTTTCCAATGTGAAAGCCTCTTTTTTATTTATTTTCTTAATGATTTAGTTGCCCTAAAGCTCGCTATGACATAATAGGCGACAAACACCATGGAAAACTTCAGAATGGATGGAATAGCCAGCTCAAGTTTAAAAATGAGAGTTCCTACAACAACCAGAATAGCCATTACTACAAAAGACAGTCCCAGTTTCTTTACCAATGTAATATCCGGAGTATCTAGATAATAAGCAATCCCCCACGCTGCACCAAAAGCAATAGCGTAATAGAACTCTAACCCGATATTCTCTGAACTTAAAAAGAAATAATTAATCAGGAAACTTACTGCAGTTCCCAATGCGAAATATATCAACGCTTTTTGCATGTCTGTAAAATATGGTGCAAAAATAGAGAAATTAATTTGAGAATCTGAAGAAGCCCCTTTTGAAAATGAAATCGTCATAACTCATTTTAATTCTGTAGTTACCGAACCATTCAACTTTCAAACATTTAAACACAAAATTGGGGAGATATAATTAAATAACACAAAGTAACAAACTGAAAGTCAAAAATATAAAATCAAACACTATGTTCTTTTTTTATTATTATATTTGGAAACTTAGAAACTTTCTAGAATTTTTATGGAAACCCAAAAATATACTCCAACCAACAAGGTAAGAATTGTAACTGCTGCCTCATTATTTGATGGGCATGATGCTGCAATCAATATTATGCGTCGTGTCATCCAGGGCACAGGATGCGAAGTGATCCACTTAGGACACGATAAATCAGCAGAAGAAGTTGTAAATACAGCAATCCAGGAAGATGCCAATGCTATTGCATTAACTTCATATCAGGGTGGTCACAATGAATATTTCAAATATATCTATGACCTTTTGAGAGAAAAAAATTCACCTCAGATCAAGATCTTTGGCGGCGGTGGCGGTGTAATTCTTCCGGAAGAAATCAAAGATTTGATGTCTTATGGAATCGACAGAATTTATTCTCCGGATGACGGTCGTGAGCTTGGTCTTCAGGGAATGATTGATGATCTGGTACACAGATCAGATTTTGCAACTGGAAAAGATGTTACCGCAAAAGATCTTGACGATATCAGTTTTGAAAACCCTTCAAGCATTGCACAAATTATCTCAGCTGTTGAAAACTTCTCCGAAGAAAAGCCTGAACTTGTACAAGCTATTGATGAAAAATCTAAAGATTTAACCATTCCTATTATTGGTATCACAGGTACTGGAGGAGCTGGTAAATCTTCTTTAACAGACGAATTGGTAAGACGTTTCTTACGTTCCAATACAGATAAAAAAATTGCCATTATTTCCATCGACCCTTCGAAAAAGAAAACCGGAGGTGCTTTATTGGGAGACAGAATCCGTATGAATGCGATCAATGATCCAAGAGTTTATATGCGTTCAATGGCAACAAGAGAAAACAACGTTTCCGTTTCTCCTTTCATTCACTCTGCACTTAATGTATTGAAACTGGCTCATCCGGATGTTATTATCCTTGAAACGTCAGGGATCGGGCAGTCTGGTTCAGAAGTTTCTGATTTTGCAGATGTTTCCATGTATGTAATGACTCCTGAATATGGAGCTTCTACACAGTTGGAAAAAATCGACATGTTAGACTATGCAGATCTTGTAGCATTGAATAAATCTGACAAACGTGGTGCATTGGATGCGCTTCAGGCGGTAAGAAAACAGTTCCAGAGAAACCACCTTCTATGGGAGAGCCCATTAGATGATATGCCGGTGTATGCAACCAAGGCCTCTCAGTTTAATGATCACGGAACTACAGAATTATACAACAGATTAGTTTCAAAAGTAAACGATAAATTCGCTGATTTAAATCTAAAAACTTTTGTAGAACAGGAAGTTACTGAAGAAGTAACAATTATTCCTCCAAAAAGAGTCCGTTATCTTTCTGAAATTGTTGAAAACAACAAACAATACGACATCAATATTGAAAAGCAGGCCGAACTGGCCAGAACAATGTATCATATTGAAGGCGTAAAAAATATCATTTCCAATGAAGTTTTAGAGACTGAATATCAAAAAGCAGAGAAAGAACTTCAACAGGATAATATCGACTTCTTAAAAACATGGGACGATACGAAAAAAGCTTTCCATGCTGAGTTTTATTCTTATTACGTAAGAGGAAAAGAGATTAAAGTGGAAACGTCCACAGAATCTTTATCTCATTTGAGAATTCCAAAAATTGCATTACCAAAATACAATGACTGGGGTGATCTGATCAAATGGAAAGGTCAGGAAAATCTACCGGGAAGCTTCCCTTATACTGCTGGTATTTATCCGTTCAAAAGAACCGGTGAAGATCCAACAAGGATGTTTGCAGGAGAAGGAGGTCCTGAAAGAACCAACAGAAGATTCCATTATGTTTCTGCAGAAATGCCTGCAAAACGTTTATCTACAGCATTTGACTCTGTAACGTTATACGGTCAGGATCCTGCTTTACCACCAGATATTTATGGTAAAATTGGAAATGCCGGGGTTTCTATCGCAACACTGGATGATGCTAAAAAATTGTACTCCGGATTTGATCTGGTGAATGCATTAACTTCGGTTTCAATGACAATCAACGGCCCTGCACCGATGCTACTGGCTTTCTTTATGAATGCTGCCATCGACCAGAATGTTGAAAAATATATTAAAGAAAATGGTTTAGAGTCTAAAGTAGAAGCTAAACTGAAAGAAAAATTTGATGATAAAGGCTTAGAAAGACCGAAATACAACGGTGAACTTCCTCCATCCAATAACGGTTTAGGACTACAGCTCTTAGGATTAACAGGTGACGAAGTAATCCCTGCTGATGTATATGCAGAAATTAAGGCTAAAACAATTGCTACGGTTCGTGGTACTGTTCAGGCTGATATTTTAAAAGAAGACCAGGCTCAGAATACTTGTATCTTCTCTACAGAATTTGCATTGAGATTAATGGGTGACGTTCAGGAATATTTCATCAGAGAAAAAGTAAGAAACTTCTACTCTGTCTCCATTTCAGGATACCATATTGCTGAAGCAGGAGCAAATCCGGTTTCCCAATTGGCATTCACACTGGCTAACGGATTCACTTATGTGGAATATTACTTAAGCCGTGGAATGGATATCAATGATTTTGCACCGAACTTATCTTTCTTCTTCTCTAACGGTATTGACCCTGAATATTCAGTAATCGGACGTGTAGCAAGAAGAATCTGGGCAAAAGCCATGAAATTAAAATACGGAGCAGACGAAAGAAGCCAGATGTTGAAGTACCACATTCAGACATCAGGTCGTTCTCTTCACGCTCAGGAAATTGATTTCAATGATATCAGAACAACTCTTCAGGCGCTTTACGCGATCTATGATAACTGTAATTCACTTCACACGAATGCCTATGACGAAGCCATTACAACGCCTACTGAGCAATCAGTAAGAAGAGCAATGGCGATTCAGTTGATCATCAACAAAGAATTAGGATTGGCTAAAAACGAAAATCCGCTTCAGGGATCATTCATCATTGAAGAATTAACGGATCTTGTAGAAGAAGCTGTATATACTGAATTCGACAGAATCACAGAAAGAGGTGGTGTTCTTGGAGCGATGGAAACGATGTATCAGCGTTCAAAAATCCAGGAAGAGTCTATGCATTACGAATGGTTGAAGCATACTGGTGAATATCCAATCATCGGGGTAAATACTTTCTTAGGAAAAGATGGTTCGCCAACCGTTTTACCAGGAGAAGTTATCCGTTCTACAGAAGAGGAGAAACAAGCGCAGATTGAATCTCTTCACAATTTCCAGCAAGCGAATGACAGCAGATCTGAAGAAGCCTTGAAACAACTTCAACATGCAGCTATCAACCAGCAAAACTTATTTGAAGTGATGATGGATGCTGTGAAATACTGTTCTTTAGGACAAATCACCAATGCTTTATTTGAAGTGGGCGGTAAGTACAGAAGAAATATGTAAGCTTATACAGCAAACATTTTTTATAAAAAACCTCAAAGGATTCCTTTGAGGTTTTTATTTTTAATGTCACAAAAATCTATTTTTTTTTACCGGTTTCGATTATAATGTTTGTTAAAAATTAAAAACAAACTAACCTGACCCTATATATTTGTCATCAAAAAATTCGAATGAAAACATGTATTAAAATTATTTCGGTGTTTGGTCTTTTTGTGGTATTAAGTTCTTGTAAAACTACTCCTGTGGAAAATGCTCACAAAAGCGATATGGTTAGAAATGCTGAAGAATTACAAAAAAGAAACCAGGCAGAAAAAGATAGAGTTGATGTTACAAGCTCCCAAAACAATTACGGAAAACCCGTTTCAAAATAAGAAAATCTCCCTACTTTTGGGAGATTTTTATTTTACAATGAAACCAAAAGCTTTATTCAACTGGAGCAGCGGAAAGGATTCTTCCCTCGCTCTTTATAAAATACTCCAGGAAGGCCAGTACGAGGTCAGTACTCTGCTTACCAGTATCAATCAGGAATTTCAAAGGATCTCTATGCATGGAGTTCATGTGTCGCTTTTAGAAAAACAAGCGAAAAGCATTGGTATTCAGCTAATTAAAATGAAGCTTCCCAAAGAACCCTCTATGGAAGAATATCAGCAAATCATGAGTACAACAATGACTGAAATTAAGGCTCAGGGCATTACGCATTCAATTTTTGGAGATATCTTTCTGGAAGATCTGAGAAAATACAGAGAAGACCAATTAAACGCTATTGGTATGAAAGCCGTATTTCCTCTTTGGAAGCAAAATACCTCCAACCTCATCCATGAATTTTTAAGTCTTGGCTTTAAAACTATTGTAACCTGTGTGAACGGTGCTTACCTTGATCAAAGTTTTGCAGGACGAATTATTGATCAGCAATTCATTGACAATCTTCCTGAAAATGTAGATCCATGCGGAGAAAACGGAGAGTTTCATACTTTTACTTTTGATGGGCCTATTTTCAAAAATCCGGTTCAGTTTAAAATTGGAGAAACAGTAAAGAAAACGTATCCTAAACCCAAAACATCTCCTGACGAAGAAGATGGAGAATATGTTTTCTGGTTCAGCGACCTGGTATTAAAATAAGCCTGTGAATTTCCTTCCACAGGCTTTTTCAATGTACTATTTATTCCAGGAGTTATTTCATTCATAAGACTGAAATATTCCACAAAGATTGATTAAATCAGTATTAAATTGCTCCGAAACCTCATCCTAGCACGCAATTTGCTTCCCTTACTGCTCTTTAGGATATTTTAGTATCTTTAAGAATATCAATCATCATTAAAAAATACAACACCTGTGATCAAAAATTTAGTATTCCTTTCCCTTTTCTGTGCTTTGCTTTCATGTAGTACTACTGAAGCACCAAAAATGACGTATGTTGATAAAAAAGCAATTATTGATTCTACCATCGCTGCTTTTGAGAAGACACTTTTAGAACAACAGATTGATTCTACTTTCAAGAAGTACCATTTCAATGGAAGTATTGCTGTTTTTAAAGATTCTATCCCACTTTACAGAAGGGAAAACGGTTATTCAGATTTTAAAAGAAAAACTAAAATTGACAGCAATACTATTTTTGCAATCGGATCTGTGAGCAAACAGTTCACTGCTGTTTTGATCCTGCTCCAGATGGAACAGGGAAAACTGAATGTGACAGATAAAGCCTCAAAATACCTGAAAGAGTTTCAGATCAAAGAATATGAAAACATCACAATTCATCAGCTGTTAAACCATACTTCAGGATTGAATCTGATGGGCGGAAAACTGATGTTTAAAAGTGGTTCAGACTTTTTCTATTCCAACGACGGATTCAATACTCTTGGAAAGATTGTGGAAAAAGTCACTGGGAAATCATATGATGAGAATGTATTAGAACTGTTCAAAAAAGCAGGAATGACCCATTCTTCAACAGGAAATATTTTCAAAGGGAATAATTGTGCCAGTGCGTATGTCGGGACACCTGCCAAATACTCAGAAGTTCCCAATATGCCGAAAAGATTAGGTGGATCAGAAATCGGTACACCCGCTGGTGGAATATTATCTACGATTCAGGATCTTCATTCATGGAATAATGCTCTCTATGGCGGAAAAATTTTAAAACCGGAAACCCTTAAACTCTTCATGGCAAAAAGTTCAGAAAGACACCATGCTATTTTGGGAAAAATGGGTTACGCTTATGGAATTATGCTTAATATCGGTCAACCCAATTCTTATTTCCACAGCGGTTATATAAAAGGTTCTCCTTCCTTAAACATCTATTATCCGGACACCAAAACGTCTGTCATTATTCTGTCTAATATTGCGGATGAAGAAAGAGGAAAAGGAGTGATCTTCAGACCTCATATTGAAGTGAAAAAGATCACTGATCATCTTGAGAATACGCTTACACAGCTCAGGGTAAAACAGTAGTTTTAACGGTAGGCTTCTATGCAGGTTTTAGAAATTCCAGCATTTTTACCAGGTTCTTTTTATGTTCAATGAAATTAAGTACAGCAAAAGTAAGTGCAGTTTGCAATACAAAAGGAATTATTAAAGTCATCAATACCCCAACAACATCCGTATAATTTTGTTGTCCGAAAAACTGGTAAGCATAATCTCCGCTCTTCAATGCTACCTGTGTCATAGAAGTGGCACATACAACCATTAATCCAAGATTCTGCTGATACATGGTATAAAGACATTTTCCTTTGTATTTAAAGTCTGCTTTTATATACTTCCAGATTTTATAATTAAAAATCCATATCAATAGTGTTGTCACTACAAATGAGCCATTAAGAAGTCTGAAAAATAGTTTATATTCCTCCTGATTTCCTGCCATAAAAATCAATAATAGATTAATTACAAATGCAAGAACGGCTACCATTAAGGATTTTTTGAAAAGACCACTGTATTTCTCCTGAATAATTCTTTTGGCAATCAAAGGAATTTTAGTGGGATAAAACAGCAGGTAATTAACCATTGTAAACTCTCCTTTCCAGGATTCTTTTACTTTTGAGAAAGCTTCCTCAAAATTGATATTCTCATGGCTCTGAATATCCAAAATCTGACTGATCATATGATCTCTGATTTCTACCAGAATATCCAGAGACAACTCTTGGGCTACCAGATAATCTGTAATTCTATTTTCCTGTGCTTCGGTCATCATATATTGAATATTGTCTGTAGGTTGAGTAAATAACTTTTCATCTCAGTTTCCTGTTCTGCCTGTTGTTTTTTCCCTTTCTCGGTCAACAGGTAATACTTCCTGTCTCTCCCATTAATCTTCTGAATTTCGGAAGTGATCATGCCATCGCTTTCTAATTTATGCAGCAATGGGTAGAGCGCACCTTCCGTCATTTCAAGTTCACCCAGAGTAAGTTCTTTAGCTCTTTGGGTAATCTGATAACCATACATCTTCACTTCTTTCGAAAGGAGCTTCAAAATAATATTCTGCAAAGTACCCTTATAGAGACTATTCTTTTTCATAGAATGATTTATATACATTGCAAACTTATGCATAATTTTCTTATGTATTAAAATTTAATTTAAAAACTTTTAATTTGTCATATGAAAAAAATGTACTTCATAGCCATCTATCCTCCTCAGGAAATTATTGAAGAAGTAAAAGCGTTTAAAGAAGATCTGGCAACCAATTATGCCAATTCCAAGGCTTTGAAAAATGAAGCACATATTACCCTCTTTCCTCCCTTCTCAAGAGAAATTGAACTTGAGAACGATATTCACATTGCTTTTCAGAAGATCAATACAGAAATCACACCTTTTGAAGTAGAGGTGGATGGCTTTGGAAGCTTTCCCAATCCTAAAAATCCTGTACTCTATATTCAGCCAAAAGAAAATATTCAATTAACAGAGCTTTATCATAGGGTAAAGCAGCATTTTAATTTTGCTCAATATTCTTTTCACCCGCATATGACAGTGGGATTCAGAGATCTGACCTGGGAAAATTATCTTAAAGCCTGGGAAAAATATGAAACCATGGAATATAAAACTAAATTCATAGTTGATAAAATTCTCCTTCTCCGTCATGATGGACAATGGGTACCTGTAGCAGAGAAAAAACTGGAAAAATAAAACCGGCTGCTGGAGCCGGTTTCGTTTCATTTATTCTTTGATAATTTTCTGAGAAATAATCAGGTTTTTATTTTCTTTTACATTCAACAGATAAGTACCTGCCGGATAGTTTTTAATATCAACCTTTATAGCAGAATCATTCAATTCAAATCTGGATGGAATAAGCTTTCCTGAAGCATCATAAACTTCTACTCTTACCTCTTTTGAAAAGGCTTGTTTGCCTTTAATGAAAAATTCTCCATCTGTTGGGTTCGGATAAATACTAAACCGTCTTTCTTCAGCTTTTACCTCTGAAATTTTAAGCGTAGTTTTGCTCAAAGTCCAGGAAACATTGGTGACATGGAGTGTACTATGATTGTCCACTTTCAAAAGCGGATTGTTATCCACTACCGAAAGTGTCAGGGTATTATTTCCATTGTTAAGTTGTCCCGGAGTGATAGTAATGCTACTTCCTGTTTCTCCAAGAGTCGTTCCGTTTAAACTCCAGGAATTAACCAGCGTATTCGGGATGGGAAGGATTTCATTGGCCGTGAAAGTAACATTGGATGTAGCATCCACCGTTGTATTATTTGCCGGAGTATAGGAATCTACAGGAGAAACCAGACTATGAATTCTTTCAATAATTGCCTCTTTACATACGGAGCAGAACTGTTGATTAAGATATCTCATTTCACAACTCTGATGCGGTCTGAACCAGGTTGGGCTCTCAGCATGGGCATACACCCCTACTCCATTCAATCCCACCCAGTTTTTCCATTTTATCGTTGCCGGATTAGAGTTCTGAGTTTTATTCGGAGATTCCAGTGACCCAGCAAACCAGTATTCATCAGCTAATTTTCCAAAAGAATGTCCCATCTCGTGTACTACAACTTCATTTGCAGAAGTATTTAACGAAGCAAAAGCATAAGTTCCTCCACAACCACCATATTCTGTAGAATTACCCAGCACATAAGTAATATCATAGTCTGGAATATTGGCCGCCAGAACCTGTCCTACTTTATTGCTTGTATTACTGTAGATACAACGGTGAACTCCTACATCAAAAGTAGATCCAAGATAGTTATTGGGGTTGGTTACAGGAATTACGGGCTCGGTAACGTCTGTTGCTGTTCCCGGATGCTTTACTCCGGATTCGGCAGAAATTACTTTTACGGCATAGGCATTAAAGTAATTTTTATATTCCGTATAGGGACTTTTGGTAAAAAGATAATTGACTGTATTCAGAGCCGATGTTGTAAAAGCAGTTTGCTGTGCGGAAGTAAATCCGTCTCCTAAAATGGCAATCACTACACGTTTACTGTTGTCTCCATTCTGTAAAAGTGGAACAGTCTCGAATGTCTGTGCAAAACAACTGCTCCCGATTAAAAGGGATAATAAAGTTTTTTTCATCATTATAATTTTTGTGTGAATAATATCTGTACTCCATCATCAGTTGCTTTTTCAATCTTTACTGACTGTACATTTTCAGAATAAGAAAACCGTGTACTGAATTCCGTATTTTGAAGGGAAGCTTTATGTCTGGAAATTCCTTCTTTTTCATATACCTCCAATTCAGGATTAAAAGGATCTTTCACAAGCTGTTTACCTACTTCTTTTCCATCAGACCCTGTTAATGTAACCACAAGATCACCCTTACGAATGTCATCTCTTTCAAAAGAAGGTATATGTTTTAGTCTACCGTCTGCAATTTTAGTACTCTGAAGCGTAATTTTTGCATTTCCTGAATGATCTTTATCCGCCTTGAAAAACAGATAAATAATTCGCTCGCTCTTTGTTGTGACGATTTCCGAATCCTTACTTTGAATTAAACTACTTTCCTTCTGGAAGCTGCATAACAGGAAAGCAGGAACAATAAGTGCATTAAATACATTTTTCATAATCATTTTTGTTTAAAGGTACTAAAGTTTTAAATAAAAATGAAAATCATTATCAATACTTTTTTATACTCAAAACATAGAAAGCCCTATCTTTGAAGCAATGATTTCAGAGAAAATAATTTTAGGAATTGACCCGGGGACAACGGTAATGGGATTTGGTATCATCTCCGTAAAAAAAGGAAAAATGGAGATGGTCTCTATTCATGAACTGATCTTAAAAAAATATCCCAATCACGAAACTAAACTTAAGTATATTTTTGAAAGAACCTTGTCTCTTATTGACGAGTTTCATCCTGATGAAGTCGCTCTTGAAGCTCCTTTCTATGGAAAAAACGTACAGAGTATGCTGAAGCTTGGACGTGCTCAGGGCGTTGCCATGGCTGCCAGTCTTTACAGAAACATCCCTATTACGGAATATTCTCCGAAAAAAATCAAAATGGCTATCACCGGAAATGGTAACGCCAGTAAGGAACAGGTAGCAGGTATGCTTCAAAACCTTCTTAAATTAAAGGAATTCCCTACAAAATATTTAGACGCTTCCGATGGTCTTGCTGTTGCAGTATGTCATCATTTTAATTCAGGAGCTATAGCTGATACTAAATCGTATTCTGGATGGGAAAGTTTTTTAAAGCAGAATCCGGATAGATTGAAATAATTTTTGCATTCCCTTTGTAAGTTTTCAAAAAAATAAATTTTAACCTTCTTAAAAACAACATTTTAAGCAAATATGCATAATTACTTGGTAAAACATAATACTATCTTTTACATTGGTATGATTTTTAGTACTACCTTTGTATAAATTTTCAGTTATGAAAACAAACCAACAAACTATAAATCAAGGGACTCATAAAATAAACTGGTTCCAAAAGTTTCTGATGGTATGTTCTGGCGGGAACATCCATATTTTAAGAAAGACTCCGAGTGAATGGAATAAGTTTTCCGGCATTGGAGGTATTGTCCTTTTCACTGCAGTATTCGCCACTTTGTCTGCAGGCTATGCCATGTATACAGTCTTCGATAATATTTGGGCCTCTGTAGGATTTGGAATTCTGTGGGGATTAATGATTTTCAATCTTGACCGTTATATTGTTTCTTCCATCAAAAAAACAGGAACATGGTGGAATCAGATTCTGATGGCTATTCCTCGCCTTATCCTTGCGACTTTTCTGGGAATTATCATCTCTAAACCTTTAGAACTTAAAATTTTTGAAAAGGAGGTGAATAAACAGCTGAATACCATTATTCAAAGAAATAAAAAGCAGCTTCAAGGTGAAATGAATGGCAGGATCCTTCAACAAAGCGGTCCTTTTGAAACAGAAAAGCAGCAAATTTCAGGAAAAATTGCTCAGTACCAGCAATCCTATGACTCTGCTTCTGTAGAGCTTGAAAAAGAAATCCTGGGAAAGCAATCGGGATTAACCAGTGGAAAAGAAGGTTATGGGCCAAATGCCAAACGTAAGCAACAATTGAAGGAGCAACGCCGATTGGATCTTGAAAACTATCAGAAGCAGGCAGCTCCCAGACTTGAATATCTGGATAAAGAAATATCCAAGGTATACACTAATCTGGAAACAGAAAGAAAATCTACAGAAACTTTTGAAGATAAATTCAATGGTTTTGCAGCAAGACTTCAGGCATTGGATGAGCTTGGTAAAAATTCTGCGATCATTGGACTTGCAGCTGCTTTTATCATGGGATTGTTTATCTGTCTTGAGATTTCTCCGGTTCTGGTAAAGTTAATCTCTCACGTAGGACCCTATGATTATCTTTTAGAAAAAACAGAAAATGATTTCAGGTTGTATTCCAAAGAGAAAATTGAAAAAGGCAATGCTCTGACTGATTTCAGAATTGATGATTTTAAGGATAATCTGAAAAATTAAAATGATAATTTACTCCATCATCCAACCTTAAACATTAGAGAAAAAATCTATAATAAATTATTTTTCAATAAATAAAATCTAACCTTTCGTTTTATAACGAAAGGTTTTTCTTTTAATTAAGTGTTTTATGTAAAATATTTTTTAATTTTATATTACTTAAAATTCTTGCTATCATGAAAAACTTAATTTTTGCTTGTACACTGCTAATAGGCAGTGCATTTGCTCCTGCTCTAAAAGCACAGGCATCAGAACCATTTTTAGGGCAAATAGCCTTTGTACCTTATAATTTTGCTCCAAAATACTGGGCAGAATGTAATGGGCAGCTTCTGCCTATCGCTCAAAATCAAGCACTTTTTTCATTGTTAGGAACCACTTATGGAGGAAATGGGACCACCACATTTGCTTTACCAGACATGAGAGGGAGAGTACTTGTTCATAACGGACAGGCTCCGGGAGGTCCTACTACGTATACCATGGGAGAAACCGGAGGAACTGAAAGTGTAACACTATTGATAACACAAATGCCTGCCCATAACCACACGGTAAATGCTGTAACTACTGAGGGGAATCAAAATTCTCCTACCAACAGCCTTCCGGCAGACACCAAAATTCTTGATAAAGAGTATTCTGATGCACCAGCAAATACTACTATGAAGAGTACAATGGTAAACAACACCGGCGGAAGTCAGCCACACGAAAACAGACCTCCGTTTATTACCCTGAAATGCATCATTGCATTAGCGGGAGTCTTTCCATCACAAAACTAATAATTATGAAAATTCTTTACTTATTATGTCTTGCTATGGGAAGCTCAGCTTTCACGCAGACAATAACTTTTAGCGGATGCCCTAATCTGTTTGATAGTCCTCCTAATACTTTTGTTTTTAACAAAACAGGTGTAGATGCCTTTAGTAAGAACATCTATATGACCACTCCTATTGATGGTGGACAGGATTGTAGTGGACTAGGGACCTGTGAATTTAAAATTCAATGGAACAATGCTCTTACAAGATGGGAATTTCTTGGAGATGAAGGAAACGGAACCTTTACCACTCCTTCCCTGATTTATTATAATTCAACAGGAAATAATGCTCTCCCTATCCCTCCAGGTAATATTGTTGGAACCTGGGTAGAGAATACAGCAATTACAAATGGACAGTGCGGTGGAAATCTTACTGCAGCAAATTCTACCATGACCGGTGATGTACAAACCACAACGTTAGGAACTTCGGAGCTTACGAAAAATAAAATTCAGATTTTCCCTAATCCTGCGACTGAACTCATCAGTATTAAAGGTATCGACAACGGAACATCAATCCAGATTTATACTATTGACGGACGTCTTGTAAAGTCAGAAATGTTTGATTCTAAGATTGATGTTTCACAACTTGTTCCCGGAGGATATGTACTGAAAATAAATACCAGAAATTTTCAGACGCATCAATTTAAATTCGTGAAAAAATAAATGATTAAAGCTTTCGAAATTTTCGGAGGCTTTTTTTGAATCCAATTTTGACGTAAAATAAAAATGTCCCCATGTAAATGAGGACATTTGTATTTATTTAGATGATATTCAATTTATTTGATGATCAACTTAGAAGACTTACTGTCTTTTCCATTAGAAACCTGAATCATATAAACTCCTTTTTCTAATTGCTGGTCTACTTTGAAAACACCATTTCCTTCTTCAGATACAGATGGGCTTGATACCAATCTTCCTGACATATCAGAAATAGAAACTTTCAGATTCTTACCATTTTTAGCTTTAATGAAGATTTTATCTCCGGTTGCTACTGGGTTAGGATAAACAGTTAAGTCACCATTATCGGCTTTCACTTCACTTGTTCCTAAGTTGGTAACAAATTTTACAGTATAATCTTCAACCTGTCCGTACTTTAATTGTCCACAAGGAGTCATGTTAGAATTCTCATCATCTACAAGGACTCTCATTCTTAGTGGAGTATTCAATACTACTGAAGCCGGAGCTGTAATGGTAGTACTGTAAGTACCTACTAAAGTAACAGGATCTGCAATAATATTATCAGCCGAGCCTACAAGTTCAGAAGCTTCAAACGTTCCGTTATTATTATAATCGATCCATACTCTTACATCGTTATTTGAATCTGATACATTCACCTGAAGATTATGAGTTCCCGTTGCAGAAAGCTCAGTTGATGTTGCTCTTAAGCAGCTTGCTCCTGTATAATCTTCATAGAAATTAGCAGCACTCTGCCAATATCCTGTTGATGCATTATTGATATTTCCTAGTTTCACTAAAGTAGGGCCTACGAAATAATTACTTGGTGTAGTAATACCTGTTGGATTACATGCAGCCGCAATAGGAGCTCCAATAGCTGCTCCTGCAGAAGGAGCTGTTGCTCCTAATGAAGTACTTAGCCCTCCTTTCATCAAGAAGAAATAAAGAGCTGCTCTATCATGTTGTCCATTAGTAAATTTAAATGCTGATGGATTTGTATAGTTCATCATATTGTACTGTACTCCCTGATAGTTCACCCCTGAACAATAATTCATATCATTGTTGGTTGGTGCAGGATCATTTAGCAAACTTCTTGATCTTTCTGTGTCACATACCTGATCATCATCTGTAGCACAGTTACCAGTAGTTGGTGGGCAGAAATTAGTAGTTGTATCTCCTTGTGGTGCATTAGGGTCTACATTTCCAAAAGTATGAAGTAATCCCATACTGTGTCCAAATTCGTGCGCCAAGGTAATATCATCCTGTAGTGTAACTACAAAAGATTTCATAAAGGATTCATAAGAAGAATCAGGATTTTGAGGTAATCCTGCCCATCCCATGATACCATAAGTACCACCGCCATCTACTTTATTCATAATATAAATATTGAAGTAAGATGCTTCCGGCCAGTGAGGAGCAATAGTTTTTACCTGTGCTGTTGTAACTCCATTAGCTCCGTTACGCTTTACTCCATAAGTATCATATCCGGTAAGAGCTCCTCCGTTATATCGAATAATCCCCGTAGTAGCATTACAGCTAGGATCTCTTTTAGCCAATACCAATTTAATTGGCATTGTAGCTGCGTTACCAAAATCTGCAGGAATTCCCTGAGCCCATTGATAAGTCCCTGCATACATTTGATTACAATGATCCAACCAAGCCTGAATTTGTGCATCACTCTTATTGTAAGCTGTACCAATAGCAGCACCGGTAGGTGCTATTACGTGTACTACTACAGGAATTTCGTAAACTCCATTTACAATTTTGTATGCACTTCCATTTTTAGCAGTAGTATTTTGATTACCGCTAATAATTTTGTTACGGATATTGCGAATCATTTCATCAATTTCCGCATTCTGTTTTTGGTGTACTCTCTGTTCATTATCAAAGTCACACCAATCTTTTTTTTGCTGTGCAGATACTGAAAGGGATAGTAACAAAGCCCCACAAAGGATAGTTTTCTTCATTTCACTAATTTAAAAAATTAAACAATTTGCAAATTTACTGCCTTTACATCCTTACTCGTGATATTCACAACTAAAACAAGCAATAAATTTAAAATTTTATTACAGTTAGTAGAAAAAACTTAACTATTGTTACATTTAAATCAAAAAATAAAATTAACACAAAACCCAACAGAGCTAATTTTATTTATATTATAATTAAAAAACACAGAAAAATAAAAACAAATTGACAATTTAAAAAACAAACAATTTAAAATTAACACCCTATCAGCCAAATCATTAAAACAAAATCAGAAAATAAAAAAACCGCACAAATTGTACGGTTTTTCATATTTAAATTCAATTATAATTTTATAAAGAATAATTCGGCGCTTCCTGTGTAATAATTACATCATGCGGGTGAGATTCTTTCAATCCGCTTCCGGTAATCATAACCAATTTTGAGTCTCTTTGAAGGGTTTCAATATCTTTTGCACCACAGTATCCCATTCCGGCTCTTAAACCTCCTGTCAATTGGAAAATAACATCTTCCAGCTTTCCTTTATGCGGCACTCTTCCTTCAATTCCTTCCGGAACGAATTTTTTAGCTTCACTTTGGAAATATCTTTCTTTACCACCTCTCTTCATTGCTGAAAGGCTTCCCATTCCCTGGTAAGATTTGAATTTTCTTCCCTGGAAGATAATTTCTTCTCCCGGAGCCTCATCTGTACCTGCTAAAAGTGAACCTAACATTACAGCACCTGCACCACTCGCGATAGCTTTTACAATATCTCCGGAAAGTTTGATCCCTCCGTCGCCAATTACCGCTACATTTTGAGATTTAGCATATTCATAAACGTTATAGATAGCAGACAGCTGAGGAACTCCTACTCCGGCAACTACTCTGGTTGTACAGATAGATCCCGGACCTACTCCTACTTTCAATACGTTTGCTCCTGCTGCAATAAGATCTTTTGCGGCATCTGCTGTTACAATATTCCCTCCCACAATATCAAGGTTAGGATATGCTTTTCTGATTTCTGAAATTTTATCTAAAACTCCTTTAGAATGACCATGTGCAGAATCGATCGCTACGATATCAACTCCTGCCTGTACTAAAGCCTCAATTCTCGTTAATGTATCTTCTCCTACTCCTACTCCTGCTCCTACGATAAGACGACCATTTTCATCTTTATTAGCGTTAGGGTACTCCAGCTGATTATCGATATCCTTGATGGTAATTAAGCCTACAAGTTTGTTATCTTTATCTACGATAGGAAGTTTTTCAACTCTGTTCTTAAGAAGGATTTCTTTAGCCTTTTCAAGATTGGTATCTTTGTCTGAAGTGATCAGATTTTCTTTAGTCATGATCTCTTCTACTTTCATATCAAGATTTTCCTGATATTTTACATCTCTGTTGGTAATAATTCCGATCAGGACATTATCGGGATCTACTACCGGAAGACCGGAAATCTTATATCTTGACATAAGATTTTTAGCTTCACCTAAAGTATGATCTTTAGATAAAGTAACCGGATCAGAGATCATTCCGTTTTCGGAACGTTTTACACGGTTTACCTGAGCAGCCTGCTCAGCGATTGTCATGTTTTTGTGGATAAATCCTAACCCTCCAACTCTTGCTAAAGCAATTGCCAGATCAGCTTCAGTAACAGTGTCCATCGCAGCGGAAACTATCGGAACATTCAGCGTGATTTTGTCGGTAAGTCTTGATTTTAATGAAACCTGGTTAGGTAAAACTTCTGAATAAGAAGGGACTAGAAGAACGTCATCGAAAGTGATGGCTGTCTCTACAATTTTGTTATGAATAGACATCTTTACTTTCTTTGCAAAATTAGGTTATTTTAGTGAGATATGAAAATCCTTTTTGATAGTTTAAATAAAAATTAATAATCAATAACTTAAATCAAAAAACCGTTCTTTTATCAGAACGGTTACGGTACAAAATAATTGAATAAGTATGAAACTACTTTATTTATATATTAAATATGAACATTGAAGGTCTGTTTCACGAGGTTTCCATTTTCATCCAGTTTGAATGCTTGAGGTGATGTGATTACTTATCAGAAACAGAATTTATCATTCTTGAAATATCATGAGCCGTAAAGTTTCCTTTCACATCTACGAAAACCATTTCATTCTTACTGGAACCTACAGTGATCAGCATATTTTTAATCATCTCACCATCCTGTTTTACTCTAATGTTAACATCCTCTCCATCATGTTTTATGCTGGCCCATTCTTCATAATGATTGTTATTCAAAAACTGGGCATAGTCATTTAGCATTTCCTTACTCCCATTGGTTACAGTAAGAACTTTTATTTTAGAGGCTTTCTTAACCAGCTCTATGGTCTCTTCACTTTCTCCTTCTTCTCTCAGAGCTTTCTTAATATAAGATTTAGCTAAAACCATAGGCACATTAATACTTGCAAACTGCGCCCCCTTGAAATCATATTTTGAATTCTGAAAAAAATCTATATTCGGCTTTTCTGAAACAATACACGACTGCATCAGCCCTATTGTCAGAATCATGAGAAAAATGTTTTTAAGAGTCTTCATAGGTTAGTTTTTTTTATTTGACTTGTCTGAGGCTTCCTCCTGAAATCTTGTCTACTTTGGCATCCAGTTCGGGATTTCCTTTCAGTTTCACATCAGCTCCTGAAGAAACACTTACTTTTAATTTATCTGTAACAAGTAAGGAAAGACTTGCTCCTGAAGTAGATTCTACTACTGCCGTGGTAATCTTAAGGTCATCGGCTTTGCACGAAGCTCCACTGCTCGTTTCTATTACTGCGGAAACAGCTTCTCCGGATAAATTTACACTTGCTCCGCTTGAGGTATCCAAAGCCAGTTTCTCAGTGATAAGTTCAGCATTCAAAACAGCACCAGAGCTCACGGCAACAGCGGCAGCTTGTCTTACATTGAAAGCTCCCTTAATAATAGAACCTGATTCCGCATCAATCTCCATGCTATTCCCATTAACAGGATCCACAGCTGTAAAAATACTTCCCGATGAAGTTTTTATACCGTGAAGATTAGGAGCAGAAACATTAACATTAAGGTTTTTAAATCTCAGATTTCGAACGCCTTTATTATCCACATATATTTTCAGCACTCCGTTTTCCACTTTAGTGATGACATATTGAAGTTTATCTGCATCAGCAATCACTTTTACACTTCTGTTATTTTCCTGCTTGAAGGTAACATTTACTCCCACGCTGGCATCTATTTTTGAAAACTCACCTACATTTCTGCTATCTCCATTCAGGTAAGAAGATGTATTCTCCGAAGTAAGGCTGCTTTTCATGGTACTTGTCACAGAAGAAGTAATAGTTTCGCCGGAATTAATAATCTTGTTTACATCTGACAGCTTCATTTTTCCATTAAGAATAAAAATGATATTCTCTTCTTTGGAATCTACATTGAACACTAGGTTTTCAAGATAATTATCTTTTTCTTCTTCGGCAAGAAACTTCATGGAAGTACCGTCGCTGCTCATGGACATCAGTTCATTGAAATTCAGAGACCGTAAAGCTTTGTTTACCCGATCTGTCTTCTCTTCGTTCATTCTTATATTCGCAAGATTTTCATCTTTCAAACGGTCCGGGAATGTTATTTTGGGAATGATCAGAATTTTCAACCCCTCTACTTCGTTCAGAATAGGTTTTATCTTTCCAATATAGGCATCATTAACATCAATGGTATTCAATAGCTTGAACATCGGTTTTTTGATATTGATAGAAGTTACTCTTCCATTTTTTTCAAAATCCTGAAAAAGCTTGTCTAATTTCTCAGTCTGTGCAGAATAAGTTGCAAAGCTGCTTAGCATCATGGCTATTATAAAAAATATTTTTTTCATGAGATTGATCTGATTTTTAGTATTCGCTGTCAAGATTTTCATTTTTTTGGGAAGATGCTACTGTTTTTTTAAACTCGTTTCCTAATTTCATAAAGGAGTATCGTGTAACATCCAGGGCTTCTTTTTCACTACTAATTCTTTTTCCGTTTACAATAACATAAGAGTCATTGTAAGCTGTTGCAGAATCATTTAAATTTTTATTTGGGAAGGAAGAATTATCAACATATCTAGGTTTTCTTTCTTTTTTAAGTCTTCCTCTTTTTGGCAGAATTTCGTCCATTACATCTTTTTCTGCTACCTGATTGTCCTGAAATACAGAATCTTTTTTCACTCCGGAAATAGAGTCTGTATGATTCACTGCAACCTGTTCCTGATGATCGCTGTTTTCCTCAATGAACCCGGATTTCTGTTTTAAGATCTCGTCTTTTACCAGTTTTTCTCTGTCCTGGGCATCTGCTGTCCTGGAATTATTATAATTGATAAATAAGCCGATACCAAAAACCAGCATTACACTGGCGGCCATCCAGAACCATTTGGGAAAAGAAGGTTTCTTTTTTTCGCCCAGTGGGATGATAGGTGCCATATCCTTTTCAGGTTCCGCACCTTCTGCAGTCTGAAGAAAGTCTTCAAAACTCCAGTCCATTTTTTCTTCCTTAATATCCCGGAAGACTTCGTTGTATTTATCTTGTAATTGATCTTTTTTCATAGCTCATCAGTTGTGAGATTTGTTCTTTTACTTTTTGTCTCGCACGCATCAGGTTTACCCTTACTGCATTTTCCTCCATTTCCAGCATTTCAGAAATTTCGGAAACATCATACTCTTCTACATCTTTCAAGTGGATGACCATCTTTTGTTTTTCAGGGAGCTGATTGATAAATCCTACAATATGTTCCTTAAGGTTATCAACTTCCATACTGTAAAGCTCCGAGCGATGAAGCTGCATATCCGCAAAGCCGATCTTTACGTCGTGATGCTTCAGGCGGTTCAGGCATTCGTTCCGGACAGACTTCAGCGCATAGGATTTAAAATTCCCGAATTGCTCAAGCTCATCCCTCTTCTGCCAAAACTTCATCATGAGATCCTGTACAACATCTTCTGCTTCATCACTGCTCATGACAAACCGCTTCGCAAAACGATACATCTCGTCTTTGAGAATAAACACCGTATTCTTGAAAGTTTCTTGGGTCATGAGTTTTGTTTCTTATAAGTAAGACAATTGCCGTTACTTATCTATTACATCAAAAATAAAAAAACTTTGAAAAATTTTGACATTTTTTATTTTTGACCAAAGACTCACTGAGCCAAACTACTGTAAAATCACAAATCGTTCTTTCCCAAAAGATACTATACATTACGGAAACCCATAACTCTACTCTCTATTATTTCAATTTATTATTCACACATTTGTAGAGTTATAAAAGTTTTATATATTTAACACTATAAAAACCAAATGTCTATGATGAAAAAAAATTTGAAGCTGCTCGCTTCAGCAATGGGATTCATTTTCCTTCTCTACGCCTGTAGAACAGATGAAATGGTCAATTCTGAGCAAAGAGCACAAAATGAGAAAATAGGAGCTTTCGAAAGATTTGAGAACCTTCGCTCCCAGGAAATTCTCAACAAGAAAACCCACTCTTCTAAAAGTGGAGTCTCTCTTCCGCTAAGCTATGCACAGCCTTTCAGTGAAATTATTTACCAATTTCTGGTGAACCATCCTGATTTTTATGATAAACTAGCGGACGATTTTGGAGAAATAGATTATAATGTGGCTTCACAAACCTTCGGTGAGGATAAGAAATACATTTTCTATCCGATATTGAAAGATGGAAAAGTGACCTCTTTATGGTATGGAAAGCTGAATGAAGACAGAAGCTGGGTAGATTTTTATCTGGTACATGATTCTTCTGCTTCTACTCAGAGAATGATTGGAGAATTTCAGAATTATTATTCTAAAAAAATGGCAAGCAGAGGTGAGCCAGATCCTCCTGTAAAAGAAATTCCAGAGATCATCATTACCCCTCCAAGCACCAACCCTCCCATACATGATCCTATTCCCGGTACAGGTGGTGACGGAACCTATACACCTCCCTATACCGGTGATATGAGCGGTGGCCCGATTATGCATGGTGGAGGAACTGGAACCAGTACGACGCAGGATCCTTGCAAAAAATTGAAAGCTCAGAATACAGATTCAAATTTTAAAGCTAAAGTTGCAGAACTTGATAAAAAAGAAGTCTTTGATAAAAAAGAGGAAACAGGTTTTGCTGCAGTATATGGTACAACACCTTTTGAGCCTTTAGCAAATACAGCAAATGATAACCTAAAATTTCCTCCTGGAAATAAATATTTTGGGTATATTCACTCTCACCTTGACAGTAAAGAAGGAGTTGTAAAAATATTTTCTCCAGCTGATATTTCTACTTTTCTTACATCCTGCGTAAGAAATGCAAAGGATAAAGGAACAATGACAGATGCCTATGGTATGGTCATCACCTCCCAAGGTAATTATATATTAAAATATTCCGGGGATGGTAATTATGGTATAGGTCCTGTTCAAGAAACTGCTTGGCAAACTTGGTATAATGATAATTATACACAACTTAATGAGGATGGAGGATTAAATAATTCGGTTAGTGTTGAAAAACTATTTACCCAGTTTTTAAAAGAAGTAGTAAAAGTAGCAGGTCTAGAAGTATATAAAAGTGATAAAACCACTGGAAATACTACTAAGCTAGAATATAATGGAAAAGATCAACCTGTAAAAACAACACCTTGTCCATAAAACAATTAAATATTACATTATGAAAAACCTATTTTTATTTATATTATTATACATTTCATTCTCTTGCAATGCACAAGTTTATCCATTAAGAACATTCACCCAAATTCCTGAAAACGCTTATCTAAAGGATACGAATAATGAGCTTCCAGCTTATGAAGGCATATGGAAAGGTACTTGGAACAACAAAACTGTTTATATCACCTTTAAGAAGGTTATAAATAAGTATAATGAGAATTTAAAATATTATAAAGATAATTTGATTGGTAAATTTAAAGTTCTAGATTCCAATGAAAATACTCTCTTTGATAATACAAATTTATCTGATGATAACCCTAAAATATGGGGAGGCAAATTTAGAAAGATAGATGATAAATATTCTTTAGTTTATTTAGATTCTGACCTTTGTAATACATCAGGAAATATAATCATTAATTTTACAGATTCTTCTAAAACTAAACTCAATTGGAAGCTTACTTTAGGCAGTAATATGATTACAACAGATTGTCAATATTACAACACCGGAATTCCTGAAGCACTACCAAAGGAAATTATATTAATAAAACAATAAACAAAGCCTCTTCGGAGGCTTTTTCAAATGATGATATATGAAACAAATACTATTTATTTTAATTTTTTTATCTGCTTGTTTTAACTCTCAAGTTATAAAAGATACAGTTTTAGGGAATCCAAAATTCGTAAAAGAATATGTAGTTTTTCTAAATAATTCTGGCCCATTTACCTTTATGAAGGGTGATGATGAATATGGACATGCTGTAATCATGACTCCCAAAAACCTAAGAAGCAGAATGCGGGAGACATGGTTTGAAACAGATTTCTGCCGATATATAAATAATGAAACTTACTATGATAAAAACCGGAATATAACAAAAGAAACGTGGTATTACAAATCAGGAGAAATTGTTGATAATTATGATTATACATTTGATAGTCTTAATAGGTTAATTGAAGAAAAAAGGAAAAACAAATACTCCGAAATCTCTTATCATTATTTTTACAATGGAAATAATAAAACCGTAAAATTTAAAGAAGCCTACTACAAAACTAAAAATAAACCTATGGAAAAATACATAAGCAATATTGAAAGTTTCAAACCTCTGTATATAACGAAATTTGATACTCTAACAAGAACAGACAGTATTTTTACAATAACAAATGATATTTGGAAAAAGGTAGGTGAGCGTTCTTATACTGAGGTTAAAGATTCTATTTTCCATAAGAAACTAAATCGTGTAAAAATTTATGATAATCAATATAGGGTAATTGAAGAAAAATCTTTCGATCATAAACTTGATTATGAAAACAAAAAAATATTTTTAAGCAAGCATATGAAATACGAATATGATAAATCCGGAAATCTAATACAGAGAGCTGAAATTAAAGACGGAAAGTATCATTATTATACTATACTTGAAAACGGTAAAATAATCACAGAAGAAAAAGATGGTAATTATGGAAAACCCATGACTATCACTTATACTTATACCAAAGATCAAAAACTAGAAAGAGTGACAGCACACCACAATAATAATATTTGGCATGATATCCGATTTGAATATAAAGATAATTATATAGCTAAAATATTTTATTTAGATGAGAGCGATAAAAAAAAAGAACCAACGGTAATTATTTTCAAATATAAGTTTGATAAGCAAAAAAACTGGACAGAAGTTATTAAAAATATAGATGGAAAAGATTTATATAAATGGGTCAGAAAAATCGAATATTACTAAAACTACCCCTCAGAAATTCTGAGGGGATTTTATATTTTTAATACGTATCAAAAATATGTTTCAGAATCGCTTTATCCTCTTCTGTTAAAGCCACTTTTCTTCTCGCCATAGCTCTTTCTGCCACTTCATATACTTTATCCAGTTTGAACCTTTCATCGTCTTTCAATCCGCCCCATGAAAAGTTTTCCACAAGGTTAGGCGGAAAGCCCGGTTTGAATATATTGGATGCAACGCCAATTACCGTTCCTGTATTCAATTGGGTATTGATAGCCGTTTTGGAATGATCTCCCACAATCAAGCCCGCAAACTGCAAGCCTGTATCTTCAAACACTTTGGTTCTATAGTTCCAGAGTTTTACATGACTGTAATTATTTTTAAGATTGGAAGAATTGGTATCAGCACCGAAGTTACACCATTCCCCAATCACGGAGTTTCCAATAAAACCTTCATGTCCTTTGCTTGTATATCCGAAAATGATAATATTATTCACTTCACCACCTACTTTACATTGAGGGCCGATAGTAGTAGCTCCGTAAATTTTAGATCCAAGATTAAATTTGGAATCTTCTCCTAATGTAATAGGTCCACGCAGATGACACCCTTCCATTATTTCTGCATTTTTTCCAATATAAATTTTTCCTGTTTTAGTATTCAGAGTAGAAAATTCAATTTCCGCACCTTCTTCAATAAACAGGTCTTTTTTATCTCCTAAGAATCCGTTCGTAGAAGACAGTTCCTGTGAAGTTCTTCCTTTAGTAAGCAGTTCAAAATCAAAATCAATCGCATGATGGTTATAAGAAAACAGATCTTTCGGTCTTTTGAAGAAAATAAGCTCTTCCTTAATATCCGTCATTTTTTCAATCTGATTCAGAGAAAACCCTTTCATATTGATTTTAGCAGCAATCAGTTCGTCTTCATAAACCAATGCTTCCCCTTGCTTAAGATCTTTAATCTGTTGAATTACAGTTTCTGTGGGAAGGAAATTGGGAACTAAAAAAAGACTTTCTTTTTCCTCCGGACTTTTAAATTTATCCTGAAGATACATTTCTGTGAAGTAGGTTACTTCAGTATTTTCAAGAATCTTCTGCCATCTTTCGGAGAAGGTAAGAATTCCGCATCGCATTGCTGCAACCGGGCGTGTAAAAGTAAGCGGAAGAAAGTCTTCCCAATATTGTGCGTCTGAAAATACCAATTGCATCATTCAGTTTTTAAGTTTAAGGTTTAAAGTTCAAGATCAACAAATTTACAATAAAAAAAGTCTCCCAATAATTGGAAGACTTTAATATTTTAAATGTATAAAAATTACTTAGCGAATTTTTTATACTTGTTCATGAACTTATCAACTCTACCTGCAGTGTCAACTAGTTTTACTTTACCAGTGTAGAAAGGGTGAGAAGTTGAAGAGATTTCCATTTTGATTAGAGGATACTCTTGTCCTTCGTACTCGATAGTGTCTTTTGTTTCTGCAGTAGACTTGCAAAGAAACACCTCGTCGTTACTCATATCTTTGAAAACAACAAGTCTATAATTTTCTGGGTGGATTCCGTTTTTCATAATACTATTTTTAAAAAAATTAAGTTTGCTTTCGAAATAGTAATGGATATTTCTCTGCTAAATTTTAGGTTGCAAAAATACAACATTTTTTCTAAATTCCAAATACTGAATTCAATATTTTTTTATTGATAAGAAATTCAAAGTATTTTCGTTAAATTTGGAACTTACTTAAACTTTAATTTCAATGAAATTCAAATTATTACTGGCTTTTTCCTTCTGGATGTTACTTGTAGCAGTATCATGTAATAAAGATGACATAACGTTTGACAGTCCTTCACAAGAACTGCGTTTCTCAAGAGATACGGTATTTTGTGATACAGTATATCATCAGGTACGTTCAGAAACTTATGTTGTAAAAGTATATAATAATGAAGATAAGGATATCATGATCCCAAGAGTGAACCTTGAAAAAGGAGCTGCTTCATTATATAGAATCAATGTAGATGGAAAACCGGGATATGATTTTAAAAATGTTCCTTTAAGAAAGAAAGACAGTCTTTATATTTTTGTTGAAATTGCTCCGGAAGCTACAGGACCGGAAGCCATTGCAGAAGACAAAGTTCTTTTCACAAGCCCTGGCGGACAACAGCATGTCACTTTATTTTCTGTGGTTCAGGATGCTGAATTTTTCATTCAGACGCCTAGCAACCCGAATGTAATTACCAGTTCCACCACATGGAATAACAATAAAGCAAAGATCATCTACGGAAATCTGACTATCAATCCAAGTGTAACTCTTGATATCAACGCCGGAACTAAAGTTTATTTCCACAAAAACAGCGGAATGAAAGTTTCTTCCGGAGCGGTCTTAAATATTAACGGAACTCAGGCCGATCAGGTTATCCTTCGTGGTGACAGAAATGATCCTTATTATGATACGATTCCTAAAAACTGGAATTCTATTAAAATGGAAGCCAATTCTACCCTTAAGATGAACCATGCAAGACTTTTCGGAGGGACGAGAGGACTGGATATGAAGCAAACCAATGCTACCATTACCAATTCCTTTATCCACACTTTCTTTGAATATGGAATCTATGCTGTAGGTTCTACCGTGAATGCGAACAATCTTGTGATGAACAACTGTGGTTTATCCTGCGTAGGGATTTTCCTGGGAGGAAAACACAGCTATACTCATGCTACGATTGCTAACTATTCTAAAACAATGAGTTCTTTTGACAGAGCAGGAATTTTTGCGGCCAATGAATGGAAAAATGATGCCGGACAGACACAACAAGGAGCTTTGCAGCTGCTTGACATTAAAAACAGTATTATATATTCCGATAGGGAGGATGCTGTTCATTTTGAACAAACTCCGGGACAGCAGTTTGAATTCTTACTTCAAAATTCATTAATCAAATATACGAGTGCCACCGGAGCAGGTTTCACTTTTGATAACAATCCGAATGTGATACAAACGGTGAAGAATGCAGAACCTCAGTTTGTGAATTATTTTATGGCTAAAATGAATTTAAGAGTAAAACCTGGTTCACCAGCTCTTGGAAAAGGCAATACAGCGGTAGCAGCAACGGTACCTTTTGATATTGTGAATGTATCCAGAACGACCAACCCAACTTTAGGAGCTTATCAATAATGGAAATTACACAGTTACAGCAGCAGGTAGATGAATGGATCAAAACCATTGGAGTAAGATATTTTAATGAACTTACCAATATGGCGATGCTGACAGAAGAAGTAGGCGAAGTAGCAAGAATCATTGCCAGAAGATATGGTGAACAAAGCGAAAAGGAAAGTGATAAGACTAAAGATCTTGGTGAAGAACTGGCAGATGTGCTTTTTGTAACATTATGTTTAGCCAATCAAACCGGAGTCAACCTACAGGACGCTTTCGACAGGAAAATGAAAATCAAAACAGACCGTGATAAAGACCGGCATCAGAACAACGAAAAATTGAAATAATAATAAATGATGAGTTATAAATAATACATCAATTTGTAACTCATTATTTTTTAAGATAATGTAGATCATAATGAAGCTAGAAAAATCAAAATTAGTAGGTGATAAAACAGTACAGATCAGCGGTTCGAAAAGTATTTCGAATCGTTTATTGATTCTGGAAAGTCTGTTTAACAATATAAAAATCGGGAATTTATCCAATTCTCAGGATACTCAGTTGCTGAAAAAAGCTTTATCTGAGAATACCGATGTAGTAGATATTCATCATGCCGGAACAGCAATGCGTTTTCTTACTTCTTATTATTCTATTCAGAAAGGAAAAACTACTGTTCTTACCGGTTCCGGAAGAATGAAAGAAAGACCGATCAAAAATCTGGTAACTGCTTTGAGGGATCTTGGAGTAGAAATTGAATATATGGAGAATGAAGGATTTCCTCCTTTAAAAATTACAGGAAGAAAGATCACTCAGACTTCCGTGAATGTTCCTGCCAATATTTCAAGCCAGTTTATCACTTCCCTGCTTCTTATTGCAGGAAAACTTGAAAATGGATTGGTGATTAACCTTGTAGGTGATGTTACTTCAAGATCTTATATTGAAATGACGCTTGATATCCTGACCAGATTTGGTATCCAAAGCAGTTTTGAAGGAAATACCATCAAAGTAGAACCTTTTACCCCTCAGAATGATGCTGAGACAGTTTATTATGAAGTGGAAAGTGACTGGAGCTCGGCTTCTTACTTCTACTCTATCTGCGCATTGGGAAGAGAAACGATTCATCTGAAAAGTTTTTACAAAGAATCCACACAGGGAGATTCTGCCATTGCCAATATTTACGAAAAGTTCTTCGGAATCAAAACTACATTCTCTGAAGGCGAGCATCAACTAACGCTTGAACCTCAGCCTGATTTTTCTTTCCCGGAAAAAATTATTCTGGATATGAACGACTGCCCGGATATTGCACAGACTCTTTGTGTAACGGCAGCCGCGTTAAAAATCCCTTTTGAAATTTCCGGATTGGGGACCTTAAGAGTAAAGGAAACCGACAGACTTCTTGCCTTATATAATGAGCTTAAAAAGCTGGGGACAGAAACAGAGATCACAGATTTAACCATTCAATCCATCAGTTTTGGAGAACCTGAAGATGATATTTCAATCAAAACCTATCAGGATCACAGAATGGCGATGAGTTTTGCTCCATTCAGTCTGATTAAAGAACTCAATATTGAAGATGAAGATGTAGTAGAAAAGTCTTATCCCATGTTCTGGAAAGATCTTGAAAGCATACTGACTTATTAATGTCATAAGAATGTGGTAATTTGAAAATGATTTTTTATTTCGGATTACCACATTTTCACATTGAAGCTGTTTAAAGTTATATCTATTAAAACCATTAAGAAGGATTGAAGAAATAAAGTTTAGTTAAGATGAATCATTCTGATTTTTAAGCTTAAAAGCGAAGCTCATCTTAATACTCTCAACACCTTAATACAATCTTAATGTTTCAAAAACAAAAATTTAAACAAGTTGAATATAATAATGATGAAATATTTCTTTTCCTTTTTGATTGTCTTAGTTGTTTCGGGTTTATCTGCTCAGAATTTGAAAAACTTTTCAGTTCCGAAAGGATATACCCAGATTGCAGAAGCCAAAGGTGATCTTGACAAAGATGGAAAAGAGGAAATGGTATTGGTATTTGACACCCATATAAAAGCATCAGACGACCGAAATCTGGAAGGTACTCCAGATTACAAAAGAGTTTTCTATATTCTGAAAAATGAAAATGACGGACTAAAAGTATGGAAGGAAAATTCCAGCATTCTTTTTTCAAGCGGAACCGGATTCTATCCTTCTGACAATACGCTTGAGGTCACCATTAAAAATAACAGCCTTCATATTGGACAAACCTTTTTTACCAATTCAAGACATACTCAGAAATACAAACATACTTTCAGATTTCAAAACGGAGATTTTTATCTGATCGGATCTCATGACCATTTTGAAGATACCTGTGATTTCAGTTTTACGAATGAAATTAATTTTTCTACAGGGAAAGTAATTGTAGACAAACACTTTTCTTCCTGTGAGGATGATGCGAAAATACCTCAGGATTTTCACAAAGAGTTTACTCACAAACTTCAGAATTTGATCAAGATGAATGATTTTAAAATCGGGGAACACAAGTTTAAAATTCCCGGTTTGAAGGATGATTTTGTTTTTTAAGAGGGAAGATTGAAGCTGGACGCTGGAGGTTACTGTTTGACGGTTAATCTATGATAGCAGCTTTTATTGTAAATACTTTCTCTTTAAAATCGGAGTACTCTTTAACTATTAACAACTTCTCCTCTTCCATCCTCCAGCTTCAAGCTTCCTGACTTTATACCAACTTAATCATCTCTTAAAGTTAAATTAACTCCTAGTGCTTTGATATATTCTTATTTTTAAGCTACTTTAAAAATAAAAAAACTATGTTCAAACAAAGCATGAAACGTATGACAGCTATCACACTTGGAGTGGTTACTGCATCTATCTTTTTTTCCTGTTCCAATGACAGTCTTATGGAAAGAGACTCTAATGAAAACAGCTTAGCATCTTTAGCAAAAGTTAGCAGTAGAGCTTCTTTAGCTCCTATCGAGATGAACAGTTGGATGTCTGGTCTTCAGGATAACATTTCCATTTCAAAAATCTCAATTCCCGGAACTCATGATTCCGGAGCCCGCGTAGATGCACCAGTTGTATCAGGTACGGCTAAAACTCAAGACCTCAGCATTGCTGAACAATTGAATGCCGGAGTCCGTTTTCTGGATATACGTTGCAGACATATTGACAATGCTTTCACCATTCATCACGGAGCGATTTACCAAAATCTGAATTTTGATGATGTACTTAATGCGTGCTATGCGTTTCTTAACAGCCATCCTTCTGAAACAATCATCATGTCTGTAAAAGAAGAATATGATGCTTCCAATACCACCAGAAGTTTTGAACAGACTTTTGATTCTTATGTACAGAAAAATCCTTCTAAATGGGATCTTGGAGCAAACATTCCTACGCTGGGTGCTGTAAGAGGAAAGATCAAATTATTAAGAAGATTCTCTTCAGGAACAACTAAGGGAATCAACGCTTCACCATGGGCAGACAACACTACTTTTGACATCAATAATTCCGGGGTGCAGTTAAAAGTGCAGGATTATTATAAAGTAACGAATAACGACGATAAGTGGAATGGAATTTTCAACCTTCTTAATGAAGCTAAAAATGATACGAATGGTAAGCTTTTCGTGAATTTCACCAGTGGATATAAACCTGGAATCTTCGGTATCCCAAGTATTCCTACGGTATCAAATAATATTAATCCAAGACTTAAAACATTCTTCCAAACCAATACTCAGGGATCATTCGGTATAATGCCGATTGACTTTGTGAATGCTGAGCTTTCTGAATTAATTGTTAAGACGAATTTCTAAATTATTATTTGTTAGATATACTCAAAGGCTGTCTCTCTTTTTGGGGCAGCCTTTTTGAATTTTTCTCTGCTTTTATTTCCCTCAGATTACACAGATTATCCACAAACGTCTGCTTAATCTGTGAAATCCGCGGGAGCTCAAAATGAATTCATAAAAAAAGACTGCTTCAAAAATGAAACAATCTCTCTTTGTAAAAGTAAAAGTATAAATTAAAAGCTATTTCTTAATTCCGTAAGCGGCCAGTATTTTGTTGAAAATCTCCGTGTTTTCAAACAATCCTGTGAATTCTTTTGAATTAGGGCCATAAGCAAAAACACTTGACGGAATAGAGGTATGATCATTCGTACTGAAATTTCCGAATATCCAGCCATCTTTCAGACTGCCATCCAAAAGTGTTAACCCCCCGGTTTCATGGTCTCCCACTACAATCACTAAGGTTTCTTTATTTTCATCAGCAAATTTCATGGCTTTTCCTACTACATGGTCGAAATCCAGTAATTCTGTTACCAGCTGTTCTATATTATTGCTATGTCCTCCTCCATCTGTTTGGGAAGCTTCAATCATCATGAAGAATCCTTGTTTATTATTCTTTAAATCATTTAAAGTAAGATCAAAAGCATCTGCCAGCCAGTTTCCTCTTCCATTAGATATTCTTTGCGAAGCTAAGGGATCAATCACCAGAGTACGGTTATTAATTTTCGTTACTGATTTCAAATCCTGATACAAATCTATTTTTGCTTCCTTAAATTTCTGAAGATTATCCTGAGACAATCCGCTTGTAGGACCACCAATCAGTATTTTTGTTTTTGAAGCGGCAAAATCTTTTAAAATAGGCTCCGAACTGTTTCTGTTATCCGAGTGGGCATAGAAATCTGCAGGGGTAGCATCTGTAACATCTCCTGTAGAAATCAAACCGGAAGTCATTCCTTTTTCAAAGATGATATCAGGGATTTGTGCTAATGCTTTTCCCATAGGGTCTACTCCTACAAAAGTATTTTTAGTTTTCACACCGGTTGCAAATGCTGTAGAACCCGGTGCAGAATCTGTAATGTAGGCGTTAGATGAATTGGTTTTGGAAAGCCCTGTGGATTTCATGTTGAAAACATTCAGTTTTCCCTTGTTCGCTGTAAAGGCAGCATAATATTGCGGTAAGGAAGTTCCGTCCGGAATGAGAAGGATCACATTCTTTACCTTTTTCTCCACACCGTCTGATTGATAAGTTGGAGTATAAGTGGTATATTCCTTTGTATTCTTATAAAAGTTTTTCGGAATCGTATTCATGAATTTTTTAAGATCCGGAATATGATCCGTATTGATATAATCTACACCTAAATCCATCAGATTTACCCAGGCATTCGGGAAATCCGGAGCTCCATAAAAACGAACAGGTTTCTGCTGAGCATGAGCTTTGTCTACAGCAGTTTTGATTTTTTGTGTTTCTTCATCCCTTGGAATTCCTTTTCCGTTCCATTTTACCAGTCCCGGAAGATCTGCACTGAACATTCCTACTCTTTTCAGCTGATCTGCAGAATAGGTTTTATCAAGATCTCCATCAAAATAAAGATAATTCGGATAATTTTTAAAATCTGCAGGCTGAGGTCTTCCTCCGGTAATGACAATTTTAATTCCGGAATTTCCGGTAATCTCCGGATATTTTTCCAGCGTACTCACCAAAGCTGCCAGTGAAGTTTTATAATCCTGTTTTATATCAATCAGCAATTGAAGTTTCTTACCTCCATCAGGATAAATATTTCCTTTATTCAGCTTAATCTGTTTTGAAATATTATCGAGATAAAGATTTTCCAATGTTCTGTCTGCAGAAAGTTCCTTTTCGGTATGTGCTACCCAAAGCTTTCCTTTTACCAGAAAAACATCTGCCTCGATAGAACCAAAGTTAGCATAATAAGCCTGCCAGAAAGGGATTTCCTGCATGTAATCATTATGTGAATGCGCATTCCCTACATTATAATGTAAATAATTCTGTGCCTGATTTTCAGAAAAAACAGCAAGAGCCAATACAGCCCATATTTTTGATAATTTCATTCGTATATCGTTATTATTTTATAGATCAGATGAAACGACCTATCTCCATGCCTGTGAAAAAAACTATATCACCACAGAAGGTTCTGTAATGATATAGTGACTTATATATAAAAAGATTAAAATTTTACCAGCCCTCATTCTGTTTAATGATCCCGTGACTGTTTACGATTTCAGCCTGTGGAACTGCCCAAACATTATGTACAGCTGGATTAAAGTTTCTTGCTGCCCAGACTACCTGTCCATTGATACCGTGCAGAGGCTTAGCATACGCTGCCTGCGCATCTCCCCAACGTACAAGATCTCTGTGTCTGTCTGCCCATTCACCCGCCAGTTCGCAACGTCTTTCATGTTTCAGATCGGCCAGTGTACATCCGTTTTTCACAGGTAAGCCTGCACGTACTCTGATCATATTGATTTCCTGGTCCGCAGATTTCCCTTGCATCAGTGAAGCTTCTGCTTTGATCAGGATCACCTCAGCATAACGCATAATCGGAACGGCAAGGTCTGTACACGGATAATCTCCGTTGGCGCTTACGTGACCACTGTTCAGCTGATATTTGAAGGCATCCATATATTTATTGAACTGGTATCCGGTAAGGGAATTGGTAGAAGCGTATGTTCTTTCTTTTCCGTTAAAGGTAAATTTGTCTCCTATTTTAAGAATGGTAGCACTTCTTCTAAGGTCTCCGGTTTCATATTCATCAAACAATTCCTTAGTCGGTTGGAAGTATCCCCATCCGTTATATTCTCCCCAGCCTTTGTTTTCAAGCATTACGCCCGGAAGAATACTTCCCCAGGCTGTAAACTTCGGAGTTCCGGGGATTGACCAGATATATTCTGAGCTGTAGTTATTTTCAGCTTTAAAAACATCAGCGAAATTACCTAATAAGGCTCTGTTTCCTTTAGTCATTACTTCATTAGCCCAGAATTCTGCATTCTTCCAGTCTTTCATAAACAGATATACTTTTGCTAACAATGCCCAAGCTGCTGCTTTATGAGGTCTTCCGTAATCTTTTGCAGGAAGTTCGGCCTGTGTAGGTAATAATTCGGCAGCTCTTTTCAGGTCGTTTACAATGTAAGTATAGTTCTCCATGACGTTAGCTGCTCTTGGAATCGGGTTAGGATCCGGATCTTTTGAACGGTCAATAATCGGAACTCCGGCTTTTTCATTTCCGTAAGAATAAGCCAGCTCAAAATACATTCTGCTGCTCATGAACAAAGCTTCTCCAAGGTATTTATTTTTAGTAGCCTGCGAAGTCTGAATATTATCAACATTACGGATCACGCGGTTGGCCACCCCAATTACGTTATATCTTTTGTTCCATTGAGTTTCAAGATCTCCTGCCGCAATATAATTGCTACTGAAGTTTTTGGCGTTATCCGCTTCACTTTTTGCTCTTCCCGTTACCATATCATCACTGGCATTGATAAACCAGAACAGCCCTCTTCCATAAAATTCACCATCGAATAAAGGCTTGTACATGGCATTGGCTCCGGTAACCAAATCGTTTTCCGTTTTCCAGAAACTGGCTTCCGTAGGGGTTCCTTCCGGCTGAACATCCAGCTCTCCCGTACATGAAAGAAGCATTACGGATATTCCTGATACTAACAATATTTTATTGAAAAATTTCATTTCTTTTACTTTTTGTTGGTTAAAAATTATAATCCGATCTCCACCCCAAAGATGAATGAGCGTGCCTGAGGATATCTTCCGGTATCTACTCCGTAAGAGTTCATTCCTACTTCAGGATCAAATCCTGTATATTTCGTAATCGTAAACAGGTTGTTGGAAGTCATATAAATTCTCACTTTGTTTACATCCAGTTTTCTGTACAATTCTTTTGGTAATGAATACCCGATGGTAAGGTTCTTCAGTCTTAAATAAGATCCGTCTTCCACATAGAAATCTGATACTTTGGAATAATTACCGCTTGGATCACCATGTACCAGTCTTGGAATATCGGTATTGGTATTCTGAGGAGTCCATGCATTCAGGATATCTCTGTCCATATTATAATTCTGTCCTGTTCCACCCGGGTTTAAAGAAATAAACTTCATTCCGTTGAATATCTTATTTCCGTAAACGCCCTGGAAGAATAAGTTAAGATCAAAGTTTTTCCAGGTCATGTTGTAAGAGAATCCGTAAGAAAACTTAGGATATGGACTTCCAAGATTGACGAAGTCATTATTATTAAGCACTCCTGTATTTCCTTCTTTCTTCAGGAATTTAATATCTCCCGGCTTAGCATTCGGCTGGATAAGATTTCCGTTGGCATCTTTATAATTGTTGATTTCTTCCTGAGTCTGGAAAATCCCACCAGTCTTATAACCATAGAAAGAATACAGAGGATCACCCACTTTCACACGGGTTGGCTTCAATACGCCCCTTACTCCATTATCATTGATAAAGATCTCATCCACATTGGCAAGTTGCTTCACCGTATTTTTTAGTTGACTCATCGTAGCTCCCACTGAGAATGTAAAATCATCTGAAATCACCTTGTTATAATTGATTCCCAATTCGTATCCTTTATCCTGGAATAATCCCGCATTCACATACTGATTATTATACGTTGCTGTACTTGGCAAGCTTACATTGAAGATCTGATCTTTGGAATTCTTTACGAAATAATCAAACTGTAAGGAAAGGCTGTTGTGAAGGAATGAAGCATCTACCCCAAAGTTGGTCTGCTCAGATTTCCCCCATTTCAGATCCGGATTCGGACGTGTGGTTGCATAATAAGCAATATTCTGAGAAGGATCCTGACCGAAAATCACATTATTATCTCTGGTCATTAGTGGGTTTACTGCTTGTGGTGAAATTCCTCCAAGATTCCCCAGAATACCATAGCTTCCTCTCAATTTCAGACTTGACAACCATGAAATCTCCTTCATAAAGTTTTCTTTCGAAACAACCCATGCACCGGAAACCGCATAATAATTAGCAAATCTGTTCTGTTTTGCTACGAGTGAAGAACCATCACGTCTTCCCAATAAGCTTACAATATACTTTCCTGCATAGTCGTAGTTTACTCTCGCCAGATAAGAAACCAAAGATTGTTTGAATCTGTAACTGGAAACATCTTTATTGGTATCAGCAGCATTCTGAAGATGTTGGAAAACCTCAGCTTCACTTCTGAAGTCATATGATTTTGCCACAAAACCATCATCAATTGTTTTCTGGAAAGTAAAACCTCCAAGGAAATCAAAATTATGCTTTCCTGCTGAAATTTTATAAGTCAACAACTGCTCAGCAAGTGCTGTAGATGAATTATTGGATTGATATTCTAAATTATTGGTATCAAAAATTTTTCCTACTTCAAGTACTCTGTACGTAAAGTTCTTTACATCCCCCAATTTAAACGTCTGGGAGAAATTGGAACGGAATTTTAAATCTTTTGCCAGTGTAATTTCAGCATAAGGGTTGATTAAAATCTCGTGGGTAGGGTTTCTGATGCTGATTCTTTTAAGATAAGCCACCGGATTGATCATATCTCCATATCCACCTGCCACATCAATCGGAAGTCCTGAAAATGCACCACTCGGTGTATACACTGGTACATTGGGCGGATAATACATGGCAGCAACCAAAGCTCCTGTATAGCCACTCTTGGTATCGGCTGTGTTTCCGTCAGAGTAATTATAATACATATTTTCTCCGATCGTCAGCCAGTCTTTTACTTTATGCTCTGAATTAACTCTGAAATTGTATCGTTTTGCCTGAGTATTCAATAAAATTCCTTCCAGGTTTCTGTGGTTCATTCCCACAAAATATCTGGATTTATCACTTCCGCCGCTCAGATTTACATTGTATTCCTGAATCGTTCCTGTTCTGAAAATTTCTTTCATCCAGTCTGTTCTGGTAATTCTCCCGTCCGGATATTGATTAGGATTAAAAGCCATGGGTAAACTTCCCAATTTCCCGGCATTTTCATAGGCCTTGTACATCACGTCCTGAAATTCCGCAGCATTCAGAGATTCTTTCAGTCTCCATGCCTGGTTTACTCCGTATTTCACATCAAAATCTACTGTTAGATTTCCTTTCTTCCCTTTTTTAGTGGTAATAAGAATAACCCCTCCGGAAGATCTTGCTCCATAAATAGCTGCAGAAGCATCTTTAAGTACAGAAATATCCTGAATATCGTTGGGATTAATAGAAGGGGTTCCGTTGAAAACTACTCCATCTACTACATATAAAGGAGTTTCTCCATTGATTCCTCCCAAACCACGAATATTTACCTTAGGTGCTCCGTTAGGATCTCCACCTTCGTTCACTACAGTTACTCCGGGAGCTTTACCCTGAAGAACTTCTCCTACTCCGGACAAAGATCTGGAAGTAAGCTTATCCAGTGAAGCCTCCGAAACAGCTCCGGAAACTTTACTTTTTTTCTGTGTTCCGTATCCAACCACAACAATCTCGTCGATGGATTTTTCTTTTAAGCTATCTTTTTTCTGAGCGAGGAACATCGGTGAAGCTGATATTGCACCAATAAGTAATACCCTTCCCGTTAAATACGTTACGGATACAGGGATTTTAAATACATTCATGATCTCCTTTTTGATTAGGTGCAAAATTAGAACAGCCTGCTCCCACACCTCATTAAGGTTTTCTTATGTTTTTATTAAGAAATTTTAGCTTTTTTAAGATACGAGCTACCACAAAATAAAATTAAACAACTGTATTTCAAATACATACGTAATTAAAAATAATCATTCTCTTAATATTCTATGCATAACTCAGATTAACTTTATTTTAAGTTTATCATCAATCCGGGACAATAGGTCAAGAAATTATTAAAAATTATTTCAGAAATAATAAATAACTGAGTTCATTTTTCTTTTTTTACATTTGCTGAAAATAGATTTTACTTTTGAACACAGACCTTTAAAAACGTCTCACTGGCATCAGAAGAAAATAAAAACATTAAAAATCATACGAATTCAATGACCATCATTATAACAGGAACCTCATCAGGAATCGGCTTCGCATTAGCCGAATATTTTGGTAAAAAAGGGCATAAAGTATATGGATTAAGCAGAAAGCATACAGAAAGCCAATACTTCAAATCTATCCCAACTGATGTGACAGACAATACAGCAGTTCAAAATGCTGTAGCTGAGGTTTTAAAAACAGAAACTAAAATTGATGTTCTGATCAATAATGCCGGAATGGGAATGGTAGGCGCCGTAGAAGATTCTACCAAAGAAGATATTCTGAAACTTTTCAGTCTGAATCTTGCCGGACCTGTACAGATGATGAGTGCCGTTCTTCCGAACATGCGTGAACATAAATTCGGAAAGATCATCAATGTTTCCAGCATCGGAAGTGAAATGGGGCTGCCTTTCCGTGGATTTTATTCAGCTTCCAAATCTGCATTGGATAAAGTAACGGAAGCGATGAGGTATGAAGTTTACCCATGGAATATTGACGTTTGTTCTCTGCACCTGGGGGATATTAAAACCAATATTGCAGACAACAGAGTGATTGCACAGGTTTCTCAACCTTACAAAAATGTTTTTGACAAAGTATATGCGCTGATGAACTCTCACGTAAATGACGGAACAGAGCCTTTGGAAGTTGCAGAATACATTGAAAAACTTTTAGCAAAAAATAAATGGAAAGCTCATTATTATTTTGGTAAATTCGGGCAGAAAATCGGGGTTCCTTTGAAATGGATTCTTCCGCAGGGAACTTATGAAAATTTGATGAAGAAGTATAATAAACTGGATAAAAATTAGTTGATTGATAAGGCGCATTGTCATTCTGAACGGAATGAAATGCAGTGAAGAATCTTTTATATTTTATAGAGATTCCTCTTCATATTCAGAAGAATAAATTGAAATTACTTTTAAAAATATTTTTTGTACTGTTCTGCGTTTTCACACAAGCGCAGAAAAAGCAGTATTGGCTGATTGATTCAGAAACCAAAGTCCGAAAAAAAGTAAAAGATTCTACTTCTGCTGTAAAATTTCTGGATTCTTTAGCTCAAAGTAATTATTTCTTCACGAAACTGAAAGAAGTAAAAGTAAAAGGGGACAGCACGGAAATTTTCTATGATAAAGGGAAAAATTTCAATGAAACTTATGTAAACCTTACGGATTCTTTGGTTCAAAAATTAAAAATTCAGAAGGATTTTTTTACTAAAAACTTAGATTCCACCAAGAAAAGCATCAACAAAACTTATATTGATGAAGGGTATTCTTTCAGCAGAATCAAATCTAAATACAAAGGACAGAAAAACGGCTACCCGATTGTAGAACTTGACATCAATAAGAATGATAAAAGAACGATCAATGGGTTTGTGGTAAAAGGATATGAAAAAGTGCCCAAAAGATTCATCAAAAACCTGGAAAAGGAGTTCAAAGGCAAAAACTATGATGACAAAAATCTTTTAGCCATCAACAAAACCTTTCAGAGTCATCCTTTTCTGACCCTCGAACGGCAGCCACAAACTTTATTCACAAAAGATTCCACCAGTATTTACCTGTTTCTGGAAAAGAAAAAGACGAATACCTTCGATGGGGTCATTGGTTTTGGAAATGACAAAAGCTCAAAGTTTACGTTAAACGGAACCATGAATGTCAATTTCAGGAATATGTTCAATGGTTTTGAAACCGTCAATTTATACTGGCAGAGAAACCCTGATAAAGGACAGAATTTCGATCTTAGAGTGGATATTCCATACCTTTTCAAATCGAATGTCGGGATGGATACAAAAGTAAATATCTACAGACAGGACTCAACATTTGCCAACGTGAAATTCCTTCCTGCTTTCTATTACCATATCAATAACAGGAATAAAATCGGTTTGAGAGCGACTCTGGAAACCTCTACTATTATTGATACATTATACGTTCAGGGAAAAGACTACAACAAAAAAGGGCTCGGGATATGGTATGAAATGACAGAACCCACTGATATTGACCTTTTCCTTTACAAAACAAGGATCAATGCCGGATATGATTTCTTAACAACTACTTATTCTAAAGATAATATTAAAGCCAATCAAAACCAGTTTTATTTCTTTGGAGAACACAATTACCACATTTCCGGAAATCACTTCCTGAACATCAAAGCGGAAGGTGCGATGATGGATTCTAAAATAGAATTCTCTGCCAATGAATTATACCGTTTCGGAGGATGGAACTCCATGCGGGGATTCAATGAAAACTCTCTCGCTGCCGACTTTTATTATTATGGAAGTCTGGAATACCGGTATCTGATCGGTAACCAGGCCTTCTTTGACGTCTTTGGACAATACGGACAGCTTAATAATAAATCTTTAAATGTAAAACCTAAGCTCTACAGTGTCGGGCTCGGTTTCAATTTCTTCATCCCCATTGGTCTGATGAGTTTCCAGCTGTCTAATGGTAATGAGTTCGGAAATCCGTTTAAGTTTAATGATATTAAAATCCACTGGGGAATTCTGAGTAGGTTTTAGAAAGAAAAGAAGGAACTGCGAAGCTGGAGGCTGGAAGTTATCAGAATCCTGTTTTCACAATCTGTTTCTTTCATAAGACTGAACTTTTCCTTCAAAAATTTATTACAGAGGACTTCAAGAAGTTGATACCCACAATAACTTCCAGCTTCCTTCTCCCAGCATCCCTCCTTATTTATTAATATCTATATAATAAAGCAAAAGTCCCTATACAAAGGACATTTTTCATTTTACTTATTTATTAATTCTTATTGTTAAAAAATATTAAATCGTATTTTTATTTTAATACATCATTAAAGTACTGGTAACAGTGCACTGCTAAATTTGCCTTCAAAAAAATGAAGAAAACTCTAGCCACTTTTGCCGTTTTTTTACTTCCCCTTTATTTTTCTGCTCAGGAAATCAATATTTCAGGAAATGTAAAATCAGAAAACGGTTCTAGTGTTTCCGGTGTGAACATCACCGACAAAAACACAGGAAAGACTGCTACTACAGATGAAAATGGTAATTTCACTATTTCTGCAAACCCTAAAGACATTCTTGAATTTTTTGCTCCTGATTTTTCTGTTTATACCGTTGAGGTTTCTTCCAAAAAACAGTATTCTGTTGTATTAAAAAAGCCAAACGAAAAGCAGATTGAAGGCGTGGTGATTACCGCTTTAGGGATTGCCAAAAAGAAAGAAAAAATCGGATATTCTACTCAGGAAGTAGGAACAAAACAGTTTGAAACCCTCACTACTCCAAGTATTGGAAATTTATTCTCCGGACAGGTAGCCGGACTGAATGTTTCCAATCCGACGGGAATGCAGCAGGCTCCACAGTTTACGCTGAGAGGAAACTCCAATCTGGTTTTTGTCATTGATGGTGTGATTGTGGAAAAAGAGGTTTTCCAGAATTTAGACCCTAACAATATTGAAAATATCAATGTATTGAAAGGAGCTACCGCTTCTGCCCTATATGGTTCAAGAGGTCGTTACGGAGCTGTTTTAATCACCACAAAAAATGCTAAGAAGAAAGGATTCTCAGTAGAGTTTTCTCAGAATACCATGATTACAGCTGGGTTTACCAACCTTCCAAAAACCCAGACTGAATATGGAAACGGCTCACACGGAAAATATGAATTCTGGGATGGAGCCGATGGCGGGGTGAATGACGGAGATATGATCTGGGGACCAAAATTCGTTCCCGGATTACAGATTGCTCAATGGAATAGCCCGATCAGAGATAAAGTAACAGGACAAGTTGTTCCTTGGTATGGAGCCGTGACAGGAACTCAGTATGATGATAAATCAAGGTATGAAAGAGTTCCTATTGACTGGAAATACCATGATAACTTAAGTACGTTCTTAAAACCGGCAGTGATCAACAATAATAACTTCGCGATCAGCTATAGAAATAACAAAGATGTATACAGATTCTCCGGGAATTTCATGAATTATGATGACAGGGTTCCCAATTCTTATCTTCAGAAATACGGAATCAACTTCTCTTCTGAAAACCATCTTGGAGATAAATTAACCTTCGATACAAAATTCAACTTCAATCAGGCTTTTACTCCTAATATCCCCAACTACGATTATAACCCAAGCGGACACATGTACACCATTTTGATCTGGATGGGAGGTGATGTAGATGGAAAAGCATTGAAAAATCATATGTGGATTCCTGGAAAAGAAGGAAGAGCACAGGCCAACTGGAACTATGCGTGGTACAATAACCCTTGGTTCGGAGCTGAATATTACAAGAATCAGAACAGAACCAATATTATCAATGCTCAGACAGGTTTAGAGTATAAAGCGACACAGGATCTATCGGTAAAAGGGAAAATATCTCTTGTGGAAAACCACAGCAAAACGGAAGTAATGAGTCCGTATTCCTATTTCAATTATGATGCACCAAGAAGTGGTGGTTATATATTAAGGGATAACAAAACCTGGAACCTCAATTATGATGTGTTGGCGACTTACAAGAAAAAGATATCTGAAAATTTTGATGTGACAGTCAATGCGGGAGGTTCTGCTTTCTATTATAAAAACAATAATAATGAAAGGTCTACAGATGGATTAAAAATTCCTGAAGTGTATACATTCGACAACTCTATCGGAGCGCTTAAAAATTATACCTATTTGAAGGAAAAATTAATTTACAGTGCTTATTCAACAATTGATATCGGATTGTATAATGCATTCTTCATCAATGTTTCTGGACGTAATGACTGGTCTTCAACACTACCTAAGGCCAACAGATCTTACTTCTACCCTTCTGCTTCCATCAGTGCCGTTATTTCCAACCTGGTAAAAATGCCTGAGTCTATTAATATGTTGAAACTTTCTGCTTCATGGGCGAAAGTAGCGTATGATTTCCAGCCTTATTCCATCAGAAATTATTATCTGAACAATGAGGGAATCACATTCAATGGAAATCCTACTTATTATTATCCAATGACTTTGAACGTAGAAAACTCTTTGAAACCGGAACAGACAAAATCTTATGAATTAGGATTAAGCGCAGGTTTCCTGAACAACAGAATTACTTTTGACGCCACTTATTTCAGAACATTAGATTATAATAATATTCTTCAGTTCCCTGCTGCTGAATCATCAGGGTTCACTTCTCAATATGTAAACGGAAATGAATATACTACGAAAGGATTTGAAGTTTCCCTTGGTTTAGTTCCGGTAAAAACTTCTGATTTCAGCTGGAAAACGTTGATCAACTGGAGTACTTATGAACAAAAGCTGACTTCCATTTATGATAATATGCCGAACTACAAAAATATTAAGTTAGGCGAAAGAATGGACAGCTATTATGACTATACATGGCAAAAGTCTCCGGATGGAAAGGTCATTCTTGATGCCAATACAGGAATGCCAACAAGAGCAAATGCTCCAAGCAACTTAGGTCATTTCAATCCGGACTGGACTTTCGGTTTCAACAACACATTCAAATATAAAAAATTCACTTTAAACATTGGAATTGACGGAAGCATCGGAGGTGTGATGAGGTCGCAGGTTGTGGAAAAAATGTGGTGGGGAGGAAAACACCCTAATTCTGTAGCGTACAGAGATCTTGAGTATGCAAATCCGGGAACCTATTATTTTGTACCTGATGGGGTTAACTACAATCCGGCAACCGGAACCTATACTCCACACACCAAAGCAATCAGCTACCAGGACTGGGCACAGAATTATCCATACCGTGCGAGAGTAACACAGGATGAAAGTGAAGAGTTTGCTAACGTTTTTGACAGAACTTTCATTAAGCTAAGATCTGTAGTGTTAGAATATGACTTCTCTTCATTACTCAACCCAAAAGGAATGGTAAAAGGGTTCACAGCCAATATTTCCGCCTACAACCTGGCAATGTGGAAAAAATCAAAGAACCTTTATTCTGACCCGGATTTCCAGACAAAAACGGAAAATGATATTCAGGATCCATCCAGCAGATGGTTTGGAATCGGTTTTAATCTTAAGTTTTAACTAAAAAGTACGTCAAGACAATGAAAAATAATATAAACAAAGTGACAGGACAAAAAGGTAAAACAGCAAAATGGCTGATGAAATCTCTATTTGCGGCAGGACTTCTGACACTGGCTTCATGTGAATCCAACCTTGATACCATCAATGAAAACCCTAATGACCAGGCCAGTATTGATCCTAGATATCTTTTGACTTATGTTGAAAAATATACTTTTCAGGTAAACGGGGACAATATGTATGCCTCCAGAATGATGATTGGTACTGATGGTGAAAATTCATACCAGTATATGAAATGGAATGATACTTCTTTTGAAGTCTATACCAAAGGTCTTCTGAACACTGGAAAAATGATGCAGGAAGCTGAAAAAAGAGGAAACAAAAATTATCTGGCTATCGGGAAGTTTTTGAGAGCCTATCATTTCTTCAATATCAGTTTAAAAGTAGGAAGCGCTCCTTATTCGGAAGCAGCAAAGGGTGAATCTGGAATTACCCAACCTAAATATGATACACAGGAAGCTATCATGTCCGGAATTTTATCAGAACTAAAAGAGGCCAATGATCTTATTAATACCAACGATAAAATTGAGGGTGATATTGTATACAACGGAGATGCTCTAAAGTGGAAAAAACTGATTAATTCCTTCCGTCTGAAAATTCTGATCACATTATCTAAAAAAACGACCGTAGGAAGTTATAATATCGCTACAGAATTCGCTTCTATTGCAGGAAGCCAGTCTCTCATGACTTCCATTGCAGATAACGGTGAGCTTAAGTTTGCTGATGCTGCTGACAGCAGATACACGATGTTTAATAACAGTGGATATGGTTCAAGTTTGTACATGGCAGATTATTTTATTAATATGTTCAAAGACAGGCATGATCCACGTTTGTTCACGTTTGCAGCACAGACTACCGGAGCTAAAGAAGCAGGAAAAGCCATCACAGATTATACAGGATATAACGGTGGAAATCCTACTTCCCCATACTCTGATAATGCAGCACTGATCACGGCAAAAAACATTTCCAAAGTAAACGACCGTTTTTATAAAGATCCTACCAATGAACCTGCTTCTGTATTAAGCTATTCAGAACTTGAGTTTATTCTGGCTGAAGCTACGGCAAGAGGCTGGATTTCCGGATCTGCAAAAACACATTACGATAATGCGATCAAAGCAAGTTTCAATTTTTATCAGACCTATGTAAAAAATTCGGGACAATATTTCTCAGGATTTGATGTGAATCAATATCTGGCAACTCCTTTAGTCGTTTATAATAATGCTGATCCATTACAAACGCAGCTGGAAAAGATCATGACTCAAAAATACATGACGATGTTCCATCAGGCACAGTGGACTTCTTACTTTGATTATTTAAGAACAGGCTTTCCAAATTATCCTTTAAAAGCAGGAGTTGCAGCTCCTTTCAGGTTCAGATATCCGCAGTCTGAGTATAATTACAACAGCAATAATTTAAAAGCTGCTTTAACGGCTCAGTATGGAGGAAATGATAATATCAACTCCAAACCTTGGTGGTTACAATAAAAATCTGATTAATTTTATATAAAACAAAGAAACCGCAGGAAAATCCTATTAACTTGCGGTTTCTTTCTTATTACGATTGAATATGAACAGAAGAGAATTTTTAGAGAAATCAAGTATTTTATTAGCTGGATTAGGAACTTCAGGGGTTCTGCATCCTTCCATTTTAAAAGCTTTAGCCATTGATCCGGCTGCCCAGTCTACATTTTATGATGCAGAGCATGTTGTCATCCTGATGCAGGAAAACCGTTCATTTGACCATGCTTTTGGTACTCTTAAAGGAGTTAGAGGCTTTTTGGATAAAAGAGCTTTTGTAAAACAGGACGGCCATTCTGTTTTCTTTCAAAAAAATGACGAAGGGAAATATGCATCTCCTGCCCGTCTGGATTTAAGAAATACAAAATCTACCTGGATGAGCTCATTGCCGCATTCATGGGCAGATCAGCAGAAAGCTTTGAACAAAGGTAAATTTGACCAATGGCTTCAGGCGAAAGCTTCGGGAAATAAAGATTATAAAAATATTCCGCTTACCTTAGGGTATTACAACCGTGAAGACCTTCCGTTTTATTATCAGCTGGCGGATGCCTTCACCATATTCGATCAGTATTTCTGTTCATCGCTTACCGGAACTACTCCCAACAGACTGTTTCTTTGGTCCGGAACATTGAGAGAACAGCAAAACGGAAAAGTAAAGGCCAATGTTGTCAATGAAAATATTGATTATGATAAAGCGAGACAGCCAAAATGGAAAAGTTTCCCGGAAATATTAGAACAGCAAAACGTTTCCTGGAGAATTTATCAGAATGAAATCAGTCTTCCAAAAGGAATGTCCGGAGAGCAGGAAGCCTGGTTAAGCAATTTTACAGATAACCCGATTGAATGGTTTTCAAAATTCAACGTTAAGTTTTCAAAAGGATATTATCAGAATATTCCGAATATCATCGCCTATCTGAAGAAGGAAATTGAAAAAAATCCTAATCAGAAAGAAAGACTGGAAGCCATGTTGGCGGAAGTTCAGGAAGATCAGGTGAAATACCATCCTGATAATTATTCCAAACTTTCAAAAGAAGAAAAAAATCTTCACGAAAAAGCATTTACAACCAATTCCAATGATCCGGATTACTGGAAACTGGAAATCGGAAAGGATGAAAACGGAGAAAGACTGGTTGTTCCGGAAGGAGACGTACTGTTCCAGTTCCGTAAAGATGTGGAAGAGAAAAAACTTCCGTTGGTTTCCTGGCTGGTAGCTCCTGAACATTTCTCAGATCATCCGGGATCACCCTGGTATGGAGCATGGTATATTTCTGAAGTTCTGAATATTCTGACCAAAGATCCTGAAACCTGGAAGAAAACCATATTTATCATCAATTATGATGAGAATGACGGGTATTTTGATCACGTACTGCCTTTTGCACCACCAGTGAATCCAAGCCAGCCTGTAGATATGAACGGAAAAGAAGGGGTGGAATATGTGGATCAATCTCAGGAATATATGAGCAATCCTTCTTTGAAAAGCTATGAAAAAGTAGAAGGAACAGTGGGATTAGGCTACAGAGTACCGATGATCATCGCTTCTCCATGGACGAAAGGAGGTTTTGTAAATTCTGAGGTATCGGATCACACGTCTGTCCTGCAGTTTCTGGAGAAATTCATTATGAAGAAATTCAAAAAGGATGTCCATGTTGACAATATCAGTGACTGGAGAAGAGCGGTATGCGGAGACCTTACCTCTGCTTTCAATTCTTCCAGCGTGAAAGTTCCGAAAATGGATTATCTGAATCAAAAAGATTATGCTAAAACCATCAATGCAGCTAAAAATAAACCTGTTCCCAATCTGAAATGGTATTCCGAAAATGAACTTAAAGACAATTTGCTTGACATTCAGGAAAGAGGACTGAAACCCTCCAACCCATTACCTTATCATTTCCATGTAAATCTGGAAGGAGACCATATAAAAATGACTAACCTGAAAGAAAATGGAGTTCCTTTGCTTGTTTATGACAGAACTCAATTTGACAGCAATAATTATCATTTTTCATATGCTTTGTATTCCAAACAAAATTTATCCCATCCTGTACATTCCGGAGCTTATGATTATGAAATTTTTGGTCCCAATGGCTTTTTCAGGAAATTCCAGGGAAGTATTTCACCAGAAATAGAGATAATTTTAGAGAATATAACACCGAAAAACCAGGTTGAGCTGACTATAAGAAGTAACAAAAAGAAAAATTTTTCCATCAATCTGGAAGATCTGTACACAAAAAATAAAAAAACAATTTCTGTACAAAAACCAGAAGAAAAAATAATTATCGATCTTGATAAATTTAAAGGTTGGTATGATTTGAAAATAACACTAAATGAGCATCTGTGGCACTTCGCAGGGAGAACAGAAACCGGAAAGGTCTCTGTTTCTGATCCGCACTGGGCATAAAAAATATTGATCAATAGGGATAAAAGCCTGTACAAATTTGTACAGGCTTTTTTTGACTTATTATGTTAAAGTATATTTAAAATATAATGCATTACATACAGTAAATAATTATTAATATAAAAATTATGATATATTTTTCTCAAATTATTCTGAATTTTATTATATTCACTTAACTAATTATCAGCATCATGAAAAAACTAAATTTGACTATTGCAGCGTCTTTTTTTGCATTGGCTCTATCCGGGAATCTGAGCGCCCAAGACCTCGCAACAGATAACCATACGGTTACCATTTCTATTCCCGAAGTTGCATTGGTAGATATTGAACCAGCAGCAACCAAAAACATTACCCTTGGATTTACAGCTCCTACTGAAGCCGGAAATCCTATTCTTCCAGCTGCGGCCAACACTACTTTGTGGCTTAATTACTCTTCTATTAAATCTGTGGCAGATCCTACACGTAACGTAAGCGTAAAAATGAACGCTATCATTCCTGGAGTAGATCTTCATGTAACGGCTGCTGCTGCCACCGGAGCAGGGGCTGGTACATTAGGAACTTCTGCAGGTCTGCTTACATTAACTGGTACTGACCAGACTATTATTTCCGGTATTGGAAGTGCTTATACAGGAAATGGAGCTAATAACGGTCACAATCTTACCTATGCACTCGCTGCAGGAAGTGGTCCTGGAGGGGTAGCAGCTTACGCCGATTTACAGGCTACAGCTACTGTTGTTGCTACCGTTACGTATACGATATCAGACAATTAGAATTTAATTTAAATTCAATTTTGTGTTTCAAAAAACAAGAAGAAGTTGTTATTCAGTTTCTTCCTGGCTTTGTATTATTCATGATTTAACTCCAAACTTTACACAATGATAAAGCGTATCCTTCTTTTGATCACCTTGATTTTGCAGTTCCACTTTTTACATGCCGGTATTGTGATTCTCAACGGGCTTACGCATTCTTACAAAATAGAAAACGGAAAGGTTTATAAAGGAAAAGTTGCCATTGAAAACACAGGCAGCAATCCTCAAAGTGTAAAAATATTTTTACAGGATTATACCTACCATGCGGACGGAACCATCAATTATACAGCATTACGTACCAATACACGAAGTAACGGAGAGTGGCTGAAACTCAACACCAATCTTGTTACGCTTAAAGGTAAAGAAAAGACTGAGATATTCTATGAAATAACAGTTCCCAATCAGGCAATGGATCCGGGAAGCTATTGGAGTGTGATCATTGTAGAACCGGTAGAAGATATAAAACCAAGTGACGGTAAACCTGGAGTGAGCATCACTTCTATTATACGATACGCCATTCAGGTTATTACAGATTTTGAAACAGAAAAAGCCAAACCGGATCTTAAGTTTGAAAGTATCAAGGTGGAAAAACAGGAAGGAAAACAAACGGCAAAGATAGCAATAGCCAATAATGGTAATCTTTACTGTAAACCGACTGCTTCCATAGAAATCTATAACCGAAAAACGGGCGAAAAAGTGGGAACTTATTCAAGTTTAACAATGGGGCTGTTACCCAACACCTCCAAAACATTTTACATTGATATCAGTAAAGTACCCTCCGATAAATACAAAGCAGCTATCATAGCTACCGATGAAGAAGAGAATGCTTTTGCACTCAATGTGGAATTAGAAGTAAAAAATGAGTAGAACTTGGACTTTATTTATTATCATATCACTATTCCCGGTATTTATTTTTTCTCAAGAGCAATCCAATAGATTGATCAGTAAGAAAGATAGTTTAATGCCGGGAATGTCTACTTCTATTCCCTTCACTTTAGAAAACAATTCGGATGAAGCTAAGACCTATGATATCTCAGTTTCCACATCAAGTCCGTCTATCAATCCTATTTTAGCAAAAGGAGAATTTCAGATTCTTCCTCATGAAACATCAGTTTATCTCGTTCCTTTGCGCATCGGAACAGAAACAGGACAGGGTATCTATTCTGTGATACTGAATATCATCGATCGGAATAACGGAATAGCTTTTACAAAAAACTCAAAGATCATCGTTTCCGGAAACAGGAATCTTTTGGTTACTGCGTTGAATACCCCTGAGTTTGTAAGAGCAGGAGAAACAATCCGTGCTTCATTTCTTTTAAAAAATAATGGGAATGTCACTGAAAGTATTGTTCTCGAAAGTAAAAATGCTATTGTTGATAATGAAACATCATTGATACTGGAACCTAATGAGTCTAAAACAATTACTATTCATAAAGTAACAAATCCTGAACTCGCTCAAAATGAATTTCAAAACCTAAACCTTTCGGTGCACTCAAAGGGTAATCCCAAAGAAAATCAGGATGTCTATGTGAGTACACAGGTGATATCAGCAAAACCTTCTGAAAAAGATATTTATCACAGGCTTCCTGTTGCCTTTTCATTGTCTTTCATCGGCATGCAGAATATGGGAGTGTATAATGATGGTTTTCAGGGAGAAATCTATGGTAAAGGAACACTTGACAAAGACAATAAGAATCAGATTGAGTTTAGGGCGGTTACTCACAATCCTATAGAACTCAATACATTTACTCAGTATGAAGAATATTTTGTGAATTATAAACGGAACAATTTCTCTATTCATCTGGGTGATAAAACCTACTCCTCTTCCTACCTTACAGAATTTGCAAGATATGGCCGCGGGGCAGAAATCCGGTATGATCTCAATAAAGTAAGCTTCGGTGGATTTTATAACCATCCGAGGTTCTTCAGAGATATTAAAGATGAATTTAATTTTTATTCTGCGTTTAAAATCCGAAAAGAATCCGAAATTTCTGTAGGATATCTCTACAAAACTCCAAGAAAAGAAGAAATCAGATATAGTGAAGTAAGACTTGATTCTGATGCTCATTTACCTTATACTAAGGGAAAATTTAAGGTTTCAAACAATATAACTCTTTCCGGAGAATTGGCCTACAGTACTACACAAAAAACAGATGGAACAGCATATTTTCTGCAGGCTGAAGCCGTTTTTAAAAAGTTGAATGGAAGTTTAATGTATATGAAAGCCAGCCCCGATTTCGCAGGATATTTTACCAATACAAATACTTTTAATGGTAATATTTTCTACAATCTCACAAAGAAAATAAGTGTCTTTGCCAATTATATGCAGGATGCCAAAAATTTCCAAAGAGATACACTGCTCCTGGCAGCACCCTATAGAAAGTATTTTCAGTATGGTATACAGTACAAATATATACCGAGTGGTTTCATTATCCTTAATAATGGATATCAAACCTATAAAGATCGTTTAGAACCTAAGCAGTTTGATTATTATGAACGCTACTTCAAAGTAAGTATTAATCAGCAGATTGGGGTATTTCAGGTAAATTTGGATGGACAATTTGGTAAAACAGATAATTATCTGACGGGATTTAGTGGCAATTCAAGTTTTTATTCCGCGAATCTTTCATTTCAAAAATTCAGAACTTCTTTTAATATCTTCGGAAGTTATGCCATCAGTTCAAGATATCAGCTTCAAAATCAGAAAAATATTTATTATGGAGCCAGAATCTTTAGTCAGTTTTCTGATAAGACCAGACTAAGTATCTTTTATCAGAACAATTATATGCCTGAGGAATATTTTAAAGACAGAAACCTGTTTGAACTTCTATTTCACCAGCAGTTATTTCCCGGAAATGAACTTGATCTTTCCGGAAGATATTCATTGCAAAGAGGAGAAATCGGAAATAAAGATTTTATATTCTCCATGCGTTATACATGGCGTCCCAATATTCCCGTACAGAAAACTGCCGAATATATTTCATTGTCTGGGAATGTTGGCAACCTGGGTATAAAAAAGACTGAAGGCATAAGATTAATGCTTGGAAGTTATCTATCTATTACGGATAAGGAAGGAAATTATATATTTAAAAATGTTATCCCAGGGAATTATTTTCTTGAAATAGACCGCTCCACTACGGAAATCGATGATATTCCGACTCAAACGTTTCCTGCTGCTCTTTCATTGATCAATAAGGAGAACACTTTTAATTTCGGATTAACCACAGCAGCCAATGTTCAGGGGCATGTTAAGTTTTTAGAAACGGGAGAAAAAGATCAACCTGATTTTGGCCAGATACAATCTGAAAAAGGAAAAAAGAAAAGAGAAAGTATTATTGTAGAAGCTACCAATAATGACCAGACTTTCCGCAAGATCTGTTTCATTGGAGAAAACTTTGACTTCACTTATCTTAGACCTGGAGACTGGACTATTAAAGTATATCGTAACGGGCTTGATAAACGATATAAAATTTCAACAGACAAATTTCTGTTTACTTTAAAACCTTCAGAAACAAAAAATTTAAGCATCAATGTTGTTAAGCAACAGATAGAGATCAAATATCAACAGGAATCCTTGAAAGTAGGATATAATGAAATAAAAAAGAAAAGATGATTCTGATCCGTACCCTATTATTAATTGCATTTTGTGTTGTATCCGGGTCAATCTATTCCCAGACCGCAAATACGACTGTCAGTCTTACATTGCCAGTGGTAACTTTAATGGACATTGAGCCAACAGGAAGTATTGTTTTAAATTTTACACCTCCTACAGAGGCAGGAAATGCTCTTGGAGCACCAACTCCCAATACATCGAAATGGATCAACTATACTTCAGCTATTGCTTCCGGAGGACTTACCAGAAGAATTACAGCCTCAGTGAATAAACTTATCGCAGGTGTCAATATAAGGGTTCAGGCGGCGGCTGCTTCAGGAGCTGGCGGCGGAACATTGGGAACATCTTCAGGGCAAGTAATTCTCACCACAACTCCTACTACCATCATTAGTGGTATTGGCGGAGCATATACAGGAAATGGAGCGAATAACGGCCATGCACTCACTATTTCACTTGCTACTAATACTTATGCCAATTTACAGTCTCAGGCCAATACAGCAATCGTCATCACCTATACCATCACAGAATAAAATGAAAATGAAAAGTCCCTTTCTCAAAGAACAGTTCTTAAAAAGATATCTTTACATTATTGCTTTAATAATGGGAAGTTATCTCGAAGGGCAAACCATAAATATTGCCGGGACTAACTGGACTGTAAGTGTACCTACCATTACTGAGGCAGGTAGTAACTATACCGGAACTTATGATAACCCTGCACAACTAACATTATCCGGGCATTTGCCAGGGTCTTTTCTTAATCTTCTTTCAGCCTCCGGAGCAAAAATCACCATGCAACTTTCCCCTACTACCTGGAACAGTTCCTTGAAACTGTATGCAAAAAGAAATGGAGGAACAGCAACAATCAATGGTCTTTGCGTCCTTTGTACCGCTTCTATCAATGGAGGTACTGCAAATTTTATAGAAATACCACAAGCCAGTGCTGTAACGTTATCAACAATAACCTTTAGCGGAGTTTTAGGAGTCAGTAATAGTGTAAACTATTCTGGTATCAACGTACAACTTGAAATAGGAGGTGTTTCTGTGACAATTCCCGCAGCATCTTATAGCACACAAATAGTTTTTACGATAGCTGCAAACTAAGTACTCATTGGTAAGCTAGATTACCATCAAAATGTAACCAATAAGAACCGTTTCTTTAGAGAAGCGGTTTTTTATTTCTTTTGACTTAAAATAA
>NZ_JBLFDU010000012.1:0-184505 GCF_047345655.1 Chryseobacterium sp. T20
TTTCCTATTCCTTTTTCCAATAAGGTTATTCTTAAAATTAAGTCTTTATGATTTATTGCAAACTTACCACGCAAAGGATTGATGATTCTTATGTTTTATTTCAGGAAGCGAAGAGTTGCGACTTTGTCGCTGATGAAACTTTATGATGAATGATACGTTCGCTTAGTAAGAATCAATGAAATTGATTATACCCTTTGCTCACTTAAAAATATTGCAGCATACAGATGAAAACTTTGCGTTAAAAGAATTCTTTGAAACTTACAATTCCTCCAACGGATCCCAGAACAGCTTTTTGAAATTTTTTATTCTAAGATTTTCCACAGTGATTCCTTCAGCTTCCAACTTAGGCTGAAACTCCGGAACAGACAAAACTCCTGAACTGGAAATCACACGATGAGCAGGAACATCCTTCGGGCATCCTCCCATAGCTTTTCCTACATGTCTGGAATGATTAGGATAGCCAACAGCTTTTGCTATCGCACCATAAGTAGATACTCTTCCTTTGGGAATAAGTCTTGCCACTTCATAAACCTGTTGCTTGAAAATTTCGTCCATATCTGTTTTCTATATTTTTGCATCATTTTTGAATTCTATCAAACTCGATGATGTTTCATTAAAAAATAAAGATATGAAAAAATCATTTTTCAGGCTGTTGAATGCCGTTAATAAAAAAGTTCTTCCGAAACTGAGTCATAAGGATCCTAATCATCTCACTAAGATGGAAAAGGGAATTCTGGCGTATCGTTATTTTGTACTGGTGAATTCTTTGGATTGATTTTTATTTTCCCGCACATCGCGCAGATTTTCACAAATGTTTATGTGTATTTTTGGGAAAACGCAAAGACGCAAAATTATTTTAATACTATGTGTTGTAAGACGCGAGGATTTTATCTCCGATAAAATTTCATACGACATAGCTTATTTTTTCTCTCGCTGATTTTGCTGATGACGCAGATAATAAAAATCTGTGCAATTCGTGTGATCTGTGGGAATACTATATTCCACTTTTTTCAACCATTAAGAAAAATGAAGATTGTAAGAGTAATTAAGTTTCATCTTTCAATCCTAAAATAGAAAAAGCGCTCCAAATGAATTGAAGCGCTGATATGGTAATCTCTTTTGAGAATTTTGTTCTTAGTTTTCTAAAATATAAGAGAACATCAATGGTGCACAGATGGTTGCATCACTTTCAACGATAAATTTCGGTGTAGTGATATCAAGTTTACCCCAAGTGATTTTTTCATTTGGAACAGCTCCTGAATATGAACCATAAGAGGTTGTAGAATCAGAAATCTGGCAGAAATAAGACCAGAAAGGAATGTCATGCATTTCCATATCCTGATACAACATTGGAACTACACAGATAGGGAAATCTCCTGCAATACCTCCACCAATCTGGAAGAACCCAACTCCTTTTCCTCCTGAATTTTTAGTATACCAGTCAGCAAGGTAAGTCATATATTCGATACCTGATTTCATTGTAGTAGCTTTAAGCTCTCCTTTGATACAGTAAGAAGCGAAGATGTTACCCATTGTAGAATCTTCCCATCCCGGAACTACGATTGGTAAGTTAGCTTCTGCAGCAGCAATCATCCAAGAGTTTTCTCTAGGAATTTCATAATACTGCTCCAATACTCCTGAAAGTATCATTTTGTACATGAATTCGTGAGGGAAATATCTTTCTCCTTTAGCTTCTGCATCTTTCCAGATCTCTACGATATGTTTTTGCAATCTTCTGAAAGCTTCTTCTTCAGGGATACAAGTATCTGTAACTCTGTTCAGACCTCTTTCTAAAAGATCCCACTCATCCTGAGCTGTTAAATCTCTATAATGAGGAACTCTTTCATAGTGAGAGTGTGCTACAAGATTCATTAAATCTTCTTCAAGGTTAGCACCTGTACAAGAGATAAAATCTACTTTTCCCTGACGGATCATTTCAGCAAGAATCTTCCCTAATTCAGCAGTAGACATTGCTCCAGCCAAAGTAATCATCATTTTTCCGCCATCTTTAAGATGTGCAACATATCCTTTAGAAGCATCCACCAATGCAGCTGCGTTGAAGTGCAGGTAATACTTTTCTATGAATTCAGTTATCGGTTTGCTCATTTTTTAAATTTTTGCAAAGATAAAACTTAAAAACGGAATGTAATCAAAGCACTTGAAGAAAGTGTGATAGAGGAGTATTTTTTATCATTTGTTAAATTGGGAAGGTATAAGTCGGAAAACGCAAGGGCGCAAAGGGTTTTAAAACTTTGTGAATATTTAAGGCACAAGAATATTTCGACTTCGCTCAATATTAGATTTTCAGCAAGGGAAAGTATCATTTTCGCACAGATCACACAAATCACACAGATTTTTATACTATTTAAAAAATTAGTGTGTGATAAAAGATATATTATACAATATAAAATTTTATTGAAGATAAAATCCTCGCGCCTTAAAGCAGGAACCATGTCAAAAGAACTAGCGCCTTTGCGTTTTCCAACATTAGCTCTTATAAAAAAAAGCGCAGCCCAAAATGAGCCACGCTTTCATTATCATTGAACTTAATAATATTCACAGAGATTTATCCTTCCCAACTTTCCACTTTCAGGATCTCGATTTTTCTTTCTCCGTCTTTGAAAGGCCAGTTGATAATATCTCCTACTTTATACCCTACTACTGCAAGCGCAATATCAGACAGGATGGAATGTTTATTTTTTTTAAGCTTTTCTTTGCTAGATGCCACAAAAATATATTCGTGCTCAAAATCTAATGTATGGTCTTTTAATGTTACTTTTCTTTCAACCGTTACAATATCGGCAGGAAGATCTCTTCTCAGCACTTGTTTTGCCTTTCTAAGCTCTTCAGCTAATCTTTTCTCTTCTCCGATACTCACTTTTTTTCTTCTGAGTGTATCTTTTATAGCGTCATAAATTCCGGTAGTTACAATAATATGATTGGACATTTTTCATTATTTTTAAAATTAAAATGCAGTTATTCTCTGATGATCCAATGTAGAATACAGACGTATGGCAGCCTTCTTCTCTAGAAAACTGCAAAAAAGTGATAGATAAAATCCGGATTGATTCCCTGTCTTGGATCCTGACAGGGCTTATATAATGAAGTCCTTAGAACTTTTCAGAAAAGAATCTGTATGAAGATAAAGTAAAGACAGCAGCAATCCTGACCGGCGGTGTTCTGCAGATAAAAAGATTGTTGCTGTCATTATCAATTATTATTAATTCAAACAAAGATACGGCTTAAAAACGGAATGTAGCGGCTGCACTTAAAGAAACTCTATGTAAGCCTTCTTTTTGATCATCATCAAATTTATAGGTTACCCCGTTAAACTTCATTTTATTCAGAGTACCGCCACTTAAACCAACTTTTGGCCCAATAAGGAAGTTTTTACTGATCTGATATCGGTAACCAAAATCAATTTCTGCCCCGAAAGTACTTCCTGTACCTTTTACATCTCCAGTTTTGGTAGTATAAGACAGTACTCCCAATGCAATATCTGCAAATACTTTATGTCTGGTAGGCGAATTATCATTTGAAATAAGTCCGGAAACTCCAAAAAACGTAATATTATCCTTTGTAATCACAGGAACAGATACAGGCATTCCGTTTACATTGCCAAGCAAAAACCCGTCACTGGATGCGCTGTAATGAGAGTATTTTAAACCAAGTCCAAACCCGTTATTCACTTCATAATGGGCTGCAATATCAAAGTTCAGTCCGTTTTTAAGCTCTTTTACATAGTCTTTTTCTTCCTTGCTGAGTCCTGAAATTGTTTTTGCTGTTCTCCATGCATACCCTACGGAAGGTCTGATAGAAAATTTCTGAGCGAAAGACATGGCTGAGATTGAGAATACTCCAGCCAAGATTAATTTTTTTATCATGGTTTTAAAGTTTCCGGCAAAAATAAAATTTTCTACTGGAGAAACCAATTAAAACCTGAAACGTCTGTTTTCTTTTTTGTCTGAAAGCTTTTTCTTATTATCCAGCCTTTTTTGTTTCTGCCCTTTTGAGGGTTTAGTTGCGGTTCTCTTTTTGGGAACAATAAGGGCTTTGTTTACAATTTCAGTTATTTTTTCAATCGCTTTATTTTTATTCATCAGCTGGGTCCTGCTTTCGGAAACCGTGAGGAATAAAAAGCCGTCTGTATTGATTCTGTTTTTCAGTTTATGCTGAATCAACACTTTTTCATCTTCATTAAAAAATTCTGAAGCATCTACTTTCCAAAGTACGGTAACAGCTGTCTCCACTTTATTCACATTCTGTCCTCCTGCCCCACTGCTGCGGGAAGTTTTAAAGCTGAGTTCTTTTGAAAAGTCTTTCATTATTATTAGTATTTTGAGATAATAGAATCAAGATTATAAATTTACGCTTATACTTTTATATAATTCTGACCGGCTTACTTTCCCGTTAGGAGTTCTTGGAATTTCATTGATAAAAATAATTTGTTTGGGTTTATGAAAATTCTTCTCAAAAGGTATTTCCGAAACTTTTTTCATTATCTCATCAGATTCACTTCCTTCTATAACCAATACGAGTTTCTGCCCTAAAATCTCATCCGGTAACCCCATAAATACAGCTTCGTTGGGAAGTTCTTTTTTGACCAAAGCTTCAAGGGTTTCCGGGAAAATTTTTGCCCCTCCGGAATTAATCACATTATCAATTCTTCCCAGAAATTTAAACTGTTTTTCATTCTTAATATCAACTAAGTCATTAGTTTGCAATTCTTCATCGTTTACATTGGGAGCAAAGATCTTCAGACAACCTCGCTCATCCAAAGAAATGGATACATTTTCAAAAACGGTAAAATAATCTTCCTGCTCAGGCATCAATTGTTTTAAACCAATATGAGAAAGGGTTTCAGACATTCCATAGGTTTCAAAAATACGGTTTGACAGGCTAAGATTCATCTGCAGAATTTTACTTTTCAGGCTTTCTGAAACGGCAGCACCACCAATGATCAGGTTCTTAATCAGGTGAAGTTTTTCCAGTGAGTTTTCTACCTGAAGCGGTGTCATTGCACAAAAGTCTATTTCTTCTTCCAGGTCTTCAACAGGCTTTAAAGAAGGATTCGTAATTTTTAATTGTAATTTTCTTTCTATAGAACGTACAATCATCATTTTCCCGGAAATATACTCTACAGGCAGACAAAGCAATGCAGTATCGCCTTCTTTTAATCCTAAAAAATTACAGGTCATGACTGCAGAATTGATCATTTTCTTTTTCTCAATTTCAAAAATTTTCGGCACTCCGGTAGAACCTGAAGTCTGGACATTTACTCCTGTTTTTTCTGAAAACCATTCTTCCAGAAAAACTTTTACTTTCTTTTCAAATTCGGTATCGAATGATAATTGATTAATATTGAGATTATTGAAGTCTATCAGCATGTTTTCCGTAAATAAATTCTACAGTAAATTTAAAAAAAATTTCAAAAAGTTCTTGTATATAAAGAAAAAAGCTGTAAATTTGCACCACTAAAACAAACAGACTCATGGTGTAGCGGTAACACTACTGATTTTGGTTCAGTCATCTGGGGTTCGAATCCCTGTGAGTCTACAAACCACTCTTTTTTAAGGGTGGTTTTTGTTATTTTTAAATCAATCACAAAAGTTGGAGATTAAACAAAAAGTTTAAGTGATCTGAAAAGAAAAATATTCTGTCTTTTACCTCTTCTGAACTAGATCGCAGGGGAAAGCGTTTTCTAGTTTAATAATCTATCTTTTAAATTAAGATTATAAAGTTGAAGTTTCATTTTCAGTAGGCAAAAAACTATAAAAAAAATAAGAGTGGAATTTCTTCCACTCTTATCTAATTTGATGAGATTATTAAAGTAAGTATTTAACTTATTTATAAGGTCTTCCTTTACAATACCAATCATGTCTGATAATGGTATCTTTTTTATGAATGACAAGTTCTAGATTTCCCGCTCTCTTAATTATTGTATCTCCCGCTTCCACTTCATTATAATCATCAATCCAGTTATTGTGCACCATAATATTTGATTTTTTATAAGTTATAGGATGATAACCTGTAATTTTGATCCAGGAATTATCTATACTCGCTTCTCCGACAATCAAATTATATTCATCAGGATAGAACGCTTTTTTCACATCATTGCAATCAGGTTCCCCACATGAAGACACCAAGATTAAAAAGCTAAAAAAAACAAATATTTTCATACTTTAATCGAATTGAGGTTTAAGGTAAATATGTTTTTTAAACCAACTTTCATTTATTCTTGTTGTCTCGGTAGTAGCAACTCCTATATCATTACCTATCCTTAAATTTATACTTCTAGTTGCTGTCCCATAGTTTACAGTACGTCCATTTTGAGAGCTTTCACTATATTCACCACCCCAATAGTAAGCTGCTGAAACCGATCGCCCTTCTCCTTCCATACCTCCAAAAACATCAGTATATTTATGCCCTTTTCTATCTTCACCAAAGGCATTCATCTGATTAAACTGAAGTCCTACTCCATAGCTTGGTGCTATACTTCTCAAGCCACGGGTAGCAAATAAGGCTACTTTACCATCTCCTATATTATATGCTAAAGTTAAACTTCCACTTACAAGACCATAACTATAACCTACCGTAAACCCTATCGCATACCTTCCAAACATCTCAGATTCATAAGCATACAATCTTGACCTTGATTGATTTAAGTTCCATTCTTCTATTAAATTATCAATAGCACGCTCCATCATATAACTGTTGTGGGATCCTTGTCCAAAACCTCCTTTTTTACCTTTTTTACCGGTTACTACAATTTCATCAATACCAAACGGACCATAGGTTGATTCCCCAATACTGCTTAGATATTGTCCATATGTATTAGGCACCACATTCTTTTTATTAGAATATGTATTTATAAAATTACTTGCAATATAATTTATTTCTGAGAATCCTCCTTTGAAAAGTCCTCCTGTTATTGCACTTTTAAAAACGTTTTGTCCAGTTGCAATTCCATTCAATGCTCCTCCAATAAACCCGACTACAGAGTTTTCAATAAATTTGGTTCCAGCAATTGAACCGATACTTTTCATACCTGAAGCATAACTACCTCCAGCTAGTCCTCCTCCAATTACAGAAGTCCAGGTTTGTGTACTTTTCCAGTCCCATTTAACAGGGTTCCAGTTTCCATGATTTGCCTGAACTCCACTTAAATAACTTCCAACAAGTGTTCCAATAAACCACGCAATAAATTCACCATTTGGATCATTATAGATCAGAGGATTATTCATTACGTATCCATATTTGTTGTAGTTTTGAGTATTAGTAGGAGCCTGTATGTTCTCATCTGCATTTAAGAATCTTCTGAGCAGTGGATCATACAATCTTCCGTTCATATGAATAATTCCCAATTCTCCAAAATGTTCATGGCTGGTATATCCTCTATCAATAATCAATATTGAATTGTCAATAATATTCTTATCCGTAATAATGACACCATTTCCGATTTGAAGATGTGTAAAATTTCCCCAGGCATCAAAATGTCTTTGCTCAAGCTTATTTCCAGCTTCATCACTTATAGCAAGAACGCTTCCTAAGTAATCTTTATGTAAAAACTTATACGAACCATTGCTTTCACCTAAATTCTTCATATAAACAATACTTGATTCATAAGGAGTTCCACCAATGTATATAATATGCTTCTCCTTACCTGTGGTATTGTCTACCAATACTTCAAATCTTCCATCTTCATTATAAAACTTTGTAAATTTACCATTTCCATCGCTATTGAAATTACCTCCATAGGTAACTCTTTGCCTCATGCTTCCCATACCGTATTGGAATACTACATCTCCTTTCATTCCATCAATGAAAACAGGGTCATTATTTTCGTTATACACAATGCTTTGTATTAAGTCATTGTTATAATTCTGTACTCCGGCTGCATTTAAAGTCATTCCCGTCGGTTGATAAATCTTAGAAGTGTTTTCATATTTCATAGTTCCTACCTGATCATTCACCATGATTCTTCCTTTTACATCATAGGTATTTTGTGAGTTTTGTCCCATTTTAGGATTGGTCCAGCTTATCAATCTATTATTATTGTCATAATTAAATGACTCATTAATACTAAAATCTCCTCCTGTTGATCTAGTTCTGAGTTCACCTTTTACTCCATCGAATGAATAATGAATCTGCAAGATATCTGATTTTGCCTGAGATGAATGATTCATATTAGTTAAGAAACCACTTTCATCATAGATATTATTTGTAGTTGCAGATCCTAGTATTGCTTTTGTCACCTGCCCTTTTGTATTGGTTTCCTGAAGCTCCCACAATATTTTTCCGGAATTTTTGTCTCTTATTTGATAGAGTTCTCCATTCCATGGAATATACACATTTTCTATCTGGACCTTGGTAAGTACACCTGAAGAATATAGTTGCTTTTCATAAGATATTACTCTTGCCTTATCATCATAAGTAGTTCCTTTTTGAATAAAATATTTACCATTACTACTTTCAGAAGACGACAAAACTCTCCCTTGCGGATCATATACTATGTTTGAGCCATACGCTTTACCTTTTGAAGTACCGGATTTTGAAATAAGTCTTCCTTTGTCATCATACGAAAAAGCAATGTTTTTATTGGTTGTCTCACCATTATCACCTGTAGAAATTTCTTTTTGCGAAATAAGCTGGCCCAAATTGTTGTAGATATATTCCTTAGTTCCTTTTGGACTGATAATCTTTATAGGCTGTCCGAAACCATCATATTCATATTTATACAATCCGTTGGAAGGATCATTGAATTCCGATTTTCTTCCCCAGGCATCATATTTTGTGGTAACAATATTTTCAGCATATTGTGCTTTAGTTTGTTTTCCGGCTGCATTATAAGAAAACTGTATAGTTCCCCCTGCGTCAGTTGAAGAAATAACATTTCCCAAAGCATCAACCGTTTGAGAAGTTGTTCTTCCATAGCCATTAACTTCTTTATTTGTAGTAGTTAAACCAGAAACAGTGGTTATCACTTGTTTTCCTATAAAGGATTCCACTTTTTTCTCCTGAAGGCTAAGTTTTCCCAATGTTGTTGTAGTTGTTTTAACCGGGAAAAAAGTATCATCATACTCTACAAAATTCCATCTCAAATCATATGGAGGTTCAGAGTCAGCAGATGCAGATTCATAAGGCTCAGATTCTCTTATTTTCCTACCTAAACCGTCATATACAATTGCTCTTAACACAAATTTACCCTGTGCGAAAGCTTTGATAGAAGTCTTGTATTCTCGGCCGTATTTATTAATGAATTTCTTAGATACATTCCCGTTAGGATCATATTGAGTTAACGTAGTATTGGATTCAGCATCTTTATTATATTGATACTTTGTAGTACCTGCTAAATTATTTTTTGAAGTTAACAACTTGCCCCACTTATCATAAACATTGCTTGTCGTATTCCCCGAAGGATCTGTCTGCTTGATAATCTGCCCCCAATCATTATATTCTATTTTTGTAACAAGCCCTAAATTATCTGTTTTCTTTACTATGAATAAACCTTTGGAATCATATTCCATTTTTGTAGTTTGAACTTGAGCATCAAGACTATTCCTAATTTCTTTTTGATTAATATTTCCAAAGATATCATAATTATAGGTTTCCTGAAGATACCCTGTATTATCACTATTCCAGCTTTTCAGAGTTTTCAACAGATTGTTTTCATAGGTATATTCCTCTTTAGAAGACTTCATGTCATTATAAGCTTGCACTATACTTGTTTTAGATTGAGCACGCCCTATAAAATAATCTGTTCCAGTACCTCCCGGATTATGAACATATCCATATGTTATCGTCTGAACACCGAGACCATTATTAGTATTAGTTGTACCTTGCAAGGGAAGATAATATTTGTCATATACAACCTCTCCAGTGGTTACTGTATTTGTTAAAAAGTCTTTCGATCTTGTTGTTTTTGGAACAATAGAAGTTACAACTTTAGATCTATCGGCAACAGAAACTGTGTTGGTAACCTGTCCATTCACAAGTTTATCAGACTGATATGTTGTGTATTTAAAGCTTAGCAACTCGGTATTATTCTCAGATATATCAGTCGGAAAAATTTTGGATAAATCATTAGTTCTAATGGACCATTCTTTAGTAGGGACACCCTCGTTCAATGGATCCGTCTCAGTTCCTGACCATATTTTTGTGATCTCCATCCCATTAACAATCCATGAAGAACTTGCCATTTGTCGAAAACCAATTGGTTTCTTATTATGTAGATTTATAATGAGCCCACGATAATGGAAAATTTTAACCCCATTTTGATTACTAATTGCACTTACTATCGGTGAATTTACTTCACCTAATTCCATTAATGGATACTTTTCATTTTTTGTTGCCTTATAATTTCCGCTACCATAATAGCTAATGAGTGTTGGTACATCTCCCTGCTCAATTCTGTTGATTGATGATCTTTGAAGGTTTGAATAATGAGAAAAATCAGTAACTCTACCTAAATTCTGATTTGATGTGGGTGTATAGACATATAATGCATTTTGTCTTAAACCTATTATATCTCTAAAAATAACAGGTGCATTAAAATTATTAGTAACTGTCTTAGAACCAAATTGGACTCTCCCATTTACAAAGCCTTGATTTTCACTTACCTTTATTGTTAGTACAGTACTAGCAGAAGTAGATGAGGCAATATTATAATTGGTACTAAAATTAATAATATCAGATTTTCCATCTGCATTAATGTCTAAAATTTTGGCTACAGAATAATTACCATTTTTATCCGCTGTATAACTTTCAGTTGAGGCGAAATCATTAAAATATGGGATTTTCAAGAAATTCTTTCCAGTATTTAGATTGATAATATAATGATTATTAACGTTCGTACGAACAAATAAATCAGATATTCCATCTCCATTGAAATCAGCTATCTGTGCCTGCGAAGAAAGACCAGAGTACTCTGCAGAAAATACTTCAGATAAGCTATAATTTCCCTGACTATTTTTTTTCAGATTGAATGCATGAAAGTTATTTATAGGCACAGACTCTCCATTTATTATACTACTCGAAGTAATATAAGTTTTCCCAATATCATCAACCCCGTCACCATTAAAGTCTCCCAAAAGAAGATTTTCACCTTTAACAAAATCAAACTCAAAAAACGGAAAGGTATTATCCTGTTGCTTAACTACAATATATTTATGATCCTCATATGTCACTATTTCACAATCTTCTTCTGTAGGCAGATCATTTGGCAAATGTGGACATATTCTATTTCTAGTAAAAATCTTTTTCTCTAGTAAAACTTCAGGTATACCATCTCCTTCAATATCATATGCAATAAGTTTTACAATATCACTTGTTTTTTGACTATCGAAGTAAGGGTCAGGAGGGAAAGTACTTTCATTCTCATCCCATTGATTACCAGGAATAACTTTTGTTGTAACTAATTTTAAAGCGTTTGGATAATCATTAACACTTTTAGGTTTTGTTAAATCAACAAGATAGTATTTAAGAGTTAAATCTCTTGTTGCAGCATCTATGGAACAAGAAACAATTCCTTGTCTACTAATAGCAAAATTATCATTATCTTTAATATTGATTGGAATTGCATTTTTATAAACATTCTCTGTACCTAAATAATATTCTTGAGAATAATTTCCATGCTGATGCAAATAATAACCTGCAGGGCCAAAACCAGAATCATTTCTATATAAAATTAAATCAGCAGAATAGGTTCCACGAAAATCGCCACTCATAGTAACCTCATGGAAGTTTGTCCAACCTGAACTATTAAGATAGCTACTATCCGAATAATTTTCAGTCTTAACAAATTCAATTGGATTTGCAGCCTCATTTTCCGAATTATATTCTTGTATTTTATCCACAAACTGATATTTTGTATCGTCTGATTTGTAGATAATATCGTACTTTCTGTACTGAGAAGAAGCATTGCTTACAACAATGTTATCTAATAATTTATCTTGAATAAAAGATATATCGTTCACATAAGATTGTTCTATAATACTTCTGGTTGCTTTTACATTATAATTGAAACCAATTTCATTAAAATGTACCTTTCCTAAGCTTTCATTTCCTCCCCATTTAATAGAAGAAATTACTGCAACATTTGTTCCCGTATCCTGTGTATAGGTATATGTAATATAATTTCCTTTCGCATCTTTCCACTTGACGATATTATATTCCAAAGGGGTTCTTGCATTGCTGTTGCCTGAGTTTGTTGATCCGTACCAAGCTTGTGATCCATCCGTAAAAGTGACTTCCCAATATTCAGGTCCTTTCCATATTTGCCCGGCAATAGCACCGATAGACTTAATTTTTATATTTGAAAATTTTTCTGTCACATATTCAGCTCCATCTTTTCCATATTCGCCAGTCTTGAGAACTAATCTTTGCCCGTTAAAACTATAAAAATCAGAATAATCTAGTTGGATACCTTGCATTATCCCATCTTTTTCTATATCTTTTCCCGTTCTTGATATAGAAGTAATTCCAGAAATGTTCCAGCCATAACCGGCAATACCATTAGGTGAACCGCTGTTATAGACAAGAGCCACCTGTGGTTCTACACTTTTTATCCCGGGAGGTAAAGCGATTGGCACAGTAAACTGAAACTGCCCTGCTCCATTTACATCAGCAATACCCTTTGTATCCTGAAACTTTTTTCCTTCTGGAGCTGTAGTTCCAGAAGGGTTATTTTCTCCTGCCCCGGAATCTAAGGGCCCTCCTCCAGGGTTTTCTGTAGCGGGCCCAATTTTTGCAATAAAGGTATTTGAACCTCCTGGTTTAGCATGGAATCCCTGAACCATTACCACCGTTTGTGGATCCTGAACCGTCCGGGATACCGTTTCTGTCTGATACAATATGGTTTGCGAAAAAACCAACACTGAACACAAAGACAGTATCAATGATGAAAAAAATTTCATTTTAGTGTTTATAATAATGTTTAATAAATTAGATATACTATCCTGAGTACAGAATAATAATCCCGTACTCTTATCTTTGAGAATTTTATGTAAGTTTATCTTTTGGTAACGTTTCTACCAAAGACCCTTCCATCTTTTAAAGTAAAACGAAGAATATAAACTCCCCAATCGTATCCGGTCATATTGATTTTAACCTGACGATTTAACTCTGGAATATTCTGTTGCTGAAATTTCCAATGTACAGTACTATGCTGATAGAGAGATACAGATTCTATAAGTCCATCTACTTCTTCAGTCCAGTCAATTGTCAGATAATCATTTACCGGAACCGGGTAGAGTCTTATTTGTTTCCAGAATGTTTTTTCATCTATAGCAGTTATCTGCTGAACTATGACTGCTGTTCTTGCTTGTTCCTGCAATTTAGTTTCTTTCAAAGCTGTTTCTTCAACTTTTTTTCCTTCTGCATTGGTACCTCTGTATCTTTGGTTTCCGGCCTCATCATATTTAAAGTAAACTTCAGTTTGTGAAAAACCTAAAAAACCTATTAGCAGAGATAATAACGAAAATAATTTTCTTTTCATTTTTTTACTTTTTTGTGTTTAAAAGTATTTGAACCTTTTTTTTCAGTTCTTGAATTTCTTCTGACTGAGATTTTAAAATTTTATTTTCTTGCTGAAGTGCTTTTAGTTGTTTGTTTTGTTCGATGGAGTAAAGGGTAAGCTCTTCTATTTTCTGTAAGAGTTTTATTTGAAATTCACCAACATTTACCCCTTCCTTTTCCATTACTTTAGCAGAAGCAATTTCGGGTAGGTGTTTTTTTTCTTTGATGTGCTTTTCAACTTCTTCTAATTTTGGGAGATCGTATCGTTCATCAAATACAAAATCAGCAGTAGGACTTAAGGTCACTTTTATTTCTTTTGCCTCAAATTTACCCTGTAATAATGCATTTCCTGTAGAAGAAATCTTCATGATTTCAGGCATGGAAACAGGCGAATCTATTGCCACTTGCTGGGATACTGAAGCCAATAACCTGAAACCTTCATTATCGAGCATAATTGCTGTTTTTACAAAGTTTCCTTCTCCACTGCTTGAAAGCCAGCCTACATTTGATCCATTTGCTTTTACTCCATAACTCATATAAGAAGAACCGGTGCTTCGTAATGCTCCCCAGTTATTCATTGACCCACTAGCATAAGGTATTGAAAAAGCGTTTATTCCTGTCACAGAATCACCAGCTCCTGCCATAATAGTGCCTGCAACATGAAGTTTACTTAAAGGAGTCACCGTACCTATTCCAACATATCCGTTACTATCATTAATAACAAGTTTTGGATTCGTATAATCTCCTTTGGAAACAATCCATTGACTTCCATGCAAATCACCAAAAAACCACCCATTAGTTCCATTAAGATATTGGGTTTGAATTCCTCGGATAAATCCTCCATCATTGGTACTTCTTTTTAAATATAAAATAGGAGAAGGATTTTGGATAGTTACTTCAGAAAATGCACCTTGTTGTGCAAAGACAAATGATGAAGCCAATAAGGCTAACGACAATAGTTTTCTTTTCATAATATTTTTTTAAGAGTTAAATTTTCTTTATAAAATTAATTTGCTAGTATTTACTTTGCATCACTAATAAAAGTATCACCTTGCATGTATGATAATACAATCTGATATTCTCAGACCTATTTTTTGTATTAATAAATTTTATGGGATTGTTTGATATATTCTTTTGCAATACCCTTTCAGCTATTTAAGATTTTTCTTTGAAAAAGAAAAGATTAGCTTTTATATTGATGTGGTATTAATGCAATTAATTTTCTATTCATAGTTTGAGTTTTTTTCAGCTGCTAATTTAACACTTATTAACACGTATTAAAACAATATTAACAGCGTTTAATATGAGTTTTATCACTTATAAATGCAAAGATATTCGTACAAAACGACAGATCTTGTCGCAACAAAATCCAACTGATATAAATATTTAAAATACTATTGAGTTACAAAAAACAGCATAAAAAAAGACCTTTTACAAGGCCTTTTTATATTGAGAAATAATAGTATTTTTTATTTTTTAAGATCATCAATTTCTTCCTGAATCGATTTGATTCTGTCTCTTAATTCCTGGCTTATTTTTCCTGGAATCTTTTTAACTTTTCTTAAATCTAAGGCCAGCATAATGGAAGCTATTCCCATGAAGATAAAAGCAACACCTGTAAGAGTAACTAATGAAAATCCTGTAAACACCGGATTAAATATCAGCAGTAGAGAAAAAATAATTCCTCCGACACTGGCAAGGGCTACATTCCCCCAGCTCATTATTCTCATGCTTTTCAGGTCAAATGCAAAACCTAATAATTGAAAAGAACGGAACAGCAAAGTAAACCCAATTACAAATGGAAGTACTGTCATTGAAATCTGAGGATTTGCAATAAGATAAACTCCTATTGCGGTTGTTAGTAATCCGCTTACCAGAAACCAGCCCCAGCCCTGCAGGGATTTACTGTTTTGTAAGGAAAAGAATATTTCGGTAATTCCTGAAAATAAAAAGGAAACACTGAAAAAAATAGAAAGGGTAACATACGTTGCTAAAGGTACACTGAATACATAAAAACCACAGATAAGGAAAAGAATTCCGAAGATTAATGGAATATACCAATGTTTTACGGTATTGGTAAGGGTTTGAAATAAATTGGCCATAGGTGTCTTTTTTGGTCCTGCCTACTTTTTGTAACGGTTTTCGGCTTCTCCGCAGGTATTTCAAACAGATTATAATATTCACCTGAATTTGAAATATAACCTCTTACTAATATACGAAAAATAACCGAAAACGCCTTCTGATTCTGTGATTTGTTATGATAAAAAATCAGGTGGAATTAATTTATTCAATTGATTCCACCTGAATGATATAAAAAATTACTTTGTTATTTGAATTTATTTGGCTGGATTTCCGGCAGGCTGCTGTTGGGTTACACAGTGAACCATTCCTCCATTTTCATACAGGTTTCTTACATCTATTCCTATTACTTTTCTATCCGGATACTGATCCTGAATAATTTTATTGGCAATGGCATCATTCGGATCTCCATAATTGGGAACCAACACCACTGTATTTGCTACGTAATAATTTACATAAGACCCTTTTTCGTCAAGTTGTTTTCCGTAGGCTGTTTTCACTTTGTTTTTGGTAGCCGGAACATAAACTTTTTTATATTCTTTCCCATTTACATTGGTGGCTGTATAAAGCGTGTTGACATCTTTCTCTGAAAGCCCAAGATCAAGAAGATCATCTTCTTTCATGGTAATCATGGTATTATGGTTGATAAATTTCATAAAACCATCGATGTGCATATCGGTAACATCTAATCCTGTTACTCCGTCCAGCCAGATTACTTTGGATACTCCGTAGTAGGTTTCAAACATTTCTTCGGCTTCTTCCTGCGTGATATCTTTATTTCGGGTAGCTCCTTTTTTCTGGCTGATTACTGAGCTTTTACAAGCCATTAAAACTCCGTTTCCGTCCGTTTCCACAGATCCTCCTTCATTCACCATTTCATCATTCAGATTGATGACTTTTATTCCAAGGTCTGTTCCTATCTTTTGTGGAATTTCATCACAGTTTTCAAAATCAAATTTTTCGCCCCAGCCATTGAATCCCCAATCTTCAATGAGAACATTTCCTTTCTTATCTTTTACGAAAATAGGTCCGTTATCTCTGATCCATACATCATCGGTTGGATACACTTTGAAATCAACGTTTTTCATAGGAACTTTATTCTCTTCTAAAAGACGGGTAATTCTGTTTTTTTCTTCATTATTATAAGCAATAATGTGAACTTTCTCGCCAGCCTGAAGGGCTTTTGTCATGTCTACCCATGTTTGTTCTACCCTTTTACGGTAAGTCATTCCGTGTTGATAGTGATGCGGCCATTGAAGCCACGTTCCTTCATGCTTTGAAGATTCTTCGGGAAAATGATAGTCTGTCTGTGCCATATTGAATATAAAGCTCAATACTAAAGTGAGTGTGAATAATTTTTTCATATCATTAAAATTTCTTTCCTATAAATACACCGAAATTGGTATCGGTATCAAAATCGCTTCCTGTCTGGGAAATATTACTTCCTATCCCGAACTGCATCTTTTTCTTATTTTCTATTCCTAAGCGGATAATCTGACTGCTGGACTGATGTTCTTTAAAGCTGAAATCGGATTCTACAATCAGCATACTGTAAAGATTAAGCTGTTCATTGATTTTCGGAGTATATTCCAGTAACGTATAAAGTCCAAGCCCGAATTCTTTTGCATCGGTGGAATAAGTAAATGCAGGAAATATATTGACAGCAAAAACATCATTTTCTTTTCCATACGCTACACCTACAGACGGCATGATATCTTTATCCGAAAGATGAACTCCTGCAGAAATACCAAGATTCTTTACGATTCCATAATTGATATTCTGATAAAGTTCAGGATTAATTTTCTTTGATTCATAGTCGTAGCTAATAGTCCCCGAGGCGAAATAATTCCATTTTCTGCTAAAATCTTTATTATAAATTCCAAGAAGCTCAGTCTCTTTATTTCCACCATACGCCTGAACAGAAATCTGTGATTGGGCACAAAAAGGAAATAATAAGATAAGGAGAAATATATTTTTCATTCTATTTGTTTTTTAAGTTTCACATTGCAAGTTCATCATTATGATGATTGACGGGTGCAAAATTAGGTCTCTCAAAAAAACAAATCTTGTCCTAAATTGACATTCTTTTCATACAGCGAAATAAATACAGGTGATCTTATTTCTTATTCTAATTTACTGAAAATAAAAACAAAAAAGGTGAAAATCATTTGACTTTCACCTTTTTCAAAACAGGTATAGATCTGTTTTATATTTTTATTTTGGCTTGTATAATTTGTACATCACGAATAAAAAGCCAATCCATATCGGAATCAGAATCACCTGAATTTCCATTCCTGTAATGCTCATCAATCCTAAGATCAGAATTAAGAAAGCAATACAGATATAGTTGGATATCGGGTAAAATATAGACGGAAATTTTGATTGAATTCCTTCTGCATTGATTGATTTTTTAAACTTTAAATGGGTGTAGCATATCATCAGCCAGTTGATGATCAGTGTGGATACTACTAAAGCCATCAGGTATTCAAAAGCTTTTTCCGGAACTAATTTATTGATGATAATACAGATCCCTGCAAAGCATGAAGAAATAATGATTGCGTTGGTAGGCACTGAGTTTTTATTCAGTTTTTTCAGAAATTTCGGAGCATTTCCCTGCTGAGCTAATCCGAAAAGCATTCTACTGTTACTGTAGACGCTACTATTGTATACTGATAAAGCAGCTGTTAAAACAATCAGGTTAAGCACATTTGCGATCAATGTATTGAACTGAATTACTTTACCAAAAAGGCTGAATTCAAGACCATTCAGATTCTGAAATACCATTACAAACGGGCTTGATCCTTCTGTAATATCTCTCCATGGACTTAATGAAAATAAGATAACCAAAGCACCTACATAGAAAATAAGGATTCTATAGATCACCTGGTTGGTTGCCTGTGGAATGGTTTTTTCCGGATTTTTTGCTTCCGCAGCAGTAATTCCGATAAGCTCAAGACCTCCGAATGAGAACATGATCATTGCCATGGCTGCAAATAATCCTGAATACCCGTTTTCTGTTTTATTAAATAATCCTTTCGGGAAAAATCCTCCGTCATTCCACAAATTGGTGATTGTAGCTTTTTCTCCTCCTGTACCACTTATTAAAAGGTATACTCCGAAAATAATCATGGCAATAATAGCGACTACCTTGATGATGGAAAACCAGAATTCTGTTTCTCCGTAAACCTTTACAGAAGCCAGGTTAAGTGCATTAATGACTATAAAGAAGAATAAACTGGAAACCCAGAGTGGTATTTCCGGCCACCAAAAATGAATATAATGCCCAATAGCGGTAAGTTCCGCCATACTTACCAGAATATAGAGAATCCAGTAGTTCCAGCCGGAAGCAAATCCTGGGAAATTTCCCCAATATTTGTAGGCAAAGTAGCTAAAACTTCCCGAAACAGGTTCCTGAACTACCATTTCACCCAACTGACGCATAATAAAAAAGGCGATAATTCCTGCCAAAGCATAACCTAAGATTACAGAGGGTCCTGCCAGTACCGCAGCAGGTCCAATTCCCAGAAATAACCCTGTTCCTATGGCACCTCCAAGGGCAATTAATTGTATGTGTCGATTTGTTAATCCTCTAACTAAAGTCTCGTTTTGTCCTGTTTTATTTTCGTTGCTCATTGAATGAATTATTCGGTCGCTAAATATATAAAAACTTTTCAGAGAAATTCACATTCCATGGGGCAAATTGAGAATTTGCACGTAACGGGACATGAAAAAACCTTAACAGTTTGCTAAGGTTTTTTCTGCGCATAAATAATAAAATCATTGATCTTCTGTTGAAAGAGCTTTTAAAGCATTATTGAGAAATTAGTTTGTAGGCACAGCATAAATGATATTCTCGGAATAGTTACCTCCGAATCCCTGAAATAAACTTCCTGCTGATGGCGCACCTCCAATCACGTTATTTCCGGCAATGTATTTATACCTTTTTACCGCACCAGATGAGTTATTAACAATTAAACTTCCCTGAATGATAGAAAATCTTGTGAGTGAAGAAGATGTAAGCCCCTGAATAAGCCCGCTTACTAAAACAGGTGCTTCAAAAATATCTCCTGAAATATTGGCGGTATCTCCCAGGTTAATATTAGGCTGATCTGAAAAGCTTGTCCTTATCCACATCCATTGATCACTGGTTAATGCTGTTCCTGTAGGGATAATAAGTTGTTGTATTGTAACCAGCCATTTCCCCTGAGGCAGATCAATATAAGAGCCGGTATACTGAAATGTTCCGGTAGAAGTGAAAGGAATATTGATCCCGGTTCCGTTTGTTCCTCTTACCACTGTAAGCCTTACAGGTTTCCATAAGCCGTTTCCGTTGGCATCAGAAGTCATGACATAGTTTTCGTTTTGTGCTCCGTCTGCAATTTTTATTCCTGATACCGGAGCAGCTAATGTTCCTGGAGTTTTAATGTCTAAACTTGCTGTAGGGCTATTATTCCCAATACCGATATGTCCATCAGAAGTCATCACTACATCATCTGCCTGATTGGCAATACTTACAGGGCCGGAAGCCTTATTATTTTTCTTTCCGTCTAAGTGAAACATTCCCCTGGGATTGGGAGTATTCAATCCAACCTGTGCATAGGTGAAGGTTGCAAAGGCTCCTAACATCATAACATAAATCTTTTTCATTAAAATTGGTTTTTAAAGTTATTTTTTGCGAAAAAAGTACCTTAGTTTGTAACATACTTTTCCATTAGCTTCATCTATTTAACAGAAGTTAATGAGGTGCTAACCTACCGCTAAAAACAACTATTTAACGAACATATTCTGTACGAATTTTTCCACAAGATTGTAATGATATTATGACTTTAAAGAGACGGTATTAATGAATTTCGCTGTAGATCTCCAGCAGTTCAACCAAATTGGTAATTTTTAATTTCTGATAAACTCTTCTTTTATAAGTTCCTACGGTGGACTCCTCAATGTCAAGAGCATTTGCAATCTCAAGGTTTCCATTTCCTTTTGCCAGAAGATTAAAAACCTGCAGCTCTCTCTCGGATAGATTTTCAATTGCTTTTCGTTTTTTATTTCCTTTCAGTAATTCATTCATGATCTCCGGTGTATAATATTGTCCGTCTTTGAAAAGAGCTTCCACCGCTTTGACAAAATTTTCGGGATCACTCTGCTTATTCAGGAACCCATTGGCTCCTTCTTCAATGTATTGCAGTGCAATATTTTCTTTATAAGAAGTGAATATGAGGATAAGAGTATCCTCAGAGATTTCTTTGATCTCTTTGACCATTGATTTGAAAAGACTTCCCGGAAGTTCGATATCAAGAATGACCAGATCATATTTTTCGGATTCAATTTTCTGTTTTGCTTCGCCATACGTTTCTGCAAAATCAACTTCAAGGTGATTAAAGTTTTTCTCCAGAATCATAGCTGTTCCGATTCTTACCACATGATGGTCGTCTGCAATGAGTATTTTTTTTGTCATATTTTAATAAGGATTTTAATGAGGGTTCCTTTTGGGGGATTTTGATGGAAAGTCATTTCGGAATTCATCTTTATGAGCAGCTGAACAACCATATGAAGGCCTAAACCATAATTTTTAAAAATCATATGCTCATTCTCTTTTTTCTTAAACAACCCGGAATAATAAATCATCTGTTCATCAGACATTCCGGTACCCGTATCAGCAATATTGATTTCTACATGTGATCCTGTAAAGGCTGATGTGATGGTAATTTCTCCGTCTGAAGTATTTTTCACCGCATTATCTATGATGTTGTGGAAAACTGCGAGGAGAACATTCTTATTAAGTTTAATCTTAAGTTGATGGTCACAAAAATTGTAGATAAATGTATTTTTCTGAGCTGCAATTTCTTCGAATAATAATCTTTTGGTTTCAATAAGATCATAAATGGAATATTCTTCTTCCGTGCTATTTTGTTGTTTGTATAATTCTGTATATTCTTTAAGGCTCAATGTAAATTTATACAGCTGTTCTGAAGTTTTATAAATGCTGTCAAAATATTTTTTCTGAGTTTTGGGATCTTCCGACTGGTTGAGTTCCTGGGAAAGAAGCGCAATAAACTTTACGGGTGTAGTAATGTCATGACTGATACTTTCGACCAGTTTTTTCTGATAATCGGATTCATTTTTTAGCTTATTATTGGTTTCAAGCAGTTCTTTATCTTTATGATCAAGGGTATTTTTTAATACTTTATTTTTCAGTCTCAGAAAATTTGTCCTCATCTGAACAATCACCAGAATAATAAAAATAATACTACCTGCACTCAGGATTTTAAAGAATAAGGTTTGATAAAAATAAGCTTCCACTTCTACAGGAATACTTTTATAAACAAATTTCCCTGTTTCGGAAGATAAAAATCGAACGAGAAGATTATAAGTACCAGGTTCAACAGTAGCTATCCGGAATGTTTTATCATTTTTGATATTTGTCCATGAACTGTCTTCGGTATCAAGTTTAGCCTGTAAATAAATATTTTCCAGATCTGAATAGTAAGGAACATCTATATACACTTCTGCATTTTTATAACCACATTCCAGAAACAGACTATTTTTCAGCTGAATCATCTTTCCTTTTACTCTTGCTCTTTCCAGATAGACATCCTGACTTCCGGGATAATAGGTTTTCATATTTTCAGGATTAAAAAACACAAAACCTTCCATGGAAGGAAACACAAGCTGCCCATCTTCCAGCTCATGAGCACAGGGATTGGCACTTCCGTTGAATTCATTGTTCGACAGTCCCTGTTTTTTGGTGTAGCGATAATACGTGAGATCTCCTTTCGGAGCTTTCATGTATTGTAAAAGGATATTTTTATTGACTTTAAATAATCCATTATTGGAAGAAATCCATAAGTTGGAATTCCTATCCTCCACCAAAGAATGGGCATTTGCCAGGAAATCATTTTTATCGGATGGAACTCTGACCGCTTTTTCAGCTTTTATCAAATAAAGTCCTCTGTTGTATGTCGTAAACCAGATATTCCCATCTTTGGTCCGGATGATTTGTTTTACAGGAAGGCCTTTCCCAATCAACTTCTCCATTTTATTTCCGGTAAGAGAGTAAACGTAGATTCCGCCGCTGCTTCCCAGGTAAAGCAGATCTTTGTTATATCTCAAAACAGCGTCTATATTATCTTTACTTGGAATAATTCGTTCAATTTCTTTAAAACGATCCTGCTTAAAGAGATAGAGATAAGATTCTTTTCCACTGACAAGTGATGCCATATACAATCCTCCACTTTTATACAGACCATCAATTTCCTTATTTTGAAAAGAAATGGAATCGTATTTTGTAAATCCTGTATTCTTGTACCTTATATGGATAGCATTATTCTCCCTATAAACCAGATTTCCGGTGTTATCCTGCAAAATATAGCGTTTATCATAAGATTGAGAGGCCGGAAATATTCTTTCTGAAGTATTTGAATAGTATCTTATCCCTTCCTGAGTCAGAACGGAATTACCACCATAAGAAATCCCTGCATAACAGACCTCATCCTGATAAGGTAATTTTTTTCTGGAAACAGAGAAATCAGACAGACTTAAAATTTTAAGTCCATTCATAGAACTCCCGATGTATAATTTCTTCGCTGCTTTATCATAAAACATCGCTCCGGAAATTTCTTTATCAATATCTTTATAGTCCAGCAAATAAGCAAGCTTCAATTTTCCCTCCGAAAATTCACTTCTGTATATTTTACCATGACTGATGATGAATACCTGTCCGGTGATCTGCTGCCAATAGATTTTAGTATCAGCATCTGTATACATTGATGGAGCATTGATATAGGAATATTTTCCCTGATACAACTGAAGTATCTTTTTATTCTCAACATCAGGGATAAAAACATAATCTCCATGAACGAATAATCGTCTTAACTTACTATGTGGAAATTTCACATCAATTTTTGTGTTTTTCTTACTTATCTTATCAACATAAGTAATTCCATTATCTTCAAAATAGTAAGAGCCATTCTCCATCCGGATAAAATAAGAATCGATGTAAGAAATAAATCTTACAGTAACATTATTTTTAACAAGCTGTTTATAGACTTTCTGATTGAATTTCCCCCCAGGCTCAGCAATCTGAACGGATGATACTGCCATCGGCTTTCTTTGAGAAACCACAAGAAGATCTTTTTCCGAAGCATTAAAAACAGTAATGCTATCCTTTTTTATATTCCCGAAAAAATCACCGAAGCTTAAATTTTTAAGTTTGAAATTATTATACTGAACAAAGTTGCTTCCGTCATACCGTACAATTCTACCTTCCATAGACAACCAGATGAATCCATATTTATCTTTTACAATATCCTTGATACTGTTTTGTGGAAGACCATTATCCGTGTTATACCATTGGGTAGTATAGCTTTGCCCGTTGACACTTAGAAAAAACAGAAATGAAATAAAGTAGAGAAGCTTCATTCAGTAGGGCAGCGTTATATTTAAGACAAATATATTATAGAAAATTAAATTTATTGTAAACATTTATCCACAATTATGTGAATTTTTTTCTACATAATTAGATATGGATAATGTATTCATTATAATAAATTTGAAAAACCAAACATTTATTCCCTCATCAATGCCATGGTCATCAGGCATACTGAAAACACAGTCTTTTTTGTTCGCAAAAAAAAATGATCTCCTTCTGTCCGGGGAGATCATTATTTTATGATAATTAAATGTAAGTAAAAGTGAAATTTTTATAGGCTATAAAAGTTCTTTCGGAACAGAAATATTATTCTTTTTCATGTATTCCAAAAGGTTTTGGTATTTATCTTCATATTCATCATTTCCACACTTATGCGAAATACTACAGATGTCTGATGGCTTGATGTCTAAAATATCGGATATTTTAGTCAGTATCTCCAGGTTGATCTTCACCTTGGAATTCTCAATATCAGAATACGCCTTTTGGGAAATCCCCATTTCAAAAGCCATGTATTCCTGCGTAAGATCTCTGCTCCTACGTATTTTCCTAATATTTTGTCCACATACTTTCATCGTTTTTGTTTTAGTAGTTTTCGGTATATTTTAGAAGATTAGCTATTAGCCTCTAACAAAGTTAATAAATACCTTTGGCAAAACATTATACACGTTACATGATATTTATTTTCGACATAAAAAAGACTTAAAAATAGAACTTTTTTCAGAGAAAATATCACTTCGGTAAACACTATTGGAATTTATGGAGACGCAAAAATTTAATTATGACAATAATATTGTCAGAGCATTCCTCTATGCGACTATCGCATTCGGACTTGTAGGATTTCTGCTGGGGCTTACAGCTGCATTGATGCTTTTTTATCCTGAATTGCCTGAATTTTTATTCGGTACGGATGATACAACGATTAAAAGCTTAGCTTCGGGGAATATTCAGGGACTGATCAATACTCAGGGAGCGATGGGCTTCGGAAGAATCAGAATGCTTCATACCAGTGCGGTAATTTTTGCTTTCGTATGTAACTCTTTTTTCTGCGGTGCTTACTACAGTATGCAGAGACTTCTTAAAACCAGAATGTACAGTGATACCCTTTCATGGATTCACTTCTGGTCATGGCAGTTGATGATTGTAAGTGTGGTTATTACTTTCCTTATGGGAATCAATACTTCTAAAGAATATGCCGAACATGAATGGCCCATTGACATTTTAATTGCATTCTCATGGATCATTTTCGGAATCAATATGTTCGGAACTATTGCTAAGAGAAGAGTAAGACATTTATATGTAGCGATCTGGTTCTATCTGGCAACCTGGATTGCTGTGGCAATGCTTCACATCTTCAATAATCTTGAAGTTCCGTTATCTTTCACAAGCTGGAAATCTTATTCTGTATATGCAGGTGTAAAAGATGCATTAGTACAATGGTGGTATGGGCACAATGCGGTAGCATTCGTATTAACCACCCCTGTATTAGGTCTGATGTATTACTTTATGCCAAAAGCAGCTCAACGACCGGTCTTCTCATACAAATTATCCATCATTCACTTCTGGTCGCTGATCTTTGTATACCTTTGGGCCGGGCCTCACCACCTGCAATATACAGCTTTACCGGCATGGGCTCAGGCGGTAGGAACAGGATTCTCTATCATGTTGATTGCACCATCATGGGGAGGAATGCTGAATGGTCTTCTTACGTTAAGAGGAGCCTGGGATAAAGTAAGAGAAAATCCTATTCTAAAATTCTTTGTAGTAGCAGTTACATGTTATGGTATGGCTACTTTCGAAGGACCTTTATTAGCAACAAAATCATTAAATAAAATTGGTCACTATACCGATTGGGTTATCGGCCACGTACACTTGGGAGCTCTTGGATGGAATGGTTTCATGGCATTCGGAGTGGTATATTATCTGGTTCCGATCATGTGGAGAACATCCCTTTGGTCTAAAAAATTAGCCAACTGGCACTTCTGGTTAGGAACTTTAGGGATAATCTTCTACGCAGTACCGATGTATATTTCAGGATTTACACAGGGATTAATGTGGAAGCAATTCAACCCGGACGGAACTTTATTGTGGAAAAACTGGCTGGATACAGTAACTGCAATTATTCCCTACTTTAAAATGAGATTCCTTGGAGGTGTTCTTTATTTATCTGGGGCGATTTTAATGGTAGTGAATGTTATCAAAACGATTAAAGCTGGTTCATTCCAGAAAAACGTTCCTGCAGAAGCTCCGGCATTAGCCAACATTGGAAGCACAAGAAAAGAAGGCGAAGGTGTACACCTTTGGTTGGAAAGAACGCCTACTCTCCTTTCTGTACTAGCTTTCATCACTATAGCAATCGGTGGATTGGTGGAAATTGTTCCTACATTATCACTGAAGCAAAGTGTTCCGACAATTACCGCAGTAAAGCCTTATACGCCACTGGAACTGGAAGGAAGAGATTTATATATCCGTGAGGGATGTAACTCATGCCACTCACAAATGATCAGACCATTCCGTGATGAGGTTGTAAGATTTGAAGGAAAAAACGGACAGTATTCCAAAGCGGGAGAATTCGTATACGACAGACCTTTCTTATGGGGATCTAAAAGAACGGGACCGGATCTTCACAGAGAAGGAGGAAGAAACCCGGATTCATGGCACTTCAAACATATGTATAACCCAAGAATTACGTCTGCCGGTTCTATCATGCCACGTTTCCCATGGTTAATTACCAACAAACTGGACAAAACCCAAATGGTGGACAAAATGAAACTGATGAAAAATGCCTTCGATGTTCCTTATACAAAAGCTCAGATTGATTCTGCCAACCAATGGGCGGATAACCAGTCCAAAGCAATTGTACAGAGAATTTACGCTGAAGCAACAGATGTAAAAGATCAGATGGTAAAAGAAAAAACAGCAAAAGGATCTGCCTATGTACCGCTTGAACAAAGAGAAATTGTAGCAATGATTGCTTACCTGCAAAGATTAGGTACAGACATTAAAACAACACAGGTACAAACCGCAAGCGTAGAGTAACATTTAAAATTAAACTGCAATGAAAACGAGAACCCCCATTTCAATATATATCGCAACTACGATAGGTTTAACGATCATGGCCTTTGAAATGTTCGCCGGAGATTCAGGATATTTTTCTTCTCCTTTTTTCTGGGCGCTGATCTTAATCGCCACTATCCTATTGTTGATTATGAACTCTATTGGAGACCTGGTGGAAAATGAAAGTTTCAACAGATTATCCGAGGAAGAGAAAAAACAATATCTGGAAGAAAAGAAAGTTCCGTACTACCAGAAATTATGGAACTCGGCCTTCAAAAAACAAACTGCTACGGAAGAAAAAGATATTCTTATCGACCATGGTTTTGACGGAATTACAGAGCTTGACAACTCTCTTCCGAAATGGTGGATCGGCCTGTTCTGGTTCGGATGTATTTTCTGTGCAGTTTATCTGTTTGCTTTTTCTTTCACAGACTATGCTCATCCGGAAGCAGAGTACACTAAAGAAACAAAAACGATGTTAGCTTCCATTGCTGAGTATGAGAAAACTGCTCCTCAGATCAATCTGGAATCGGCAAAATACAGTGCAGATAATATTGCAGAAGGACAGGAATTGTTTAAAACAAATTGTGTTACCTGCCACGGTGACGGAGGAAAAGGTGGTATAGGTCCTAACCTTACAGACACCCACTGGATCAATATTAAAGAAAAAAGCTTATTTAAAAATGTTTTCTGGATGCTTGAAAACGGCTCTCCGAATAACCCTACCATGAGACCTTTCATCAAGGAAGGAACCATTACCGGAAGAGATGCTGAAAAGATTGCCGCTTATATCTATCACATCAACCAGGAAACCGCTCCTATCACTACGGCACAAGGTGGTGCCGCTCCTCAGGGAGAAGAAGTGAAATGGGAAAACGGAAACAACTAAATTATTATCTATCATATAAACCATGCCACGCCCCCTTCAACACTACTAACATTTGAATTTCATTTTTGCTAACTAACCTTTTCAACATTAAAAAAATGATAAAAGGGGGCGTTTTTTACAAATAACAATCCTTACTTTGGCTGTCTTACTCAACTATTCACTTGACAACTACAAACTAGAAATTCCATAAAAAGACAGCCAAGGCAGGATTTTTGCATTCGCAAAAGGGTACCACAACAAAGACCAAATAAAATAGTATTATTATCTTTGTTAGAAACCTCATCGCATTTGAAACTGAAAATCAACACCACAAAACTTTTAAGGCGTATTGCAATAACCTTTATTTTAATATTGGTTCTTCTTACCCTGTTGATCCTAAGCTTAAGGCTTCCTGCCGTCCAAAACTTCATCAAAGACAAGCTCATTGTTTATCTGGAGAAAAAAATAAAAACTCCTGTAAGCCTTGAAAGAGTTTACATAGGATTTCCCAACAGCCTTGTTATGGAAAACCTTTATCTCAAAGGACAGGATGTAGACACTCTTCTGGCCGTCAAAAAGCTGGATGTAGGGCTGCACATGATGAAGCTTCTTAATTCCACAGCAGATATTACTTCAGTCAATATGGAAGGTGCGCGTGCTCATGTTGTACGGAAACCGGATGGCAAATTCAATTTTGATTATATCATTGATGCTTTTGCTTCCACAGATAAGGAAGAAAGTCCTTCCAAACCATTCATTATTTCCCTTGATAAAATCAATTTAAAAGATGTTGGAGTAACCTTCAATGACCAGCAGTCTAAGAATGATATTCAACTCTACTTTAAATCGTTTGATACCAGAGTCAAAACTTTTGATCTCAGCAAAAACAAATATGCTGTTAATGACATCAATCTTGACGGATTAAAATTAAAGTTAAAGCAGGGACTGGTAGAAGAAGTTGCTAAAAAGGTAGAGAAAAAAGTAGACTCTCTCAATGAAAAAAAACCGATGAGCATTGGTTTAAGAGGAATCAAGCTTACTCATTTTGATATTGATTACGGAGATGAAAACACCAAAACATTTGCAAAAGTTATCTTCAAAGAACTGAGTACAAAGGTCAACAAACTTGATCTTGAAAACAATGCTTACAATGTAGCCAATGTATTTCTTTCCGGGGCAGACATCAATGCGAACCTATATCTTCCGGCTCAAAATGCCAATCCTAAAACAACAAAAGAACCTGAAGTTTCCAAAGTCTCCGATCAGGATAAAGCCATGAAACTTCTCTTAGGAAAACTTGTTTTAAACGATGTAAAAGTTAATTATAACAATACTGCCATTGCTCCAACGAAACAGGGAATGGACTTCAACCACCTCAATTTCTCAAAAATGAATGTAGAGGTAAGAAGCTTCAAAATGGAGAACAATACCTTTGTAGGAACCGTAAATTCTGCAGAAATCAAAGAAGGCAGAGGACTGGATATTCAGAAATTCAATACAGATTTTGTCTATGCAGAAAAGGAAGCATACCTGAAAGATCTTTATCTTCAAACCCCTAAAACCCTATTGCGTGATGAGGTTATTTTAAATTATAACTCCATTGATCAACTTAGCAAAAACTTAGGTGCAGTCAAGATTTCAGCCAATATCAAAGATTCAAAAATAGGGTTTTCTGATATTCTGAATCTGGTTCCAACTTTAAAAAATACGGTTCCCTTCAACAAATATCCGAACGCTATTTTAAACGTAAATGCTAATGTAAAAGGAAGCGTGAATGATCTTTTAATTCAGGATCTTAAAGTTTCCGGGCTGGATCAATTGAGGGTAATGGCTTCCGGAAAAATCAGAAATGCGATGAATCCGGATCAGTTGTATTATGATTTGAGAATCGGGGAATTTTCTTCCAGTGCCAAAACGATATTCAATCTTGTTCCTAAAAATACAATTCCTTCCAATATTTCGCTTCCTTCTCATTTCAGCATCAAAGGAAATGCAAAAGGAACGACCAAAGTGGTGAATACAGATCTTAACCTCTACTCTACTTTGGGAAATGCTGCGATCATCGCACAGGTAGACATGCGAAGAAAAAATCATGAATTGTATGATGTCAAAGCCAATCTTCAGGGGATACAGGTTGGAAAAATTATTCAGAATAAAGATATTGGTCCTATCACTGCACAAATTGCAGCAAAAGGAGAAAGTTTTGATTTTAAAAATGCCAATGCCGACTTAAAAGGCCATGTTGCTTCCGCTGTCTACAAAGGATATCGTTATCAAAACATGAACCTTACCGGAAAGATCAATAAAGGAGCTTATCATGTCATTTTAGATTCAAAAGATCCTAATGCCAGTTTACAGCTGACTGCTTCGGGAGTTTATGATGAAAAAAATCCTACAGTAAAAGTAAATGGAGAAGTCATCAAACTGGATGTCAACAAACTTGGTTTCTATGAAAAACCGATGATTATTGCCGGAAAAATTGATGGGGATTTCACCAGCTTAGATCCCAATAATTTAAATGGATATCTAAACCTTAAAGATTTTGCATTCTCGGATACCAAAGAGGTTTATCCTGTACAGGAAGTTAACCTGAAAGCATCCTCCACAACAGATTCTACTCAGATTATTTTCAATTCTCAGATTGCAGATGTGGAATTGAAAGGTAAATATAAACTGACTCAGATTTTTGGTGCTTTAACGAAAACTGTGAACCAGTATTATCAGTTCCAGAAACCGGATAACAAACAGAAAATTGATCCGGGACAACATTTTACTTTTACAGCAAAAATTAAAAATGATGATCTGATCAGAAAGTTTGTGCCGGATCTGAAAGATTTTGAAACCATCAATCTTGTTGGAAATTATGATGCAGATTCTCAGAAAATTGAAATTGACGGGCAAATACCAAGATTATTATATGGTGAAAATACCATTGAAAAGGGTGCTTTAAAAGTCACCAATGAAAATGAGGCATTGCAGTACAGCCTGAATGTCGCCGCTTTAAAAAGTTCAAGTTTTTCTTTAAACAAAATCAATATTGACGGAGATGTTGCAGACAATACAATACGATACAACGTCACCACAAAAGACGAGAAAGATGCTACCCAGTTCCTGATTGCAGGAAATGCAAAATCTCTCAATGACATTACCGAAATATCTCTGAACCCGAACGGATTAAAGCTCAATTATACGGATTGGAATGTTGCAGAAAACAACAAAATCCAGATCAGTAATAAAGGAATTCTGGCGGATAATTTTATTCTATCCAATGGAAACAGTCAAATTGCAGTACAGTCTGAAAGCAGTAGCCCAACCAGTCCTTTGAATATTTCGTTGAAAGATTTTAAAATCGAAACCATTACGGAACTTATTAAAAAAGATACTGTTCTGGCAAGAGGAACGATTAATGGTACAGCACAGCTTCGTGAGGTTACTAAAAATATGACTTTCACTTCCGACCTGAATATTTCAGACCTAATCGTCTATGGAAGTCCTGTCGGAAACCTTGCCGTAAAAGTGAACAATGCTTCACCGAAGGTTTTAAATGCAGATATTGCCCTTTCCGGAAATAACAATGACGTAAAAATCCTTGGGGATTATAATACTTCTTCCAGTACTTTCGATCTGAATATGGCGATCAACCAGCTACAGATGAAGAGTATTCAAGGGTTTTCTATGAATGCCATTACCAATACGGAAGGCTATCTTTCAGGAAATTTAAAAATCACAGGAACTACAGACCAACCGAATATTTTAGGAAAAGTAAAATTCAATGATGCAGGGCTGGAAATAGCAAAAACAGGAAGTGATTTCCGACATCTGAGTGATGAAATAAATTTTACCAGCCGCGGAATTGAGTTTGATAAATTCAAAGTTAAAGATAAAGATGGAAATGCTCTTGTTGTGGACGGACAGGTTCTTACCCAAACGTACAGAGATTTCGCCTTTAATCTGGATGTAAATGCCAAAGACTTTAAAGTCGTCAATTCAGAAAAGACCAATGATGCCATGATGTATGGTATTCTGGCTATTGATGCCGGACTACATATCCGAGGAAATCTTGACCTTCCTAAAGTAGATGGTAAGCTGAATGTGGCAGACAACACAGATTTCACGTTCGTACTTCCTCAATCTTCTCCATCTTTACAGGAAAGAGACGGTATTGTAGAATTTGTAGATCAGGATCAGGTAGTTTTAAATAAAACAATTAAAACAGATTCTCTCAACTCCAAAAGCCGCATCAAAGGAATGGATGTGAATGTCAACATTGAAGTCAGCAAAGAAGCCAAACTTTCTATTATTATTGATAAAGTAAACGGTGATTTTGTCAAGCTTCAGGGAGAAGCAGAATTGACAGGCGGAATTGATCCATCAGGAAAAATGACATTGGTAGGCGTTTATGAAGTTGAAAAAGGGAGCTACGATCTTTCTGTAAGTTTACTTAAACGTAAATTCGATATTCAGAAAGGAAGCACAATTACATGGACAGGAGAACCTACGATGGCCCAAATGGATATTACAGCGGTTTACAAAACCGAAGCCGCTCCTATTGACCTTGTGGAACAGCAGATCAGTGGAGAGAGTGCATCAACAATGAATCAGTTTAAGCAGAGGGTTCCTTTCAATGCTTTATTGAAAATGAAAGGAGAATTATTGAAACCTCAGCTTACTTTTGATATTACTACAGATGAAAAAAATAATTCTGTATCTACGAATGTAAAAGATGTTGTAGATCAGAAGCTTGCCCAGATCAGAACCCAGGAATCTGAGCTGAACAAACAGGTATTTGCCTTATTGCTTCTGAACCGTTTCATCGGAGAAAATCCATTTGAAAGCGGTGCTGGAATGTCTGCAGAAACCATGGCAAGACAGAGTGTAAGTAAAATCCTTTCTCAGCAGCTGAACAATCTTGCAGCAGGCCTGATTAAAGGAGTAGATCTTAATTTTGGACTTGATTCTTCAGAAGATTATTCCACCGGAGAGAAAAATACCAGAACTGATCTGAATGTGGATATCAGTAAAAAATTATTGAATGACCGTCTGAAAGTAACCGTAGGAAGTAATTTCGGACTGGAAGGCCAGGCTCGTCAGAATGAAAATATGACGAATATTGCAGGGAATGTTTCTGTAGATTACAGCCTTTCCAAAGACGGAAGATATATGCTTCGTGCTTACCGAAAAGATGAATATCAGGTGGCTCTTCAAGGGCAGATCATAGAGACCGGAGTCGGATTTATTATTACATTGGATTATGACAAGTTCCGGGAGATTTTCCAGAAATCAAAAGAGAAAAAGCCGAAAAAAAATCAAAATAACCAAGTGGTAGAATTTAAATAATGAGTAATAAGTTCCATATATATTGTAAGTATCTGTTGGTTTCCGGAATGGCATCCACGATAGTCTCGTGCAGCAACACCAGGTTTTTGAAAGAAGGTCAGATGCTGTACACAGGCGCCAAAGTAAAGATTGAAAACGACACGATTTCCAAAAAAGAAAAAAAAGATCTTCAGACGGCACTGGAAGAGAGCCTTACACCAAAACCCAATTCTACATTTTTGGGAATGCGTCCCAAGCTGTATTTCTATAATATCGCTAAAGAGCCGAAAAAGGATAAAGGTTTTAATTACTGGCTTAAATATAAGATAGGTGAAAAACCTGTGTTGTTAGGTGATGTAGACCGTGAATTCAATAAAGATATCATTGTCAATTATTCTGAAAACAAAGGCTATTTCAATGCCAAAGCTTCTTATGATACGGTTTCAAAGAATAAAAAAGCTCAGGTTATTTATACCCTAAGACCAGGTTCCAGATACCTGATTGACGGGGTAAAGTTTCAGAAAGATTCTACATTGGTGAACCAGGAAATTCAGGGTTTAACAAAAAGAACGTTACTTAAAAACGGAAGACCATTTGATCTTGATGTCATCAAAGCAGAGAGAGAAAGAATTGATAATGGTTTAAAGGAAAGAGGTTTCTATTACTTCCATCCTGATAATATTATCGTTCAGGCAGACAGTACGGTGAGTAAAAATCATAAAGTTGAGCTTAACGTAAAATTAAAAGATAATACTCCGGATTTAGCAACTCAGCAGTTCAGTATTGATAATGTTATTGTATTTCCTAATTACAACATCCAGGATGTAAAAGATGGTAAATACAGTATCCCGATGGATAAAGATTCTCTTTCCAAATATCGTTTCGATGACATTTATGTCATTGATCCGCAGCATAAATTCAAACCGAAAATTTTTGACAGAGCTTTATATTTCAAAAAAGGAGATCTTTACAACCGTTCGAACCACAATTTAACTCTGAACCGATTGATCAGTCTGGGTATTTTCAAATTTGTGAAAAACGAGTTCATCGTATCTGATTCTTTAAGTCATAAATTTGATGCCTATTATTTATTGACTCCAAGGCAAGTACAATCGCTTCGTCTGGAAGCATTGGGAAGAACCAACTCCGCCAACTATGCAGGTAGCGAGCTGAACCTGAACTGGACTCACCGAAATTTCTTCCGGGGTGCAGAGCAATTCAAAGCAGCTATCTTCGGAGCTTTCGATTTCCAGATGGGAGGTGCTCAGAATGCCAATAATATTTTCCGTGCAGGAACAAACGTACAGCTTTCAATCCCGAGAATTGTTGCTCCTTTCCGGTTTCATTCTTCCAGTGAATTTGTTCCCAGAACGAATATTACACTGGGTTATGAATTCCAGAACAGAACACAATATTATACCCTAAATAATTTCACCGGATCATTCGGATATGTGTGGAAAGAAAACGCAAGAAAAGAACATGATCTGAAAGTGATTGATATTACATTGGTATCCCCAGCCAATGTTACGGAAGAATATCAAATTAAAGCTGATGCAAATCCAGCAATGGCAAGAGTTGTGGCAAAGCAGCTTATTTTCGGTCCTACCTATTCTTACACCTATACCAATACCATGCTTCCAAAGACCAACACCGTTTATTATAAAGGTACGCTTGATCTTGCTGGAAATATCACTGGTCTGGCCACAGGAGCTGATGTAAAAAAAGATAAGGAAAAGAAAATATTTGGTATTCCTTTCAGCCAATATGTAAAGATTGAAAATGATTTCAGATTCTATCATAAGTTCACCGAAAAATCTTCACTGGCTACGAGATTTATTGGAGGAATTGCCTATCCCTACGGAAACTCAGAGTATATTCCTTTCTCCAAGCAGTTTTTCTCAGGAGGGAGTAACAGTATCAGGGCATTCCGTGCAAGAACATTAGGCCCGGGAAGTTTTGATCCGAGAACCCTGGAGCCTGGTACTTATTTTGACCAGTCCGGAGATATCAAACTTGAATTAAATGCGGAATACCGCGCCAATCTTTATAAGTTTTTAAATGCTGCCGTGTTTGTAGATGCCGGAAATATCTGGCTGCTTCACGATGATGATAAAAGACCGGGCGCTAAGTTTTCAAAAGACTTTTTAAATGAAATTGCGGTGGGAGCCGGAGTAGGTCTGAGACTGGATTTTTCTATCCTGATTTTAAGACTGGATCTTGCGATGCCACTGAGAGTTCCTTACTATCAGAAAGGGGACAGATGGGCCTTCGATAAAATTAATTTCGGAGACTCAAATTGGAGAAAAGACAATCTTGTTTTAAATATTGCCATCGGATATCCATTTTAATATGATCAATACTGCTAAATTTTTCTGGGAAGTTCTGAAAGATACATTCACTGAATGGAACAATTCTACTGCATCAAAAGATTCAGCAAGTCTTGCCTATTATGCCATCTTTTCTATCCCGGGATTATTGATTATTATTATCTGGGTACTTGGAAATTTCTTTGGTGAAGAAGCTATCCGTGGGCAGATCAGCACCCAGATCAGCGGTATAATGGGACCGGATGTAGCGAAAAGTATTGAAGGTATGCTCGCCGGTGCTCTTATTGACAAAAAGAATATTTTTATGAAGGCAGTTGGAGTCGGATCATTGGTTTTCGGTTCTACTACGCTCTTCTTTCAGCTTCAGCATTCATTAAATACACTTTGGGAAGTAGAAGCCGCACCCAAAAAAGCATTACTCAAATTTTTACTGGACAGAGCGAATTCTTTAGGGATGATTCTCATCCTGGGATTTCTTCTGATGATCACCATGATTTTATCTTCTCTGATCAGCCTGTTTAATACGATTATCACCCAATATTTTGGTTTTGAAACGTATATGCTGGTAGAAACCGTGAATTTCGCTGTAGGCTTTGGACTTGTAATGCTCTTATTTGCTTTAATGTTTAAAGTGTTGCCTGATGTTTTGGTCAGCTGGAAACCGGTATGGAAAGGAGCATTCTTGACTACAGTTTTATTTACACTCGGAAAATTTTTATTAAGTCTTTATTTTAATCAGGTAAAACCTACTTCAGCCTTTGGTGCTGCCGGAACAGTCATTCTGATTATGATGTGGATCAATTATTCCTGTATGCTGATATTCTTTGGCGCGGAATTCACTAAAGTGTATACTTATAAAAAAGGATATAAAGTAGTTCTTTCCAAACATGCACGATGGACTCCTGCTAAGTTGTATGCGGATAGTCTGAAACAGATGCAGGGTGAGAGTAATGATAAAACGTAGATTTGGGTTGCGAGGTTCGGGTTGCGAGATTTTGAGATTCGGGATATTCCTGATACGGGATTATTTTATGAAAGTATTTAAACTTTTATTTTTGAAACATTAAGAGTCTGTTAAGGTGTTAAGAGTATTAAGATAAACTTCGCTATAAGCCTAAAAATCAGAATGATTCATCTTAACTATACTTTATTTCTTAAATCCACCTTAATGGTTTTAATATTTTTTTATAAGTATAAAAAATTCCTATATATAAAAAAGCCTCCTGAAAAATTCAGGAGGCTTTCTATTTTTACATTCTGTTTACGGTTCCGATTCCCAGTAATTCTAACGATTTTTTGATCGTTTTTGCTGTGATATCCGAGATATTCAAACGGAATTGTTTTACATTTTCATCTTCCTGATTCAGGATCGGATTATTCTGATAGAAAGAGTTGTATGCTTTCACAAGGTCATAAACATAGTTGGCAACCAAAGCCGGACTTAAGGTTTCCGCTGACTTGGCTACAACAGTTTTAAAGTTGGTCAACTGCATGATCAATTCTTTTTCAGACTGATTCAATTCAATATCAGCAGTTTCTGACTGTAAAGCACCAGCTTTAGACAATAATGACTGAATACGTGCATACGTATATTGAATAAACGGCCCTGTATTTCCGTTGAAATCAATACTTTCTGCAGGGTTGAAAAGCATTTTTTTCTTAGGATCTACTTTAAGCATGAAATATTTCAATGCTCCTAATCCTACCGTTTCATAAGATGCTTCTTTATCTTCTTCTGAAAGGCTTTCCAGTTTTCCTAATTCCTGAGCTTTAGATTTTGCTGTTTCATACATTTCCTGCATCAGATCATCTGCATCTACTACAGTTCCTTCACGGGATTTCATTTTACCTTCAGGCAATTCTACCATTCCGTAAGAAAGGTGGAACAACTGATCTGCCCATTCATATCCTAATTTTTTCAGGATTTTAAATAAAACCTGGAAGTGATAATCCTGTTCGTTTCCTACGGTATAGATCAGTTTCTGGATATTATTCTGTTTAAAACGTTCCACTGCCGTTCCAAGATCCTGAGTCATATACACTGAGGTACCGTCTGAACGTAACAACAGTTTCTGATCAAGTCCTTCATCCGTAAGATCACACCAAACAGAACCGTCTTCTTTCTGATACAGAACACCTTTATCCAAACCAGCCTGGATAAGGTCTTTTCCTAAAATATATGTATTGCTTTCATATTGAACCTGATCAAAATCAACCCCTAATCTTTTATAGGTTTCATTGAATCCTTTGTAAACCCACGAGTTCATTTCTTCCCAAAGTGCTCTTACAGTTTGATCTCCATTTTCCCAATCCAACAGCATTTTCTGAGCTTCTTTCATTACCGGAGCATCTTTTTTCGCCTGCTCCTCTCCTACACCTTGTTCTACAAGTTCTGCAATCTCTTTCTTATAGTTTTTGTCAAATTCTACATAGTAGTTTCCAACAAATTTGTCTCCTTTGGTATTGGTCGTTTCAGGAGTTGCTCCGTTCCCGAATTTCTCCCAAGCCAGCATAGATTTACAGATATGAATACCTCTATCGTTGATGATCTGAGTTTTGATTACATCATATCCGGCTTCTTTTAAAATCTGAGCTACTGAGAATCCTAATAAATTATTTCTGATATGCCCTAAGTGCAATGGTTTATTGGTATTCGGTGAAGAATATTCTACCATTACCGTAGCATTTTTCTTTTCTATAGTGGAAAAATTCTTAGTTACGGATCTGAAGTTATCCACAAACAATTGATTTTTCACCTTCACATTAAGGAAACCTTTTACTACATTAAAGCTCTCAAAAAGATCCGTTTCTGTCAAAGCTTCACCTAATTCAACCCCAATGCTTTCAGGGTTTTTCTTCAATTGTTTTACCAACGGAAAAGTAACAATGGTAAAATCACCCTCAAATTCCGTTTTATTTTCCTGAACTTCCAGTTTGATGTCTTTTAACTGATATACATTTAAAATAACCTCCGAAAGTTTCTGTTCTATAATATCTTTAATATTCATGTTTCTAAATTCTCTTTTTAATGCTTATCACTGAAACATTTTTACAGTCTGTTTCAGCTCAAAATCTGAGTTACAAATATACGGAAATAAAAAAACCGCCCGAAGGCGGTTTAAAAATTTAAATGGTCTTAGTTATCCCACCAAACGGGTATACTCACATCACTCACGACTGCTGCATTATTATTTAATGTTCTTTCAGCTTTAGGAGTTATTAATCTCAAAGGTATTTTTTTAGATTGGCTATTTTGATTAGCGGTTAATACAGGGAAGCCTGTACGTCTCCAATCATTATAAGGCTCCATTGTAGTAAACAGGGAAGAATATTTTTGAGTAATAATATTCTGTAATGTTACTGCAGCTGAAGCTGTAGTAGCAAAAACAGGATTATCAGCACCCGTAACATCTATCAAAGATGCACTTACAGCAGCTTTCAGGGCAGCTTGAGCACCTACAGTATTTCCCAGTCTGAATTGTGCTTCTGCTTCTATGAATTTAATTTCACTATAGCTAAATATTATATTTGATGTACTTGCACTTCCTGCAAAGTAACTTCCGAAAGGAGATGCATCTGTATTACTATCTTCCGGAGCTGATCCAGAATACCCCCCGGATGCATCTAATCCAGCATAATGAGGTAGCCTTGGATCACTACTATTCTTTAAAAGATCTATAAAATATTTTCCCATAGACATATAACCTGATCTTTGATTATCAAACGCAAACCAAAGATTTTGATTATTTCCTCCATCAAACTGAGCTACTAAGTTATCAGAACTGGAAGTAAACGAGTTTTGTAAGTAGTTTAAAGCCTTCTGAGCTGCTACAGTACTTCCTTCTCTTTGAGTTAGTCTTAATGCATATCGTGCTTTAATGGCATAGGCTAATTTTTTCCATTTATCTGTATTTCCTCCATAAAAAATATCATCACCTGCCGGTAACCCTAAATTAGCACTTCCAGGTTTTGATAAATCTATTATTGCACTATCCAAATAACTTTGAATCTGAGCAATAACATTTTGCTGAGAATCATATTTCGGAGAGAAATTATTGACTCCTTGAAACGCCTCTGAAAAAGGTACATCACCCCATGTATCAGTTGCATAACCCATATTTAAGGCTAATAAAATCTTAGCCATACCTGAATAATAAGGATATTTATCCCCAAACTGAGTGATAATCTGATGAAGATTTACTCCCGTCTTATAAATATTAGACCAATCTGTTTCATTATCCAGTTCTGTTAAAAAATAATTGGTATAATCTAATGACTGAAACAGATTACCATTGGTATGCTGAGTCAACAAACTTATTTGTCTTGTCAAGTTACCTGTTGAATTACCAATTGTTCCTACAGCTGCACCGGTAAATAAAGTTTTAGGAGAAGTAACTTCTGTCGGGTTATTGGAGTTGTCATTAAACGTATCTAGTTCATGCTGGCAAGAATTTAGAAATAATCCGGCAATAATTATAGGTATATATATTATTTTTTTCATAATTAGAAAGTGAATTTAAATGATAGTGTATAACTTCTTGTTCCTGGATTATTGAAGTAATCAAATCCATTAGTATTTGAACTTGCACCAGCAATAGATGTTTCAGGGTCTACACCTTTGTAGTTAGTAATTAAAAATAAGTTTCTAGCAGAAAAAGTAACCTGAGCATCTCTTATAAAAGATAGAGTTTGAGTATTAGATAACATTTTACCAAAATTGTATGATAAACTGACATCTCGTAGCCTAAGCCAATTTATATCTCTTTCCATCTGTTGTTCATTCGCACTACCAGATCCATCTCCTATAAAGCTTGAATAATACAGTTTATTATTAATTGCTTTCGTATTAGGAGCACCAGTTTCAGTAACGCCTGGTATTGTATACATAGCTGATCTGTCATCAGCAGAAGCTTGTGTCATCCCTAATCTATTTAATCTCGCTAATGTTCCGTTCCAAATGTCTCCACCTTTACGTATATCTAACAAAAAGCTTAATGACAAATTTTTATAACTGAAATTATTTCTGATTCCTCCTAACCAGTCCGGATTAGGATTTCCAATAATTTGAGATTCTGCAGAAACTAATGGTAAACCATCAGATCCTATAATTAAATTCCCAGCCGAATCTCTTTTCCAAGCCGTACCATAAAATACTCCCAAAGGTTCACCTTTAATGATGGCAGGAACAACATTTCCTGAAAAGAAATCACCTCCCTCACTGGAGAAATTTAAATTGTCTTGTATTTCAACGACCTTATTTACGTTTTTAGCCCAGTTAAGGTTTACACTCCAGTTAAAGTTTTGATTTTTAAGAATATCATACCCTAATTCTACTTCTATACCTTTATTTTCAACTGTAGGACCGTTGGTAAAATAATTCTGAAATCCAGAAGATGGTGCAACGGGAGCTTGGATAAGTAGGTCATAGTTGGTTGATTTATAAGCACTCGCATTTAAGCGTACCCTTTTAAATAATTCTAATTCTAAACCGACTTCAAATTCGTCATTTCGCTCAGGCTTTAAATTTGGATTTTTCGCAATGGTAGTTAACCCATAGGCTCCAACTCCCATATACGGAGAAGTTAATTGTGGACCAAATGTATCAAAATAGGTTGGAGTTCCATAAGTGTTAACAATATTGTATGGATTAGCAGATGCAAAAGTTTTCGCATAAGCTACTCTTACTTTTCCTAAATTAACCCAGTTTGGTAAATTTAATGTCTTATTAAACAGCCAAGATCCTGAAACAGAAGGATAGAAATAAGAACTGTTTTGTTTAGGCAATGTACTGCTCCAATCATTTCTACCTGTTAATGTTAAATAAAACTGGTCATAAAATCCGAATTCTGCCGAAGCCAATATCCCTCTTTTAATTTGTTTGAAATCTGTATTATTGGAAACAAAAGTGGTAAAGTTAGAAAGGTTGAATTGATTAGGTTCCAACATTGTAGATCCTTGAGTATATTGATCATTTCCAAATTTAGAAATGATCTGCCCCCCAAAACTATAATTCAAATTAATGTTATCAGTAAAGTTAACTAACCCACTAAAGATTAAATCTAAATTGTATTGACTTTGTGTATAAGTGTCTACAACGACCTGGCCTGTTCGGTCAGCTGTTGAATTACCATTACTTGAGAATGAATAATTCTGCTGAGCATGAGTTGTATACGTATCAACTCCCGCTCTTAACAATATATTCAAAGCTTTATTATAATTATAAGTTAAATAACCACTAATAATGGATCTGTTTGTCTCGTCTTTATATGGGTTATTGTATACTGTATAATATGGATTGTCATATGCTGCAAAATAATTTTTATTATATCCTTGTACAGTCTGATAATCTCTAAGGTCATAGGTTGCTGGTGTTCTCAGTAAAGACAACATTACTCCAGCAATATTACTCCCTTTCTGAGCTCTTAATCCATTTGTATTCGAAAACTTTACATCAGCTCCAGCTTTTAACTTATCGGTTAACTTAAATTCAGAATTCACCCCAAAACTTGTCTTTTTAAGCGACGTATTTGGAATAATCCCCGTTTGATCAATATGTCCAAATGAAGCTCTGAAATTACCATAATCCCCACCTCCTGAAAAAGCCAGGTTATAATTTTGTGTAACACCTGTTTCAAAGAAGTTTTTAGTATTATCATAGGCCTTCAAACCAGATACGCTTGAAATTAATGGCCCCCAACTTTGATTGGTTCCCGATGTTGTAGCAAAACCATCAGAGCCATATTGAGCAGGCGCAATATAGGTAACTCCATTAGTTCCAGCGGCATAGGTTTTTTGAAGTTTCGGTAAGCGAGTAATCATATCAAAAGATACAGCTGTAGAAAAATCAATTCCAATTCCTTTTCTTTTTCTCCCTTTCTTACTTGTATAAATAATTACACCATTCCTAGCATTTTCTCCATATAACGCCGCTGCTGCGCCACCTTTCAAAATTGATACACTTTCAATATCATCAGGATTTATATCAATAGCTCTGTTCGAGTCATCTACTCCAGCCAAATTACTGCCCTGTCCTGCATTATTATTAACAGAGTTATCAATAATCTGTCCATCTAGAACTATAATAGGTTGGCTTGATAAATTAATTGACTTTTGGCCCCTAATCAGAATTTTGCTTGAAGCTCCTGGTGTACCAGAAGAGCCTGTAACTTGAATTCCCGCAGCTTTTCCTGCTAAACCTTGAATAATATTTGCCTCCCCTGACTTTTTTAAATCATCTCCATTGACTTGCGAAGTAGCATATCCTATTGTCTTTTTCTCTTTTTTAATCCCAAGTGCAGTTACTACTACACCTTCAATCTCTTTTGTCTGTGTGATGGTATCTTTTTTCTTCTGCTGAGCATTTACAATGGCAACAGAGGAAGACAATACCAAAACAAGCAGACTTGTTGTTAGTTTCTTCATATCAAAATTAATTTTTACTCAGTAAAATTGTATTTTTATTAACAATTCAACAAGCAAAACTTAAAAAAAATAACAAAACAACAAGTAAAAAGAGTAAAAACAAGCAAAACAATTAATAAAATACATTAAAAACAAAAAATTTGATAAAAAAAATAACATCATTTTTTTAATTGATATCATTTAAAACCACTTTTCAACAAAACACACAACATACTGATTTTAAGATTAATATAAACAAAAAAGTAAGATTTAATTCACAAAATTCTTTATAAAAATAATTGCAAATAAAAAAAACCGCCAAATGGCGGTTTTTTTTAGATAAATAAGAATATTTATTCTTTTCGGAAAACTAAGACTGCCTCGTCATTTCCAGGCGTATTGTCCAGGTTTTTACTATTATCATTAATTCTTAATTCAGTATTGGAATAGGAATCAATTTCTTTTTTCATTGTTTTGGAAACTCCAGCTTCTGTATAGGTAAGGGTTAATGTCTGATACATTTTATCAAAGGTCCATTTTCCTCCAAAAGAATCAAAAAGATTACAGTTTCCGGAAGAAGAAGACAAATCATATCTTTCATAAGATCCCGAGAAATCCGGATTTATAAATATAACTCCTTTCTTTTCACAGTCACTCAATGTGACATCTTTACCTCTAAACTCATACTTATATGGTTTCCAAGTCCCATTAATACTTACATTTTCATTTTCAACTGCACGGTCGTCATCACTGGAACATGATGCAACACTCATTAAAAGAACAATTCCTATAAAAAATCTCATAAAAATGTTTTTATATTCCTCAAACCTACGAGTAGGTTTGAGGAATTATTATTTAATTTAAAATTTATCCCAAAATATTTTTGTGGATACTTTGTCACCTCCAATTTTTGAAGCGGCAGCATTCACATTCTTAGCGTTAAGAAGATATTCCTGATCAGAATATTTCATTCTTACCGGTACAGATTCTACCACAGACCCCCCAGGATTTACAAATACAGGGAAGTCCAGTCTTCTTGCAAAATTCCATGCCTGGAACCCTTTATTGAACATTGCTATCCAAGCTTGCTCACCCACAGATTTTTTCCAGTTGGCAGCATTATATGGATTGGCAGCTATAAAAGTATTTGCAGTAGCCTCAGTAATACCATACTCAGTCATTGATGCTTTAATTGCAGATTCATATAGATTAGCGGCAGTATCACCAACACTAAATCCTCTTGCAGCGGCTTCAGTTCTTAAAAACTGAATTTCAGAATAATCTAATAAAAAGCCTTGTGCATTTTCTCCAGAAATTACGTTGGTAAAGTGAGAGTAGTCTTTGAAAATATTCTGGTCTCCATAAACCCCTCCAACATAAGCACCGGCAACCTGTGTAAACCACGTTGCTCTTCTTGGATCTGAAGTAGTATTCATAAAATCAACAAGAACGTCTGACGGAATAAAGTCATTTCTACCAGATTGAATAACATCCTGGTACACAGGATTTGATAACAATCCCGATGGAAAAGTCTGCAGTCCGAAATTATCCATTTTATCAGTAAATAATCCCGCAGTGTAAGCTGCTTCTGCATACGTTTTAGCCAATGCAGGGTCGCTATCTGCTAAGGTTACAGCCATTCTGAATTTCAATGAGTTACCCATTTTTTTCCATTTAGTCATGTCTCCTTTATAGATCAAATCCTTATCATATCCACTACCAGAGGTATTAATCATAGCAACAGCAGCATCAATTCTTTTGATAAGGTCCAGATACACTGTTTTTGCATCATCATAAGGAATTTCCGCACTTCCTGGATTTTCAGCGGTAGCTTTCAATGCTCCGAAATAAGGGATATCACCATATGTATCAACCAAATTAGCCCATGCATAAACATTTACTAATTCAATCATAGCAATATTGTTATTTTTAGTAACGGGATCTACTCCTTCGCTCTCAAGAAATCTTCTGGCATCTCTTAATGCAGATAATACTCCTGGAGAATTAATTGTAGCTGATGCTGATGCCATCATACGATTATAGTGATTTCTTGGAATTGGTCTTGTCACCATATCATAGTTCGTCTCATCAGTATAAGTAGTTTCTGACCACTGCTGTGTAAAAAACCTGGTGATGTTACGGTTTACATTGGCAGACAATAGCTGGTCAAGAAGTGCATGTTCAGCACTGGCAAAAAGTACTCCTGACGGAACTTCAGTTGGGTGTTTAGGGTCTTCATTTAGTGACGTAATGTCTCTTTCACAAGATGTAAAAGTTAACGATAATGAAGCTAAACCTATAATTAAAAATATTTTTTTCATTTTCTAGAATTTTAAAGTTATATCAATCCCAATATCACGGGTAGTAGGTAGTACTCCGATAGAATTACCTTTAGCTCCTAAACCATTCCCAGTACCCGCTTCCGGATCTGCATATGGTAAGTTTTTGTGGATAATCCAAAGGTTTCTACCTACAATTGAAATTTTTGCATCACGAATAGCCGTATTTGCCAGAACAGATTTAGGAAGGTTATACCCTATACTTGCTTCTCTAAGTTTTACATAAGATGCATCATAAACGAATCTTTTATTCGGCATTCTTCTATATCCGTCTACGTTACCAAAAGATCCCGGATTAATCGCAGGTGTTGTATTTACATTTCCATTCGGGTTAACACCTGGATGTACAAATCCACCCTCTCTATAATCAGCTGTTTCTGCATAAAGACCAGTTGCTAATCCGTAATACATATCGGTAGAGAATACATCACCTCCTTTTTTTACATCAATAAGGAAACTTACTGAGAAATCTTTATAACGGAAGCTGTTTCTGATACCACCTACCCAGTCTGGTGTGATATTCCCTATAACCTGATTATTATTTCTTAAATAACGACCAGTAGCTGGATCAATGACTCTATCGCCATTCGCATTATATACATAATCTGATCCTACCAAAGCTCCAAAAGACTCTCCTACACGTGCGTTAAGAGAAACTCCCCCCTGATAACTTGCTATTAAGTAATTCTGAGAATCACCATTTAATGCAATAACTTTATTCTCATTTTTAGACCAGTTCACGTTTACATCCCATGTAAAATTATTTGTTTTAAATGGTGTCCCGTTTAACTGTACTTCAATACCTTTGTTATCAATCTGTCCTGCATTTACAAGGAAGGTTCTATATCCTGTTGCGGAAGAAACCGGTAAATTGATAATCTGATCAAATGTTCTGGTTTTATAGATTGCAATATCAAAACCTAATCTGTTTTTGAAGAATTGTGCCTCCATACCAAATTCTGTTTCCTTAGATCTTTGAGGTTTCAGGTTTGGATTCGCAAGGAAAAAAGGTTGATCAAACAGACCTTCACCTCTAGCTTTGAAAGTATTTACCAATCTGTAATTGTTGGTAGAAGAACCTACTTCAGCGTAGTTTGCTCTCAATTTCCAGAAACTTAACCATGGTTGTTTTACAAATTCAGATAGAATAACAGCACCTGTAACCGAAGGATATCCATAGCTATTATTTCCTTTTGGTAAGTTAGACGACTGGTCTACACGATAAGTACCATCCACAAATAAGAAGTTCTTATACCCAAAAGATGCTGTTGCATATAAACTGGAAGTAACCCATTTTGCATAGTTTTCATCAGGAGGAAGTATCGTTCTTACAGAGTTGGATATAGCAAAAAGCCCAGGTTTAGATAACCCTCCTTCTGTACTCATAAAAATATTATCCACAAGGTTTCTTCTAACGTTCCCTCCTGCAATACCGCTAACACTTAGGTCTGAAGTAATATCAACCTTGTAATTAGCAAATAAATCAAAGTTGATCTCAGTATTTTTCACATTGGTTCTTGCGTATCCTGAACTTACATTAAGCCCGGATGCACCAAATGCCTGTGGAAGCGATCCATTCATTAATCTCTCTTCTACAACCATCTGTAAATCATCATAAGATAGTTTCCCTGTAATTCCAAAATTTTTGGAAACATCATATTTTAACTGTGCATAACTGAATATTCTGGTCCTGTCATCAGACTGATAATTTTGATATCTTTGGAAATATGGATTGTTCCAATATTGAGGAGTTCCATCAGCCGCTGTAGATCTGTTCCAGGAAAAGTTACTATTTCCATTGTTAGCATAAGCATCTCTTAATGCCAACACATCTACGTTGGTCTGCCACCACTGTCTGAAACCAGAAACAATATTATCTGAATAGCCAGTTTCATTACGTCCTCTAGTATCTTGTAAAGTTAAAGTTGTGAAAACAGAGGCGTGTAATTTATCTGTAAAATCGTGATTAAATTTCGCAGAAATTGTATTTTTTTTAAGTTCAGAGTTAGGCATCAAACCATTAGAAAGCATATTGGAATATGACAAGGAAAGATTCGAAGTTTTGTTTCCTTTTTCAATGGTAATTGTATTAATGTAGGTAACTGGTGTTTCAAAGAATTTAATAGGTCCGTTTTTCGCAGCAACCCAAGGTGTAGCTTTTCCATAGTTTGGAGAAGAGGGATCAAATGAATCCCATTGGTAAACCAATTGGTTGGGATTAAATGCCGGTCCGTAAGATGCATCATCTACAAAGTTAGCATAATTGTAACCTCCAGGTCCCGGATCTTCGTTCCATGCCTGGCCACCGTATCCTGCTCCATACTTTGTCTGATAGGTAGGGAAAGTAGATTTATCAATAAATCCGGCTGTAATTCCTGAGTTGAGAGTAACACCCCAGCTTCCGTCATTGTTTCCTCGTCCGCTTTTAGTTACAATTAAGATTACACCATCACTTCCTCTTTCACCATATAAAGCTGATGCAGCAGCACCCTTCAGTACGTTTACAGATTCTATGTCTTCCTGGTTAATATCTGAAAGAAAGTTACCGTAATCGAATACAGATCCGGTTACTGTATTATTGTTAACTGGTGAACCATCAATTACAATAAGTGGAGATCCTCCGGACAGAGATTTATATCCTCTGATCAAAAGGTTTGCAGATCCGCCAAAGTTGTTGTTTGTATTTACCTGTAGTCCGGCTACTTTACCTGAAAGAAGAGATGCGACGTTTCCGGTATTGGTAGTTCCACCGGTTAATTCCGCAGCTTTAACTTCTTCAGAAGCATAACCAAGAGATTTTTTCTCTCTTTTAATACCGAGAGCGGTTACAACCACTCCCTCAATTTCTTTTGTTTTAATAGTATCATTCTTTTGCTGAGCGTTGGCAACAGCTATGGAAGAAGACAATACTAAAACAAGAAGACTTGCTGTTAGTTTCTTCATATCAAATTAATTTTTGTGACTTTACAAATTTGTAAAACTTTCTTAATACCACAAAGCAAAATGTGAAAAAATTACAACTTATTCAATATTTTAAAACAAAAACAATCAATAAATTATTAAAATAAGTTAAAAACAAAATATTTAACAAAAACACATCATTTAAAACTTAATTTTTTTTAAGAAATAATAACAATCAATTAAATTGATATAATCTATATTCCAAATTCAACCGTTAATACAAACAAATTGAATATCAATAAATTAAAAATAAAAAGATTAAAAACTAACCCCAATCAGCAAACAATATTATGCTGCGCATATTTTTACAATTTCATTAATATTCACTTTTTAAAACAAAAAAACCGCCCGAAGGCGGTAAAATATATTAAAATTGTTTTACAAAAATTAGTTTCTAGCCCAGAATGGGGTAAATTTATTTTTAGCAAAAACATCATCCGCTGCCATGTTTGGAACATTGTTAGCGTTAGATTGATATTCGGAGTTTGGATACAACAATCTGTTAGGCTTAACTGTTTTAAGCGAGATTGTAGGTAACGGAGTTTCCGGATAAGATGTTCTTGTGTAATCAAAATACGATTGTTCAGGGTTGATTCCTGTTAAAGCAATCCATTTCTGAGTCATAATTGCTTCCATCTTATTAGTATCAGTTCCGGTCCATCCTAATTTAGGCACAGCATTTACACTAGTTATATACGCTGGTGCGCCAGACGCTCCCAGATAAGCATAAGATGCAGCAATACCTCCTTCAAAATGGGTCTGGGCAGCTGAAAATTGTGCTGGATAACGCAACGCAGCCTCGGCTAATAAAAATTCCGTTTCAGCTTTTGTCATTAGAACTCCTGCTTTTGAAGAACCTTTCTGAATTAATTCAGCTTTTCTTCCAGCAGCATCTGTAGCTCCAATAGTTTGAGATCCTACAATTAAGCCATCACCAGTTCTTGAAACAGTTCTAAGAGATGGAGCACCTGGCTGTCCAGGAGTTGCCCCTTGTCTTACTCCTTCAACATTTGCTGTAGAAAGACCATTATTATCTTTTGTGGAAACTAGAGTAAATATTCTACCTCTTCTTCCATCAACAATACCATTAAATTTCTGATATACACTTCTGGTATCCGGAACCGTAGCTAGTCCTTCTCTATGAACGGTATTACCATTTAAAGCAATAGAAATATGTTCTGAAGGAACAACTAATGTCCAGTTTTGAGGCTGAGCTCCGGCACTGGTATAAACATAATAGTTCATCCATGGATTTTGCTGAGCATCAGAACCTTGAGAATATCCAGGGTTTACAGTTACATCAGCTGTATTAAACGTTGCTCCTTGTAAAGTTGCCAGTTTTTGATCTCTATAAGTAGCTAAATCACCTGTAACATTGGACATTCTGATAAGATATCTAAGTTTTAGCGTATTTGCAAATGCTTTCCAGTTACTCATAGATCCTTTAAAAACAACATCTGAACTTCCTGGATTAGTTCCTTTGTTTGAATCTATCATTTGGATTGCACTTTCGATATCTGCAATGGAAGCTTTGTAAATATCCTCTCCTTTATCATATTTAGGAGTCAGATTTAATTCTCTTTTGAAAGCTTCAGAATATGGCATATCTCCCCATAAATCTGTCAATGTCTGAACATAATAAGCCTTCATGATTTTAGACATCGCTTTATACTGCGTATATTCACCAGTTGGATCACTGTAATCTAAAACAAACTGGAAGTTAGAAACATTTCTAAATAACTGATCCCAAACATCAGCATAAAATGCACTGGTAATATTTGGAGAATATTCATCTACAAAAGGAGTTCCATATGAGTAAGAGTTTCCAGCAACACTATTCATCATTATTCCTGCAAAAAGATTTAATCTTCTCGCCTGTACATAATAACTGTTTGTAACAGCTCCTGGAAAAACAAAGTTAGGAGTCAGATCATTTGCAGAAATCCTATCCGGACTCTCATTAATATCAAGGTAATCATTACATGAAACAGATCCAAGTAATAAAGTTGACAATGCAATTATATATAATTTATTTTTCATTTTCTTAATTAAAAAGTTGCGTTAATTTTAAAACCAAAAGTTCTTGTTGTAGGATATTGGGTTGTTAATGCAATCCCTGCAGCATTATCATTACTACTTGCCGTTTCCGGATCTGCAAAGTTTCTATTATCTTTTGAGTAAATAATAATAGGGTTTCTAGCATATAAGCTTAAACTAAGGCTGTTTACAAACGTAGAGTTTAAAACAGATTTTGGAACATCATATGATATAGCAATCTCTCTTACTTTAAATGCAGTTGCATCTACTACTAAGTTTTCCCCAACGTTTCTGTAAATTGAACCTGACCAATATGTTGTTGCCCCGTTATAATCATCACCATAAGCAGGTGTTGAGTTCGGAACATATGCACCATTAACAAGTTGAACTGAACCTGGCACAACATAACCTTGAGTTCTATCCTGGCTTGCTGTTTCTTCAAGCGCTCCAGTAAATGCTAACAATCTTTTTGAAAATGACACAAACTTACCTCCCTTACGGAAATCAGCCACCGCTGAAAGGGTAAATGCTTTATACCTGAAAGAAGTATTAAATGTCATTGTATAGTCTGGATTTAAACTTCCTAATACTTTCGTTGCAGAATTCACTAATGGTACTCCATTTGAATTTACAATGATGTTACCATTTGGATCTCTTTGATAAGTGGTTCCAACAATCGAATAGAAATTTTCACCTACTACTGCTGCCAAACCTACAGAAGGAGTTGTATATGTTAGGATAGGAACTCTTTCTGCCCCGCTGCTTAGTTCTAACAATTTTGTTCTTGACATTGCATATCCTGCGTGAAGATTCCAAGTAATATTTTGAGTTTTAATTGGTGTTACTCCTAAATCAACTTCAAATCCTTTCATTCTAGACTTACCGATATTATCTCTGTAAGAAGATAAACCAGAAGAACTTGAAGGTGTTATACTACTGATCAAATCCTGTGTAGTAGACTGATAAACAGACCCTTCTAAAGTAATTCTATCTTTTAGGAAACCTAAAGCAATATTTAAATCAAAAGTGTTTACGAACTCAGGTCTAATATTAGGATTCGTAATACTTGTAGACATGATATAAGAAGGCATAGGTCCAAAAGGATATCCTGTAGGAATAATACCCGTTGCATTAACGTTATATGGGTTAATACCTGATGAGTTTCCTACCTTTGTGAAACTCGGAGCGATTTTCATATAGTTTAACACATTTCCTCCAAAATCAAATGCTTTGGTTGGAATGAATGACACCCCCACTGAATAATAAGAATATGGCTTATTATCTGTCAATCTAGCATTTGTAAGTGGATCTCTACTATTTACTGTGTAAACAGAATTCTTTTCATATCTGAATGTTCCATTTAAGAATAGATAATCTTTATATGCTAAATCTACATTGGCAAATCCTGCAAATACTCTGTTTCTGGTAGTATAATTATCCATATACCCTCCATCAGCCTGAGCATCAGTACTTCCATATTGAGATGGATTAGATACGTTATTGTAGTTATACCATCCCGGGATAAACAATCCAGTTCCTCCAACTGTTCTTGCAGTATAATAACTATCCTGGATGTTATTTCCAATATTAAATTTCAAATTCAAATCTGATGTTAAATCATAGTCAAAATTTAACATTAAATCTCCGTAGTATTTTCTGTCGTTATAAGTTCTATTGAAATAATAAGCAGTAACATCCGGAGATCCAAACTGATTTAGAGTATGAGAATCCAGGAATGGAACTCCTGTATTAGAATAACTGATAATACCGGTAGATCCATCATTCCAGTTATCCTGCTGAGTCTTAGTAAGGTTTAAATTACCTGTATAGCTGATATTGATATGCTTATTAAATTCATATTGTAATGACAATATTCCATTTAAATAATCTCTGTTAGTATTATATCTTGCATGCTCCACAGTCCAGTAAGGGTTCGTAGAATAAGCTGTAAGGTATCCTCCAATTCCAGAATTTCTATATTTTCTAATATCATTACTAGATGGCATTTGTAAAATATCATCATAGATACCAGAATCAGTTTTATTAACTAATCTTCCAATATAATTGAACTGACCATCAATTCTTAATTTTCCAAGTTTTTTCCCTGCTTTGAATAAGAAGTTGTTCTGTCTCATCTTATCTCCATCCACAACAAAGGTATTGTCTAACCTGTTAATTGACATAAATGCATAGCCGTCAGATCCACCTGCATTTACACTCACTCCATTCTGGAAACTAACTCCATTAGTAAAGAATTTTGAAAAGTGATCTTTTACAGGAGCATATTTTTCATAGATAAATTTACCATCTGCTTGTGGTAAACCACTTGGAACCAATGTTCCTCCAAATCCTGGATAGTCATAAGCTGCTCCCCAAGACATGTTTTCCCATGGTACATAGTTAGTGCCACCATAATCAGCATCACTATAACTGTCATCCTGAACTCCTTTTCCGTATTTTTTTTGTGTAAGTGGATATTTAAATCCTTGAGTAACTTCTACAGCAGAGGTAAGATTAACCTGAATTTTTTCAGATTTTGATCCTCTTTTAGTTGTAACGATAATAGCTCCGTTTACCCCTTGAGACCCATATAAAGCAGCCCCTTGCAGCCCTTTTATAACATTCACATTCTGAATGATTTCCGGTGGTAAAGAGTTTAGAACTGTAGCATCTGAAATTACGTTATCAATAACAACCAAAGCCTGGTTGTTACCAGTAATTGATTTTGACCCCCTCAAAATGATTTTAAAACTTGGATCAACAGCACTGTTTGTGTTGGTAATTTGTAGTCCAGACACTTTTCCTGTTAACGCCTGAACTGCACCTGGAGCTGCAGCCTGGTTAAGTTCCTTGGTATTTACTATCTGCTGAGCATTTGTAATAGCGTCCGCTTTCTTCTTAATACCCAAGGCACCAGTAACAACTATTTCCTCTATATTTTTGGTTTTTAGAGTATCCTTCGTGTTTTGGGCTGACATCATCACAAATGAGGATGATAGTACAACCGCAAATACACTCGCAGTTAATTTCTTCATATCAAATTCAATTATTTTTTTACAGGCTACAAATTTGTAAAACTTTCTTAAAAACACAAAGCTTTTTCTTAAAAAAATATAATAATTTAAATTATCACCAAAAAAACACACAATAAAATCATTAATATTTATTAAAAATAAAAATTTTAACAAATATTAAAACATAATCAGACTACATTATTCAAAAAATTGTAATTAAATTTTAAATTAATAATTATCATATAAAATTCATAAAAAAAACAACAAAAACAGCCAAACTAAAGAAATAACCCTACACAAATTCAACAAAACCACCATAAGAATACAACATCATTAATCAAACAACAATTAAGCTTCTCACAAAAAAAGTAGAAAAAACATCAACAATTAAAAACAATAGTAAAATTATCAAAAAAACAACCCTTTTTAACAAAAACCATCAATTTCAAATATTTAAGGGTCATCCACAAAAAAGACAAGTACATTATATTTGACAAAATCATTCAATCAAAAAACTGATTAATACATTTGTTTTTTTAATTTTGTATCTGTTATTTCAGACAAATATGGAGCTAATAAAAAACTGGTCGAACCTTTATATCGAGGCCGGATGTGATGAAGTAGGAAGAGGATGTTTAAGTGGTCCGGTGGTAGCAGCAGCGGTAATCTTAGATGATGACTTCAAACAAAATCTGGTTAATGATTCCAAAAAATTAACGTTCAAAACACGTATGGAACTGGATAGTTATATCAAAGACAATGTGAAAAACTATGCCATCGCAGAATTACCTCCTTCCTTTATTGACGAACATAATATTCTTAATGCAAGTATTCATGCAATGCACCGTGCTTTGGATCAACTGACAATAACTCCTGAACTTATTTTGGTGGACGGAAATAAATTTCATCCTTATAACTACATCCCGCATCAATGTATTATCAAAGGAGATTCCAAGGTTTTATCTATTGCTGCAGCCTCTATTCTTGCCAAAAATTACCGAGATAAATTAATGATTCAACTCCACGAAAAACATCCTGAATACGGCTGGGACACCAATTTTGGCTATGCTACAAAAAAACATCAGGAAGCCCTTATAAAATATGGTCCAACACCTCATCACAGACAATCTTTCAGGCTTAAATATGATTGAAAAACACTCATTTTCAATTATTAAATTCGTAGACATCCATTAGAAATTTAAAATCTTTCTAAATAAAATACCCAATAAAAAAGAGAAGCAATTATAATAATTGCTTCTCTTTTTTATGCTATAATGAAGAATTACTTCTTCTTATTTCTTTGCTGTTCCTGAGTTTTTTGCTGCTCCTGAGCCTTCTCCATCATTTCTCTCATTCTCTTCTGGAATTTACCTTCTGCTTTCGGTTTTTCCTTGTTAGACTGAATCTGAGCATGGATTTTTTTCTCATCCAGAATCACATACTTAATAACAAGGATGATGAGGATGTTAATCGCATTTGATACAAAATAATACCATGAAAGACCTGAAGCCGAAGTGTTAAGGAAGAATAGGAATGTAATCGGGAAGATATACATTAAAACCTTCATATTTGGCATTCCTTCCTGCTGAGGCTGTTGCATATTTCCTGAAGTCATTACGGTATAAATCAAGATAACAACTGTACAAGCTAAAGCAAAAATACTTAAGTGATCCCCAAGGAAAGGAACTTTAAATGGAAGCTTAATCAAATCATCATACGCTGTTAAATCCTTTGCAAACCAGAACCCCTGTCCTCTAAGATCAATAAAGTTCGGGAAGAAACGGAATAAGGCATAGAAAATTGGAATCTGAACCAATGCCGGTAAACATCCCGCCATCTGATTTACTCCAGCCTTTCTGTAAACTTCCATTGTAGCCTGCTGTTTCTTCATCGGATCTGCATCCTTGAACTTCGCATTCACCTCATCGATTTCCGGACGGATCACCTTCATCATTGCACTTAGTTTGTGCTGCTTATACATAATAGGTGAAAGGATCAGTTTCACAATGATTGTCATTACAAAAATAACCCAACCTGCTGATAATCCCCACGCAGCGATAATGCTGTATAACCACATGAAGAAATAACGGTTCATTGCTCCAATGAATGACCAACCTAAAGGAAGAATCTCATCAAAGTTTTTATCATAAGATTTAAGCAATGGTAAATCCAATGGCATAAAATACCATGTGAAATCCTGGTTCAGCTCACTTCCAGTCATTTGAACGAAACCTTCATAGTTGAATTTCTTCAGATATTCTCCTTCTTCAACATTTTCCTGGTTTCCTTTATTTTGAGTAAATCCGTTTTTAGCTTCAATTACTGAAGAGAAAAACTGCTGCTTTACACCAATCCAGTTAAGGGTTTCTTTTTCCTCTTCCATTGTGGTTCGTCCATCATAATCATAGTCTTTATAATTATTGAAAGCATAAGAAAACTCGGAGTGAGACTGCTCCTGAGCTCTACCCTTTTCCAGGTTTCTTACATTATAATCCCAAATGAAATCTGCTTTATTATCAGAAGTAATTTTAGAAAGTCCCTGAGTTCTTACTTTAAAATCAAGGGTATATTTTGGAAGCAGTGTGTAAATGAATTGAATGACAGCACCATTATAATCTGCAGTTAAGGTTACCGCATTTCCATTAACAGTAGGTGAGAAAACTAAATCTTTAGTATTAACAATCTTTCCTGTTTTATCTTTAAACTGAAAACCGTAGTTAGAGTTATTTTTAGTGATCAGATAAAGTGGCTGATCTGCATTGTCTGTTTTGTGATTGTAGGCTTTATATTTTAAAAGCTCTACTTTGGAAACCTGTCCTCCTAAGCTTGAAAATTCAAGTTTCAATTCATTATTTCCAAGGCTTGCCGTCTGGATTGCATTAGGAGTTACATTTGGATTGATATTGTTTGCCTGAGTTTGCTTTACGGCATTTTTAGCCTGTTCCGTTTTTTGCTCCTGAGCTTTCAACTCAGCTTCTTTCGTTTGTTTGTTCTGGAAGTAGAACATAAAACCGAAGAGAACAAGGCATAAAACCGCGAAACTAATCATTTGCTTCTTATCGATTCCGTTGTTTTGTTGCATTTTATTTTATATTAAAATTTTAAATTTAAAATGTACGTACTGGTGTACGTAATTTGAGCTGACAAAAATACTGTTTTTTTATCAAAACTCTATGCTTTACGTTGTTACTATATAATAAACTCAGGCTGATTATTCTCAGCCTGAGTTTATATGTAGACGTTTATGATAAAATTTTACCTTATTTCTTTTCGCAAGCCTTAATGAAAGCTCTGAATAAAGGATGCGGTGTTGCTACCGTACTCTTATATTCCGGGTGATACTGAACTCCCACATAGAATGGATGATCAGGAAGTTCCAACGCTTCTACCAAACCTGTTTCAGGGTTAGTCCCTGTAGCAAGGAAACCATTTTTTTCAAACTCCTGAAGATAATCACTGTTGAATTCATAACGGTGACGGTGTCTTTCAGAAATATTTTTAGTTCCGTAGATATCGTTTAATTTAGATCCGTTTTTCAACGTACACTTCCATGCTCCAAGACGCATTGTTCCTCCTTTATCTACAACATTTTTCTGCTCTTCCATCAAAGAAATTACAGGATCAGGAGTAGCTGTATCAAATTCCATAGAGTTTGCTTTGGTATGTCCTAAAACATTTCTTGCAAATTCAATCGTCATAATCTGCATTCCTAAACAGATTCCCAACATTGGAATTTTATTTTCTCTTGCATATTTTGCAGTAAGAACTTTTCCTTCAATTCCTCTGTCTCCAAAACCTGGAGCTACAAGGATACCATTCACTCCCTTAAGAGTATCTTTGATATTTTCTTCCGTAATATCTCCACTGTATACCCATCTTACTTTTACTTCAGTTTCAAGGTCAGCACCTGCATGTTTGAATGCTTCAGCAATAGAGATATAAGAATCCTGAAGGGAAACATATTTTCCAACCAATGCAATTTCAACAGTTTTCTTAGGGTTCTGGAATTTTTTAAGGAAACTCTTCCAGTCTTTAAGATCAGCATCTTTATCACTTTTCAGATCAAGTTCTTTCAATACTACATCATCGAAGTTCTGCTTCTGAAGATACATTGGAACTTCATAGATCGTTTCAAGATCTTTACATTCGATAACATTCTCTAAAGCAACATTACAGAACTGAGCTAATTTTGCTCTCTGATCTTTAGGAATTTTATGTTCTGTTCTACACACTAAAACATCTGCCATAATTCCGCTTTCCATCAACTGACGAACGGAGTGCTGAGATGGTTTTGTTTTTAATTCCCCACTTGAAGCCAGATAAGGCAATAAAGTAAGGTGAATAACCATAGAATTCTTCTCTCCTAACTCCCATTTTAACTGACGAACAGTTTCAATATAAGGTAAAGATTCAATATCTCCAACAGTTCCTCCGATCTCAGTAATGATGATATCGTAGTTCTGCTTGGAAAGCATTTTAATTCTACGTTTGATTTCGTTAGTAATATGAGGAATTACCTGAACTGTTTTTCCAAGGAAATCTCCTTTTCTTTCTTTTTCAATTACAGTCTGGTAGATTTTTCCTGTAGTAACGTTGTTGTTTTGGGATGTAGGAGCATCAAGGTAACGCTCGTAGTGGCCTAAATCCAGATCCGTCTCTGCACCATCTTCAGTCACATAACACTCTCCGTGCTCATAAGGATTCAAAGTTCCTGGGTCGATATTGATATAAGGATCTAATTTTTGGATCGTTACATTAAAGCCGCGTGATTTTAGTAGAAGTCCCAGAGAAGCAGAAACGATTCCCTTTCCCAAAGATGAAGTTACACCTCCTGTCACAAAGATGTACTTTGTATTCTTTTTACTCATTAGATTAGGTTTGTGCAAAGTTATGGGAAAAAGAGATACAAAGCAATCTTTTACATTTTGAAAATGACAAAACCACCTTCAAACAATTATAAAACCTGATAAAAATTTTTATCTATATTTGATATAAGCAAATGAAACAAAGCTATAACCAACATGATTTCCGTCTATAAACTAAAACCCAAATTCCAGCAGCTCCTCACGCCTGTTTTATTATTTTTCCACAGAAATAAAATTACAGCCAATCAGATTACCATCAGTTCTATCCTTTTATCTGTAATCATTGGAATCTTATTCTGGAATGCGGATCTTTCAAAATGGTTCTTTTTAAGTCTTCCTGTGGGACTGCTTCTGAGAATGGCTTTAAACGCTTTGGACGGAATGATGGCCAGAAAATTCAATCAGACCAGTAAACTTGGAGAAGTTTTAAATGAGATGGGTGATATTGTTTCAGATGTGATTATATTTTTCCCGCTTCTTAAATTTCAACCAGAGAGTTTATATCTTATTGTCATCTTCATCGTACTGAGCATTATTAATGAATTTGCCGGATTGATGGGGAAAATTGTGGGAAAAGAAAGACGTTATGAAGGTCCTATGGGAAAAAGTGACCGTGCTCTTATCCTTGGACTGTATGGTTTATTAATGCTTATCGGAGTTAATATTTCCGGGGTTTCCCGATATATTTTTGGAATTATCATTGCTCTACTTTTGATCAGTACTTATATCCGACTTAAGAAATCTTTGCATGAAGCCTGAAGAAAATAAATTTGCAGATGTTCCTTTAAGGGTAAAAACATGGATTTACATCATTATTGTTTTTGCGCTGGGTATTTCACATCCTGTTGCCATGACCGTTTTTGTTTCATGGATCAGCTATCAGTGTTTTTTTGAATTTTCAAGAATGTTTAAAATTCATGCATCGCCTGTTTTTCCTTCACTGTTCATAGGTTTTCTACAGTTTTTCCTGCTCTACTTTTTAAATATTGAAACCTACCTTTTATATAGTTTTTTTATATCAACACTTATTTTCTGCCGTTTTATCTTGTCGGGAGCTCCCAAAAAGCAATTGTACGGAATTTCAGTTGCTTTATTGATCTGTCTTTTCGCTTTCCCACATTTGTTGTGGATAAGGGAAAGATCTGATGGATTGACTGCCATTATATTTATTGTTGTTGTGACAGAACTGAACGATGTATTTCAGTATCTGATGGGAAAATTTTTCGGAAAACATAAAATAACACCTCAAATCAGTCCCAATAAAACTTTGGAGGGCCTTATCGGTGGTGTCTTTCTTACTGTTATTTTGAGTAATATTTTAGGATATTTTTTGCTTGAAACTGGTATTCTGACTAACAGTATTCTAGGACTCCTTCTTGGAATTTCAGGATTTTTTGGAGATATATTTATGTCTTATGTAAAAAGGAAAACCGGGGTAAAAGATACTGGAAATCTTCTTCCGGGACATGGTGGACTTCTCGACAGAATGGATAGTCTGATGTTCAATGCTCCTCTATTCTTCTGGCTATTTCCTCTTCTGATCAAATAGTAAAACAATGGATGAAAAATTTAAAAAAGCGGTTATTTTTTCTGGAGGCGGAACGAGACTGATGATTTATCTCGGGATTTTTGCCGCGCTGGAAGAACTCGATCTCAAACCAGATCTTCTGATTGCTTCCTGTGGCGGATCATTTGCTGCTACCATCATCAATGCATTCCCCGATCATCTTTCCCGAAAAGAATATCTACAGTCAGAAGAATATTTTCAGTTTGTTTCAGGTACTGTACTGACAAAGCAGAAAAAGCTTTCGCAAATAGGACTTTTCTCTTTGAAAAAAATTCTGGATAAAAGAAAAGCACCCTTCATTGAAGATGTTTTCAACCGATATCTTGTTGAAATGCCTCAAGACCTATCCCAATGTTTTCCATCTATCCAAAATATTCAGTTTTCAAAAGAAATCCCTACGATCATTATTGGCTCTGAACTTCTTTTTATTCCCAAAGAATGTGGACAAAAGAGAAATGAAAGAAAATTATATCAAAAAACAATCTTCACAGATCCTGAAACAGCAAAGAAGATCGGTCCTGAACAAATCATTAGTAATTCTGCAAGTTTTAGGAATAGTGCAGTTGAAGAATCGATCAAAATCTTCACCCATTTTTCCCTGCTTGAAAGCACTCGGGCTTCTGTTTCCGATATGTTTTATGTACAACCGGCATTTCTTCAGGGAAAACACTTTGCAGGTGGCGCTATAGATCTTGTTCCGGCAGAAATAAGCCAACATCTGGCACAGGAAATCATTACCGAAAAAAAACATCCTTACAATGCTGTGGAAGAAGCTCTTGTACGATCCGTACTTGGATTCAGTGGAAATGAAAGGCTTACAGAAACCAACCAACTTTTATCCGGCTTGCAGATTGATACAACAAATATAAAACAGGAACTGGAAGGACATTATCTGAAAAAAGGAATTGACTGGAGAAAATTTGAGGTCAGTTTTTCATTCCCGAAAAGTTATCCACAATTTGTAAAAGACATGGAAATTCAATGGCAGTACGGATTTGATCAAACGATGAAGAGTATTAAAAAGTGATGACAAATACACCAACTGAAGACTTGCAAATTCCCCTCCTTCGGAGGGGTGGCGAAAATTCAAAGAATTTTTGACGGGGTGGTTTTGTATGGGGAATCTTTAAGTTTCGGCTAAAGCCAATAGCATTTTAATCTATTGTGATCACGGGCTAAAGCCCGTGCCTATTGAATAATTTAAACCTGTTTATATTTAATATTAAAAACATCCATCCTATTTTCACTTTTAAAATCTATTTTTACAAAAAATGAAAACCACCAAACACTTATGAACGTTTTTATCGCAGGCGGAACTTCAGGTATTGGCTATGCACTGGCCAGACATTATCTTTCTAAAGGATATTGTGTAGGAATCTGCGGAAGAGATCTTACTAAAATACCAGAGAATGATTTTAAAGATTTAAAGGCTTTCCAGACAGATGTTTGCGACATAAACGCTATGTTATCCACATTACAGTCTTTTCTTGTGGATAAAAGTACACTTGATATTTTCATTAACTGTGCCGGAAGCTACGCAGAAGATGTAGCAGGAAGAATTTCCTATGAAGAAGCTGAAGAAATGCTTCAAACCAATATTCTGGGAACCGTAAACTGCTTCGAGGCGGCAAGAAAGGTAATGAAGAATCAACAAAAAGGGAGTATCGCTGTAATTGCATCTGTTTCCGGGATACTGGAATATGAAAACTCCAGTTTGTACACGAAAACCAAACGTTCAGTAATTCAGATTGCGGATGCTTACCGCAGAGCATTGAAACCTTTTGGGATTTCCGTCACTACCATCGCACCAGGCTATATTGATACTGAGAAATTAAGACAACTCAATCAGAATAACCTAAGCAAAAAACCATTTCTTACCGATGTAGAAACAGCAGTCTCCGTCATCTCGGAAGCTATTGAAAAAAAGAAGAAGTTCATTATTTTTCCTGTAAAAATGAAATGGATGATGAAATCGTTATTCCTGCTTCCGTCTTCATTATTAAATATCATCATGTTCAGAAAAGCCCAATGGATGAAAAACGACTAACCCTACAACAAAAACTGTACGCCCTGACACTTTGTGCCATTGTATTTATGATGGTCTATAATTTCACTGCATGGTATGTTTCAAAGCTGCCTGAAGTTTCATCTTTTGTTTTTGATTTTGAAAAATATATTCCATTTATTTCATGGAGTATTATTCCTTATATGACAAGCGGAATCTTTTTCTGTGTTGTGTTTTTCTTCTGTCAGAATAAAGAACAGCTTAAAGTTTTGACACAGCGGATGCTCTTTGTCACCATTATTTCCGGAATTTGTTTTCTATTATTCCCCTTAAAATTTTCTCTGTCCAAGCCTGAGGTCGACAACTCCATTTTGGGATATTCTTTTCAGTTTTTAAAAGTTTTTGATTCTCCTTTCAATCAGGCTCCGTCACTGCATATTGCCTATGCATTTATTTTCTGGTCAGTTTTCAGAAATGTAAAAAGAGGAAAGACATTTGTAATGTTTTGGCTTATTCTATTGGGAATTTCTACTTTAACGACTTATCAACATCATTTCATTGATATTATCACCGGAAGTATTCTTGCCCATCTTTGTTTTGTGATGTTTCCTTGTAGGAAAAATGATTTTCTGTACAGAAATTTTCATGTAGCCAATATTTATTTTTTATCAGGATGGATTATTATTTTAATCGCGATTCTTGTTAATCAATTCTTTGAAAAAGCAGGATTACTTATGCTTTGGCCTGGTTTTATGACTCTTCTTATCGGGTATCATTATCAGAAAAACCATATTTTCTTTTTAAAAAACAAAGCAGGAAATATTCCATGGTTTAAAAAGATTTTCTATTTTCCTTATCTGTTATTGTATCAGATATTTTGGAGATTTTTTAGGAAAAACAGATTCCCTGTGGAAGTTGTTCCCAGATTATACATTTCTTCCAGACCTGATCATAAAAGTCTGAAAAATTTTAAAACTAATAAAACAACGCTTATTTATGATCTATCAGCTGAGATGGAAGAACTCTCTCTCATCAAAGATAAAAAGACTTATCATTCTGTTCCTTTTTTAGACATTAGTACATTTGATATAGAAGAAACACAAAAACTGGTTTCTGAAATTACAGGACATTACAGACATCTGCCTTCAGATGGAAAGATTCTGATCCACTGCACCATGGGATTCACCAGAAGTTCAGTTATCGGGATTTTAGTAATCAAAAATATTTTATCTTTATCTCTTACAGAAGCAATAACCATAATGAAAACCCACAATAAGCATGCTGTCATACCTACTTATCTGGAGGATTTTCTGAAAAAATTTTAACCTATGAACAGTGGACATTTTAAAAGTTTTGATAACAGTGAAATTTTTTATCGAGAATGGAACTACCAGCCTCACCAGAAAAGTATCATCATGATCCATCGTGGTCACGAACATTCTGAAAGATTGAATGATATTGCCCAATCTCCCCAGTTTTCACAATACAACATTTTCGCATTCGACCTTAGAGGACACGGCCATACAAAAACCAAAACCTCATCCGTTTTCATGGATTATGTAAGAGACCTGAATGCGTTCTCAAAATTTATCAGCTCGCAATACAATATAAAAACATCAGACATGTTTGTGGTTGCCAACAGTATTGGCGGAGTGGTTGCTTCTGCCTGGGCTCATGATTTTGCACCTACTATTGCAGGAATGGCACTTCTGGCTCCTGCTTTTAAAATCAACCTCATCGTTCCTCTTGCTAATGAAATGATTACTTTAGGAACGAAACTTAAGAAAGGGCTCATCATTAAAAGCTATGTGAAATCCAAAATGCTGACTCATGATCCTGAACAGCAAAAAGCCTACGATACAGATCCGCTGATCTCAAGATCTATTGATGCTGAACTTCTTATTGATCTGGCAAAAGCCGGAAAACGTCTGGTAGAAGATGCTGAAGCGATAGATACCCCAACTTTAATTCTCGCTGCAGAAAAAGATCATGTGGTTTTCAATAAGGAACAGAAAATATTCCATGAAAAGCTGGATACAGATTTGAAACATTATGAAGTTTTGCCTGATTTTTTCCATGGAATTTTATTCGATACCGGAAAGGAAAAGGTGTATGATAAAATTGTGAATTTTGCTGAGAAATGCTTCAACAGACCGATAAAACAAGCTTCCCTTTCTTCTGACCGTTTTTCTGTAAAGGAATATGAAGATCTGCAAAATAATGTGGGAAACAATCTGAATTTTAAAATGCAGAAATTGTCTCTGTCAAAGATTGGGAAAATAAGCAACGGAATGGCGATTGGCCTGAAGTACGGCTTCGATTCCGGGGCTTCACTGGATTATGTTTACCAGAATCAGCCGAAAGGGAAATTTGGTTTTGGAAAAATGATGGATAAGAATTACCTCAATGCTATCGGCTGGAAGGGGATTCGCATCAGAAAACAACATTTATTACAACTTTTAGAAAAAAATATACAGGCTCTGAAACAACAGGGCAGACCTGTTAAGATACTCGATATTGCAGGCGGAACAGGAAATTATTTATTTGATATCAAAGAGAAATATCCGGATGCTGAAATCGTGATCAACGAATTTGTAAAGTCTAATATTGAAATCGGAGAAAAGGTCATTAAAGAAAAGAATTATCAGAAGATCCGTTTTACAAACTTCGACTGTTTTGATCCACAAACCTATCAAAAACTGAATTTTGAACCCAACATTACGATTGTTTCAGGAATTCTGGAGCTTTTCGGGGATAATGAAATGGCAAGTAAAGCCATTCAGGGAATAAATTCTATTTCAGAAAAGAATGCTTACATTGTTTATACAGGGCAACCATGGCATCCTCAATTAAAAATGATTGCCTACGTCCTGAATAATCACCAGCATAAAGACTGGATTATGAGAAGGCGTTCCCAAAAAGAGCTGGACAGAGTTATGGCTTTTAATAGTATTCACAAAGAAAATATGCTGATTGATGACTTTGGAATTTTCACGGTGTCTTCAGGAAAGATGAATGTTTCAAATTAAAATATTTTAGTGCTCTCGCAGATTTTCAAGCAGCTTTATTCCTAAATTGGATCAAACTTTGACATTGATTATTTTTAACCACAACAGTCACAAAAGATTTAAACACTTAAGTTTTCTACAGAATCATTTTAAAACTTCTCCACTAAAGTATTTTTAACTGAAAGCTTTTGTGATTTTGTAAGGTGTAAATAGTTTTCATATAAAAAAAGGGTTTCCATTTTAGTGAAAACCCTTTTTTATATTTTATATGTTGAAATATTATTGTTTTACAAGCTCAAAGTAAGCTGTTACTTCAACATCTTTCGCGATACCTGCTCCTGACGGATCATATTTGATTCCGTAATCCAGACGGTTTACTGTAAATTTTGTCTGAATTCCCATGATCTCTTTTCCGTCTTTATTCTTTGTAATCCCACCCAATGTAACCGGAGCACTGATTTCTTTCTCTACTCCTTTCATGGTTAGTTTTCCTTTAACAATATAGTTGTTGTTTTTATCTTTTGTAACGGAAGAGCTCTTAAATTCAATAGTAGGATATTTGGCAACATCGAAAAACTCTTCACTGATAAGATGTCTGTCTCTCATGTCCACTCCGGTATTAATAGTAGGAACACTGATAGAAAAGTTTAAATCGGCATTATCCAGATTAGCACCACTAGTAGCCGCTTTTCCGTCAAATTTATCAAACCTTCCCTGTACAAAACTAATCCCCATGTGCTTGATATTAAAGTTAACCGATGAATGCATCTGGTCTACCTGCCAGGTTCCCTGTCCAAAAGCAACAATACTTAAAAGCGTAAATACGAAAGATAAAAATACTTTTTTCATTGTAATGATATTTTACATTAATATATTTTAATTGAATGAAGCTAAGATATGAAAGATATTCCTACGCTGCATAGATTAGTTTTTAATATTAAATTCATTTAGATTCTGAAAGAAAAATGCTTTTTTATAACTTCGCAGTATGGCAAAACTGAAAACAGCATATTTCTGTCAAAACTGCGGAACCCAGTATCCTCAATGGCTGGGACAATGTAAAAACTGTGGAGAATGGAATACTTTAGTAGAAGAGGTTGTTGAAAAACCTTCTCACAAAACTCCTCCTTTTTCAAAAACGAAACAACATGTTATCAATATTGTTGAAGTGGAAACGAGTGAAGAGCCGAGGATAAAAACTCCTTCTGAAGAACTTAACCGTGTTTTAGGAGGCGGAATCGTTTTAGGTTCCGTTACTTTGATTGGTGGCGAACCGGGAATCGGGAAGTCTACTCTTCTGCTTCAGCTTGCTTTGAAAATGAAGAAAAAAGTTTTCTATGTTTCTGGTGAAGAAAGTGCTTCTCAGATTAAAATGAGAGCGGACAGGCTTACGGACATTCAAAATCCGAACTGTTTCCTTTTCACTGAAACTTCATTGGAAAAAATTCTTCATGAGGCCAAAAAACTGGAACCGGATTTCGTGATCATTGATTCCATTCAGACCCTGCAGTCTCAGCTGATAGAAAGTTCTCCGGGAACTGTTTCTCAAATCAGAGAATGTTCCAATGAGATTATCAAATACGCCAAAGAAAATAACACTCCTGTATTTCTTGTAGGGCATATTACCAAAGACGGACAAATTGCCGGACCAAAAGTACTGGAACATATGGTGGATGTTGTTCTGAATTTTGACGGAGACCGAAATCACCTTTTCAGATTATTGAGAGCGAATAAAAACCGTTTTGGTTCTACCTCTGAAATTGGAATTTATGAAATGATTTCCCAGGGATTGAAAGAAATTAAAAATCCTTCTGAAATTCTGATCACCAAGAAATTTGAAGAGCTTTCCGGTAACTCTGTTGCGGTAACTCTGGAAGGAAACCGACCGATGCTTCTGGAAATTCAGGCATTGGTGAGTACAGCTGTTTACGGAACTCCTCAAAGAAGCTGTACCGGTTTTGACTCCAAAAGACTGAACATGCTTTTAGCCGTACTGGAAAAAAGAGCAGGTTTTCAATTGGGAGCTAAAGACGTTTTCCTGAATATTACCGGAGGAATAAAGACAGATGATCCGGCACTGGATTTAGCAGTCATTGCTTCTGTTCTTTCCTCTAATGAAGATATTGCGATTTCTGAACATTACTGCTTTGCCGGAGAAATCGGATTAAGTGGTGAAATCCGTCCGGTAGCCCAGATTGAGCAGCGAATTACTGAAGCTGAAAAATTAGGTTATGAGAAAATATTTGTTTCCAATCTTAATAAAATCCCGAAAAGAAAATTTGGAATCAAGATTGAAGAAGTGAGTAAGATTGAGGATTTTCACGAGAGGCTTTTTTAACGTGAATCGTCAATTTTGCTTCGCAAGTCAATCGTCAATCAGAATGCGGATAAAAATTCACAAGCGAAGCGGATTCACTATTCACTATTCACTATTCACTATTCACTATTATCAAACATTCACATTTAATTCATACCTTTAATTTATGAATTATCTGGCGCATTCTTTTCTTTCTTTTACCGACGGTCAGATCGTGGGGCAGTTTCTCGAAGACTTTATCCGTAACAGAGATCGTTTTACTTTCCCGAAAGATATTCAGGACGGAATTACCCTGCACAGAGCTATTGATACTTTTACAGACTCCCACCCTGCTATTCATGAAGCCAAAAAGGTATTCGCTCCTTTGGTAAGACTGTATGCAGGTGCGTTTGTAGATGTCTCTATGGATCATTTTGTAGCCAGGGATCTTTCTCTGAATTCTCTTCCGGAATGGAAAGCGCATTCCCTTAAAGTTTATCGTGTTTTAAATGCCTATGAACAATGGCTTCCGGAAAATTTCAAAAAGATGCTTGTGAAAATGGAACATGATGACTGGCTTTATAATTACCGTGAAGACTGGGGAATTAAATTCAGCATTCAGAATGTTTTGAATAAAGCGAAGTACCTTGATAAGGATATTCCTGTTTTTGAAGCTTTTCTGAAGAACAAAGACCATCTTCAGCAGTGTTATGATGATTTTTTTCCTGATCTTTTAACCCATGTAAAAGGGATTAATGCTCTTTTACAGTTGGACAATTAATTTTAAATAAAAACACTTACCTTATAATACAAGATAAGTGTTCTATAAATTTGTGTTATTAGAATTTTTTATACCTGAATACTTTATAGAAAAGCTTTTGGGAACACTTTTCTATTAAAGTTTTTATAATATTAATCTCCAATTCTGAATACTAAAAGCTGAGTTGAAGCTGCCGCCAGAGTCATCCCGGTACCTGAACAGTTTCCAGATTGCCCTCTTCCCAGTCGAATAGGCCAGGTTCTTCCCGCAGGCACGGTAGTGGCATAGGTAATAGTCCCACCATGATTGGATAAAGTACCGGAATTATGATAGGCTGTACTATGGATTCTCTGAGTTCCGGCTGCTCCGGTAGGAAAATCCACAATATACGAGCTGTTTCTACATTTATCGGCTTCTACTGTAGTTCCGTTATCATTATTATGAATCGCCTCGTATACAAAAGTGATCTGATAAGTTCCCGCAGGAAATGTAATGGTACTGGTTCCCGCATTATAACTCATTCCGGAGATTGAATTTTTTACAACAGTCATAGGAACATTAGATGAGCTTCCTGCAGCTACACCATTAAGAAAATCACTCTGCGCTGTATCCAGTCTGAAAAGAGCGGGGTTAGGAATAGATAAAGCTCCAAGGGTACCAATGGTTTTCACTACACCGGTAGCATCCAACACCATAAGTGGGTCTGTGGTTGTATTTCCGGCTGTTGTTCCCTGCAAACGTAAAGGGTTTGTTCCATTTACATGAAGTTTATTGGTAGGAGCCGCAGTTCCTACACCTACTCTGTCATTGGCAGCATCTACAGATAAAGTAGTACCATCCACTGAAAAAGCATTTACTGCTGTACCGCTAAAAGCAAGAGTATTGCTTCCTTGTGTCACAGCTCGGTTTCCTGATAAAGTTCCATCTGTATTATAAATATTAACAGAACTTGTTGCTGGAATTGCTTTCCAGGTTCCTACCCCTGCAGCATCAGAAGTAAGGACATATCCGTTCGTTTGATTTCCGTCTACAATTTTTATAGCGGCTACCGGAGACACAGGAGTTCCTGCAGACTGAACATCTAATTTAGTAGCTGGAAGTTCCGTTCCTATTCCTACATTTCCTGAAGACTTAATAGTCATTCTTGCAGCATAATCTGTAGCGTTTCTGGTGAAAACCTGTAATCCTGCATAATTGTTGGCAATATCACGGTCTATCCCTAAGATAGATGCTCCGGTAGCACCTGAAGCACTGGTAGAGGGGATAAATTCAATTCCTCCAAATAAAGTGTTACTCACATTACTATTGTAGAGGGTAATACTTCTTGGCGTTCCCTGGCCGCATGGAGCACCACAATTGTCAATTCCAGCAGACAGGATATCTGTAACATTTCCTGCTATAGGATTTAAGACGGATAAAAAACTGGAAGGTGCTGCAGTTCCTATTCCCACTCTTCTGTTAAGGGCATCTACTGAAAAGTTATTACCATTAACAGAAAAAGCATTGGTGGCATTTGCGGTAAATGCCAATGTATTGCTTCCCTGAGTTACCGTTCTGTTTCCGGTTAACGTTCCATTGGTATTATAAATATTAGTATCAATGGCATTTCCCGGATTATGAAGCTTAACCCATGCTGAACCGTTATAATAATAGTAACCTACAGCATCAATATTTACTGCATTTCCAGCTTGTGAGCCATTTCCCACACTATTCACATAGATCATTGTAGAAGTTGGAATTGCTGTCATGCTTTGGGCTCTCAATCTGTCTACGCGGGTTACTAAAAGGCCATCTACAGCATTAGAAGTTCCCGTTGGATTTTTTGCAGTAATATCCAATGTTGCGGTTGGATTAGCTGTATTAATCCCTACCTGAGCAAAAGTAAAACTACTGAATGTAAGTAGTGTCAGTGTAATGTTCTTTCTTTTCATTTTCATATTAAGTTATTTAATAATTGGGCTACTTATTCATTTTCTTTGGAAGAACGTGTTGTATTTTAAAGTTTTCATCCTATAAAAAATTATGAAATCATAGCAAAGTTGTGGTGAGTATAATCAGATTAATTCTGACTATATAAAATTGTTATTGGTAAAAAGCAGTAGATAATAAATTTATTTCACTTCATAATATAATTGATTTAATTGTTATAATTCAAAAAAAATATAAATAAATTATTAAAATAATATTAAAATAAACACATTAATATATTAAATAAAATACCAAAATTTAAACAATAAGAATAAATATTTCATGAAAATAACAAAATAATTGAAAATATAATTAAAAAATATGTTAATAATTAAAATTTAACATTTTATCAAATCATCATTTAAAAAAAATTAGTCGTCATATAGTGATTTATTTCAACTTTATTTTACGTAAAAAAAGCAGCAACCTTAGTTACTGCTTCATAAGTTTTATTATAAAATATAAATGATTAAAAGGTTTTAAACATATAGCGGTTAGGATAGGTAAGTTTTTCACTGTTTCTTTGTCCGTTTACAATAATATGGACAATGTTGATCTGATCATCAAAAAGATTATACAGAAAACTTACGGCTGTTTCCACTTTTTTCGGGGCAGCTACAGGTTCAGATTCCATAAAAACATTTACAGATTCCTGATCTTCTTCATAACCGATATAGTTTATCTTCAAAAATTTGTTATCAGCTTTTAGTTTAAAATATTCTGAACAATATTTTCGCAGAGCATCGTTCAATTTTGCTTTGTATTTTTCATCATTAAAATGAAAAGCGCCTCCATATTTTTTTCCTAAACCATTTTCCATATCATCCAGGAAAAATCTTCCCGTCACTTCAAATGTTCTTGATTTTGAATTATAATTAATTTCCACAGAGCCTACATGATAAGGGTGAAAAGCTTCACTCCTTGTAAAACTCTGAAAAGTCATTGTTAATAATAAAAGAACACTCCAAAAAAATTTACCTGACATGAATTTTATTTTACAGCAAATATAAAAAAAGCAACAGTTATAGAAACTGCTGCTTTTTAAGATAATTGGTTGATGAAGACTTATTGTTTAATTACTTTTTTCGTGATTTTTGTATTATCCTCAAGCATTATAGTGAATAGATACGTTCCTTTTATCAGTTCGGAAACATCAATTTTACCTGAATTAGTATTTACATTTACAGTTTTAATCAATTTTCCTGAAGCATCATAAATGGTTACCGTTCCTTTAGAATGTCTTCCCAATGCTACGTTAACAAAATCTTTGGCAGGATTCGGAGTGATATTCACTTCTGAATTCATTTTTACATCAGCTGTTCCCAATGTTGTTCCTGTTTTAACAAAATAACCACCAAAACCTGTTGTCTGGAAACTGACTTCCCAATATTGGTAGGTGTTATTCCAGATAATATCTGCAACATCTGGTGTAATAACTGTGGCTGCACCTCCAAAAGAAGCAACTGTTCCCGTAGTACTTGTTCCTGTATATTTTTCGATAAGAAGATTCGCTTTATTGGCAACATCGTTAGGTGAAGTAGGTAATTTCACTCCATTGGTCAGATTATATGCATCGAAATCACTCTGCTTGAAATATAAAGTTACTTTTCCGGTAGCCGTAGTAGTATTTGCATCTGAATTGATTTCATATCTTCTTGCAACATAATTGGGTTGTGCATTATCTACCCATACCTTTGAGGTGACATTTCCTGTTACTGTACTGGCAGTTTCTTTTTCAACTCTTGAGATAAGCTGGCACGCATTTGTAAAATAGTTATAACCATTTGCTACCGTATTCGCTTTTGTTTGGTTGGAAGTTGCTAAATTCTTTACTTCAGCAACGTTTTCATAGATTACGGCTCTCATTTTAAGATCAAATGTTCTGGAAGTCCATGTGGTACCGTCAGTAGAAGTTTTAGATCTGCTATTCAGTACAGCATTCTCTGCTTTCATAGCAATTCTTCCTCCTAATCCATTAACAACAATATAAAATTCTTTTCCGGTTACCATTTGTACATTCAAATCTGAAAGATTGATGTAGTTCCAGGTATATCTCTGAATATTATTAAGCCATGAAGTAATGATTTTGGTAGCAATAATATCTCCGGGATTTCCGTTAGCATCCACCTTTCTGATCTGAATATCCACCGGGATATCCGAAGGAATTGAAGACCCTGATACAAAAGAGAACCCTCCCAGTTTCCCTGTTAACGTAGGAGTATATCTTACCGCAAGAGCCATATTATCAAAATAATAATTAAATTCTGTATTGGCTACAATGTACGGCTCATCATAACTTACCGTTTCAAAATTGGATTTCACACATCCTATTTCATCAGTAACAGCTTTATAGATATCCAATTTACCATATCCCCATCTCATATTCGGAACGACACCGGTGGCACCGTCCATTCTTGCATTAGCCGTAAGACGGGTTTTCACCTGTGCTGCCGTCAATGAAGGATTAGCCTGCAGTAATAACCCTACTGCTCCAGCTACTCCTGGTGAAGACATACTTGTCCCCTGGTTTTTCACGTAATAATTGGTTCCTGAAATAATGTCTGTTGCTGCCGGAGCAGAATTGCTGGATCTTGATGAAATAACATTCTGACCTGAACCTGCAATATCCGGCTTTTGAACCCCATCCACTCTTGGTCCCTGTGAACTGAATGAAGAGATAGATTCCTGTGGGGTTGTGGTAGAATAAGCACCCGTACTATACCAGCTCGGTCTTCCCATATATGATGCTACTGTAATAGCATTAGAAGCATTCCCCGGGCTTCCTACAATATATTCATTATCCCCATTTTGCAACGTGGTTTGTACTCCCTGGCTATACAGCCAGCCATGGGTTGAGATTTGCTGTGTTCCGTTATTGGTAATTTCCAATGTATAATTCCCCTGAACATTGGTAGTTCCTGAAGTTCTGGTAATTACCAGCTGAACATACCTTTTATTGTTATCATTATTCGAATAGTTATACATTGTTGCCGTAAGCCCTCCTCCCAGTATACTGTGAGCTGTAGTTGTACTTATGTTCTGAGTATACTGCTGTCCATCGGGAGTAGTGAGCTTTGCCGTAACAGGAGTATTGTCATTGGCATACATAATAAATGAAAATACTGTAGCTGCAGAAGTATTACTTACTACCGTAAAATTATAAGTCTGGGAAGCATTAGCAGCAATATCAACTTTTCTGTGAAGAAAAGCTCCGTAATCATTACCTGCCGAAATAACAACTACTCTTCCCGCTCCTGAGGTGGTAAAATTATTAACCGCTACTTCATGGCTTGAAGTTCCATCATGAGCAGTACTCTGACCACCTATACTCATATTGACAACAATAGGTTTATTAAGTGCTGTTGCCACATTTTTGAAGTAAGTTAATGCATTAATGGTATTTGTAGTAGGAAAAGACCCGTTTCCTCCTTTCACAAAAACAATATCCGCATCAGATGAAAATCCCTTATGTCTTTTATCTGTAAAAGCGGAACCATTTCCAGCGGCAGTACCTGAAACATGGGTTCCATGACCATTGGTATCATTTTCACGAACAAAACCTGTGGGTGTACCATCCAGTTCATCATCGATCTGTGCTTTTGTATATTCTACACCAGTGGCAAACCCTGCCGGAGCAACTTCTCCTGCTTGTGCAGTTAATGTCTGATCCCAAATAGAAACAATTCTGCTTTTGGTCTGATCATCAGCCTTTCTGAAATCCGGGTGCTTCCAGTCTATTCCAGTATCATAAATTCCTACTAAAACTCCTGTTCCATTATAAGCCGTGTTATTGAAAACACCATCCTGCAAAAGACTTGCTCCGGACTGAGCGCGGCTCACATCATTATGAAGTTCATCAAACTCCGGTCCCATTACAGAGGTTACATACGGAAGCTGAGTCAGTCTTTCAATATCTTCAATAGAAACTAAAGCTGTGGAAAACGCAGGAAATTGGCTTTGTACCAGAAATCCGTCTGCCTTTAGTTTTTCAGGCTCTTTAGTATAAACAATACATGAATACATGGTTTGCGCTCCTTTTGAAGTCACTACCAGGTGCTGGTCAAGTTTCATATCAGGACGTTCCAGTTCTTTTACAGCTCTTCCATTAGCAATACTTTCTTTATTCTTCAATAAAAGATCAAACCGGGAATCCAGTTTCTGTACCTGCCCGTAAAAAGCGTAGGAATACAATCCCAAAAAGGCTGCTGTAGCATTTCTAAGAAGCTTCGCTCCTCCATGTGAAATGTTTACATTTGTAAAAAATAATTTTTTGATATCCATATTTTATTTTTAAGCAATACAATTATACAATTTTTATTCAAAACACATATAAAGCAAAATATTAATAAAGATTCAGCGTAAAAATTAAATTAAATAATAAAATTAATAATATTTTAACAATATATTCAAAATATAAAATTTTTCAATCAAAATGCAGGATTTTCTTTTTTATTTAAACCTTGGATGGGAACATATTATTTCTCTGGATGCCCTGGATCATCAGCTTTTTGTTTTGGCTTTGATAGCCGTTTACTCTTACAGTGACTGGAAAAAAATTCTGATTCTTGTGACTGCGTTCACCATTGGACATTCTATTACATTAGCATTGAGTATCCTTGATGTTTTCAGAGTTCCTTCTGACTGGGTGGAGTTTTTAATTTCTTTAACCATTGTTCTGACTTCGCTGGATAATATTATCATGAAAAATCAGAAACAGACTTTGATGCGGGCCAACTATTATCTTGCTCTGATTTTCGGTTTGGTTCATGGAATGGGATTCGCCAACACAGCAAGAGTAATGATTGCTAAAAGCCAAAGTATTGCTTTACCTCTCCTTGGGTTTAATATTGGTTTGGAACTTGGCCAGATTGTAATTGTTGCTGCCATTTTAATCATCCTGTTTATTTCACTCAATCTTTTTAAGGTGAATAAAAAAGACTGGATACTCTTTGTTTCTTCCGGAGTATTTGCTTTATCTTTAAAAATGACTTTGGAAAGAATTCCTTTTTAAAAGTTAAATATTCTCATTAATTCAACAGGTAATTACTATCTTTGATCATTAAAAAATCATTTCGGTTATGAAACTAAAAGTTGTTATACTTTCACTTTCTGTATTTGCATATACAGGTTTCACCGCACAAAATATTCAGAATAACCCGGGCAGCAATCACGGCAATAAGTTTGAGCAGCTGGGAACTATTCTACCAACACCCAACATCTACAGAACGGCTTCAGGAGCTCCCGGTCACGGATACTGGCAGAACAGAGCCGATTATAACATTACCGCTTATCTGGATGAAGATAAAAGAAATCTGAAAGGTTCAGAAACGGTGACTTACTACAATAATTCTCCTGATGAGCTGGACTATATCTGGCTGCAGCTTGATGAAAACGAACACTCAAGCATCAGAAATGCAGGATATGACACTTCGTCTGTACTTCGTTCTTCCACTACGAACCAGCAGCTTAAAGTTTCTGAACTTCCTGTAAAGGATAACGGTTATGGCGTAAGTCTTGAAAAAGTAACAGATGCGTCAGGTAATCCATTGAAGTATACGGTCAACAAAACGATGATGCGTATTGATCTTCCCAAAGTCTTGAAAAAGGGTGAGAAATTCGTTTTCAAAGTAGACTGGAACTATAATATCTCCGACAGAATTAAAATGGGAGGCCGTGGAGGTTTTGAAAACTTCCCTGAAGATGGCAATGATCTGTATACAATGGCACAATGGTACCCAAGAATGTGCGTGTATAGTGATTTCCAGGGTTGGCAGAATCATCAGTTTACCGGAAGAGGTGAATTTGCTTTGGTCTTCGGAGACTTTAAGGTTTCCATGAATGTCCCTGCAGATCATATTGTTGGAGGAACAGGAGAATGTAAAAATTACGATCAGGTATTAACATCTGATCAGCTATCAAGATACAGAAAAGCTGAAAACGCAGCAGAGCCCATCGAAATTGTAACGTTAGACGAAGCTAAAAAAGCGGAGAAAAATCATTCAAAACAAAGAAAAACATGGGTTTTCGAAGCGAAAGATGTTCGTGATTTTGCATGGACTTCTTCCCGAAAGTTTGTCTGGGACGGAATGCGTGTAACGATTCCTGAAAACAACAATAAGGTAATGGCAATGAGTTTCTATCCAAAAGAATCTTACGGTCTTTACAGAAAATTTTCTACAAAAGCGGTAGCCCATACCATCAAAACCTATTCGGAATTTACCATTCCTTATCCGTATCCTGTAGCGCAGTCTGTAGAAGCAGCGAACGGAATGGAGTATCCGATGATCTGTTTCAATTTCGGAAGAACCGAGAAAGACGGAACGTATTCTGAAGGGACAAAAAATGGAATGATCGGAGTAATTATCCACGAGGTTGGTCACAACTTCTTCCCTATGATCATCAATTCTGATGAAAGACAATGGGCATGGATGGACGAAGGTCTGAATACCTTTACAGAATATCTTACAGAAGAAAAATGGGATAATAAATTCCCATCCAAAAGAGGACCGGCATGGACAATCGTAGATTATATGAAACTTCCGAAAGATCAGCTGGAACCTATCATGAGTAACTCTGAAAATATAGTTCAGTATGGTCCGAACGCCTATTCAAAACCTGCTACAGGACTGAATATTCTTCGTGAAACAATCATGGGAAGAGAGCTTTTCGACAAAGCATTTAAAACGTATGCCAAAAGATGGGCATTCAAGCATCCTGAGCCTGCAGATTTATTCCGTACAATGGAAGATGCCAGCGGTGAAGACCTTGACTGGTTCTGGAGAGGATGGTTCTACGGTACAGATCCTGTAGATATTGCGATTGATAAAGTAACGGTTGCTGTTCCTAATCTTGAGAGTGATCCAAGAGCTGCTGCTGAAGTAAAATATCAGGTTGAAAAACCATTGGTAAACAGTTTTGAAGACCTTTCAAAAATCAGAAACAGAGAAGATAAGAATATCAAGTTCTATGTAGATGGTGATAAAGACCTTCAGGATTTCTATTACAGATATGACAGAGGCCAGGAAAAGATTGATAATAACAAGCAATACACCATCAAAACAGAGGCAGGTCTTCCTTTAGATGCCAAGGACAAAGAGAAATTCAAAAATATAACAGGATATCAGATAGATTTTGTGAACAAAGGTGGTCTGGTAATGCCAATCATTCTTGAATTCACTTTTGAAGACGGATCAAAAGTATATGACAAATCTGCAGCGCAGATCTGGAGACTGAACGAACAAAAAGTTTCCAAGACCTATTATTTTGATAAGAAAGTAAAATCTATTCAGCTGGATCCAATGAGGGAGACTGCTGATATTGATACAAGCAATAATTTCTGGAGCAATGCCGGAGCAGCAAGTGAAACTTCAAAATTCCAACTTTTCAAACAAAAACAGGGAGGAGGTTCCGTAAGAGGAGGCTCAACCGGAAAAGTCAACCCAATGCAGGCCGCAGGAAAGAGTTAAAAATCAAAAGGTTGTAACTTTTACAAATACAGCACTACTTATTATTAAAAAGATCATGAAAACTATTCTTTTCCTTTTAATACTAAGTAGTGCTAATTTTTTTTCCCAGAAGCTACTTACTCCTGAAAATTCCGGGATCAACTCAAAACTTATCCACGATGAAACTTCTGAAGCCGTATGGTTTGCTGAAAATGCAGGAACCAAAATAGAAATAGGAAGTATTGTTACGGAGATCAAAAAACTGAACAAAGCAGATCTTTTGATCAGAACAACGGTAAAAATGAAACAGGCTCCGGATACAAAATGGACGGATTCTACTCTCGTAAAAACTTCCAACTTCAACCCTATTTACCACTCATCTTACAATTCAATGAGAGATATGGTTCTCAAGTCTGAAAAAGATAAGGTCACCGGATATTATCTTGATAAGAAATCTCAGAAAAAAGATATCATCGAAATTCCTGCAGATCATTATTTCGACAGCAGCAGCTATGCCCAGCTGATCAGATACCTTCCTTTGAAAGAACACTATACTGCCGAAATTTCTATTTTCGATTATAACCCCAAATCTGAGAAAAAAGGGATGATGAAAGCCTACATTCTGGATACCCAAAAGACAGAATATAAAGGAAAACCGGTTTGGGCTGTAAAAACTAATGATGACATCAGCAACAAAGCAACCACAGTAACCTATTATATTGATGCAGCAACAAGGAAAATTGTAAAGCAGGATATAGAAATGGCAGGAAGAAAAATGTATTTAGAAACAGCTCTATAAATTACTTACATCCAGATACCAATATCTCATTTTCGTCTACAAAAAACATAACAACCTGACTTAAAAAGTTTTATATTTGAATCACATAACACCAAATGTCAAAAACCTGATTGACTTTAAATGTTCAGGACGTACCCATCAAAATATTTTTAACTATGAAAAATGCCAAACTACTAAGCAGAGATGCTCAGAAAACTATTCATGGCGGGCTTGCTGCCAGACTCGTGTGCTGTGAACGCGACGACAACGGAAAATGTACTTTATGGATCGGACCAGGACAAAACTGTCCTTAGTTCTGTCATCTGATAACAATTTTGATAAAGCCGGAAATTTCCGGCTTTTTTTGTTTTTACAACCTTTCTTCTTTACAACCTGATTATCAAAATTTTATTATAAAAAATTCAACTAAAATATATCACACAATAAAGAAAAACAGTATCTTTGATTCACTTCTTTTACACCAAATGTCAAAATCCTGATTGACTTTAAATGTTCAGGAACGTACAAACAAAATATTATTAACTATGAAAAACGCTAAATTATTAAGCAGAGATGCTCAGAAATCAATCAATGGCGGAGCAGCAGGACGTATTTGCTGTGAGTACAATTACAAAGGACAATGTATCCTGTGGATCGGACCTGGACAATATTGCCCGTAGTTCAATCCTTAGATAACAATTTAAGATAAAGCCGGAAATGTTCCGGTTTTATTTTTTAACTTAAATGTTCTTTTACATTCTTTTTATAAGTTCTCCCCAAAGGAAGCTCATCGCCATTTTTCAAAAAAACATGGCTGGAATTATACGAATTGATATGTTCTGATAATACAATATAAGACTTATGAATTCTGATAAATCCGAAATGCTGAAACTTCTCTTCAAAATTGGACATCCTATCCAGAATCATATACTTTTTCAGAGGCGTCATCAGCACAATATACTCCCCGAATCCCTGTATCCAGAGAATATCTTTTAGAAAAACTTTATTCATCACATAATTGGATTTGAACATAATAAAGTCTTCTTGTTGCTGACTGTTGGCGGAGCTTTTAAACTGAACAAAATCCCTTGCTTTATGGACTGCTTTTTTAAATGTATCAAAATCCACAGGCTTGATAAGGTAATGAACAACATCCAGTTCAAAGGCTTTCACTGCATACTTTGTCTCCAGCGTAAGAAAAATACAGAGCGGCGGATCGGGAAGTTGCTGCAAAAGCTCCACTCCATTCATCCCAGGCATATTGATATCGAAAACAACCAGATCTACTTTATTCTCTTTCAGAAATGCCAGTGCTTCTTCCGGTTTCTGAAATGAAGCCAGTAGCTCAACCTCTTCAAGCTGATCACAATATTGTTTTACAAGCTGCAATGCAGGATATTCATCATCTACATTAACGATAGTCAGGTTAGCCATTGATAGTAATTGTTAAAGCAATTTTATATTGATCATTTTCTTTCGGTCCGGAATAAAATTCATACTGATCAGGATAAAATTTTTCCAATATATGAATAATTGCTTCATTACCCAATCCGTGATAATCAGATTCAGCTACAAGAGTTCTATCTTTTCCGACAGAATTTATAATTTCAAAATACAGTTCAGAGCGCTCAATATGACAGAATAATTTTATAAAAGCATGAGCATCTTCTCCAATTGCTGAATGTTTTAAAGCGTTTTCAAATAAAGTAAGAAGTATAGCAGACGGGATTTCCGCAATGTCAAATTCTTCCTGATCTTCAATATCCATCACAATATCAAGCTGGTTATTATATTTAAGCTGATACAATGCAGCAAGCGCTTTCAGGGAAGAAAACTCCTGAGAAACCGTTACTCTTTCTTTTCCACTGTCATAAATAATATATTTTAAAAGTCTGCTCAACTGCAAAATAGAATCCGATGTTTTCTCTGAATGGGTAAAACTATTGGCATATATATTATTAAGCGTATTCAACAAAAAATGAGGATTCAGTTTAGATTTCAGCAAATCAAGATAAAGCTGATCTTTCTCTTCTCCAAGACTGATCACATCCTGTTCTATTAAAAATTTGTCTTTGGTAATTCCCAGAAAAGAACCCACCAGAATGATGATTCCTTGTGAGATATACACATTATACAGAAACCCGACATGGTAACCTTCTCCACTGAAATTCATCTGAAAAACGGCTGGTTCCCACAAAATTCTGAAAAGACTGGACCCTAAAAAAAGGATTAAAGCATAGAGAATAAACTCCGGATACTTATTCGATAAATAGAATCTAGGTACCAGATAATAGTACACCAGATAATAAATACCCACATTGAAAATTGTATTCAAAATAATACTTATCACCAACTGATTTGAATCCAGGAAGTAGTTTTCGGTGAAATAAGTCATCAAAATGAAGATAAAAAGGAAAAAAATGTGCTGAAACCTCAACAAAAATTTCCAGCGGTACTTCATAAGGCTTTCCAGAATTTTACCACTAAATAAAATTCTGATAATCAATAATATAATTATAAAATTAATGATTAAAAACATAGTCCATACCTTATTTTGAAACGCATCAAATATAATATCTTTTTGTCTCAAAATGCAGTTCGTTGAGAAAAACTGTCATTGATTGAAAAAATCCGGGCCCGCTCTTCTGAATAAATATATTTGAGAAACCGCAATATTAATCAAATATTACATGAAACTTAATATACAATTAACTCTTATTTTATCATTTTGTTTGATAACTGGTCTTTTACGTAGTCAGAGTAAAGACAACTATAATATGTGGTTTCAGTACCTGATGTCAGCAAAGCTGACTGATAAGAGTACTTTAACTGCACTTACTCAATACCGTTCTTTTGACCTGGCTTATGACACCCGACTTTTCCTTGTGAATGCCTATGTAGATTATGAAGTGGCAGAAAATATAAGACCTGCTGCAGGAGCTATGTTTCTGATCCTCGAATCTTACAATGCCGACGATTCTAAAAAGATAAGATATGAAAAAAGACCTTTCCAACAGGTAACTGCTGAGTATTTCATCGGGAGAACCTCCATCTCCAACCGCCTTAGAGTGGAAGAGCGTTTCCTCAGCAATCCCGATGAATTTGAGGTAAGAATCCGATATCTGATTTCTGTCAGAATTCCTTTCAATAAAAAAGGAGAAAAAGAAAAACTCTACGGTATTCTTAAAAATGAAATAAGAATGAATGTGGATAAAGTAGAGCCTTTCGATAGCAATCGTATTACCGCAGGACTTGGAATAAAAGTAGGCAAAAACTCTGCACTGGAGCTGGCCTTTATCAATCAAATGGAAACCGGAAAAACAAGTAACTACGGCTTTATAGGTTTCAGAAACAGTTTTGACTGGAGAAAAAAGAAACAACAATAATCTCATTAATATTTATAGATAACTATGCTTACATTTCTTGGTTTTTTAATGATTTTCATCTTCATGATCCTCATCATGAACAAAAAGATGACTCCTCTTACCGCTTTAGTCCTTGTACCAGTCCTTATAGCTGTAGTAGCAGGATTCGGGCCTGATCTGGGGGAAATGATGAAAGATGGAGTAAAAGAAATAGCACTTACGGGGGTTATGCTGATTTTTGCCATCCTGTATTTCAGTCTGATGATTGACACCGGGCTTTTCGAGCCACTTGTCAATGCCATATTAAAAGCTGTAGGAGATAATCCTGTAAAAACAACCATCGGAACGGCCCTTCTCACCACTTTGGTCTCTTTAGATGGCGATGGTTCTTCCACTTACATTATTGTGGTGGCAGCATTACTTCCACTTTATAAAAAACAGGGCATGAACCCTCTGGTTTTAACCTGTATTATCATGCTTGCAGGTGGTATTATGAATATTTTACCATGGGGTGGCCCTACTGCAAGAGTGATGAGCTCCCTTAAACTGGGGCATACTGAAATATTTGTTCCTATGATTCCGGTTATGCTGATCGGGCTGGTATGGGTATTTTTTGTGGCCTATATTCTGGGGGTTCGGGAGAAAAAAAGAATAAGCAAACATGGAAAATATACCAAATACAGCGGACAGGATATTGCAGGTGAAAATGACCCCGCATTAAGACGCCCAAAACTTATTATTGTTAATTTAATCCTGACCATTATCCTTCTTTGCGTGATGATTCTGGACATTATTCCTTTGGGAATTGCGTTTATGATTGCCTTCTGCATCGCTTCCCTGATTAATTACCCGAAACTGAAAGACCAGCAGAAAATTATTTCAAAACATGCAGGAAATGCCTTATCGGTAGCAGGAATGATTTTCGGAGCGGGAATTTTCACCGGAATACTGAATGGAACCGGAATTATGAATGCTATGGGAAACAGCATTATCAGTATTGTTCCTAAAACCTGGGGTGGATATCTGAATGTCATCACCGCAATATTCAGTGTACCGCTTACCTTTTTCCTTACCAATGATGCTTATTATTTTGGAATATTACCTGTGATTACCGCTACAGGCAGCCAGCTGAATATTCCTCCTGATATTCTGGGACGTGCCAGTCTTGTAGGGCAGGCTTCTCATTTATTAAGTCCGTTGGTGCCTTCTACTTATCTGTTGGTTTCCCTGGCCGGTGTAGAATTCTCTGACCACCTGAAATTCACCTTAAAATGGGCTATCGGATCATCAATTGTAATGTTACTGAGCGCTTTGATTCTTGGTATTATATAAGGTTATATCTTTGAATATTGTAATCTTACCATCTATAAAAAGTGAATGATGAAAACTGCCAAGCAAAAAACATTTACCGATTCTTATCTAAGAAACCTTACGCTTTATGTATTCACAGCGATTATCTGTGGAGCATTGACCGGTTATTATTTTCCGGAAGTCAGTAAACATCTGGAAACGGTAAGCAGTTATTTCTTCACACTTCTTGAAGTTTTGATTATTCCTGTTATTTTCATTGCAGTAACGTATGGGGTAAGCTATATTTTCAGCACCAAAAATGCTTTTAAAATTGTGAGCCAGATGGTTCTGTATTTTTTAATCATTACCTCCATCAGTATTTTATTGGGAATCGGGTCTGGTCTTCTTTTAAAACCGGGTGCCAATACAGGAATTATTATTTCTTCTCATAAAGAACTCCCTGAAAGATTTTTAATAAAAACTTCAAACCCATTACACATCAGCAACTATGTTCTTTTTCTTTTAATCTCAATTTCTGCGGGAGTCGTGATTGGTCTTTCAAAAAAGAGGAATAATATCTTTAAAGCTTTAGATGCGGGAAGAAATCTGTTTTTCAGACTTATCAAATATGTTTATTTATTTCTTCCTATCGTTATTTTTTCTAATATCGCCTACGGAATTTCAGTATATGGAATTAATACTCTCCTACCGTTAAGTAAAATTGTCGCTACGGTATATCTTACCAGTGTATTTTTTATTTTCGGGATATTAGGAGTTATAACAGCTTACTTTAAAATTAATCTTTGGGATTTTCTGATCAGCATCAAAGAAGAAATCATTCTTGTAGTGGCAACATCGTCTTCAAAAACGGCTTTCCCAATGATCTTTGACAAAATGGAATCACAAGGCTATGACCGGAAAATTCTTCGTCTTATTATTCCTCTCGGATACAATTTCAACCTGGCAGGAGCGTGCATTTATCTTTCCATTTCATGTATTTTCCTCGTTCAGCTTTACAATATTTCTCTTACGCCAATGGATTATTTCTGGCTTTTTATCACGATTTCCATTGCTTCCAAAACCGCTTCCGGGGTTCCAGGATCAGGTTTCCTTGCCCTGATGTTTACCCTAAGCAGGTTTGGAAAAATTCCCACCACAGATCTTGCGCTTTTATACAGCATAGACCGCTTTATGAACGAAGCGAGATCGGTTACCAATTTCATAGGCATTTCAGTTTCTGCTGCCATTATTTCAAAACTTAATCAAAATTCTATTCCCTTAAAAAATGATATTTCCTGATTTTACACACCTTTTCAATGACATCGTAGAAAACCCGGCAAAATCCATTGCTATTATCGGCAATCTTATCCTGATCGAAAGCCTTCTTTCTGTAGACAATGCAGCAGTACTGGCGACCATCGTCATGGATCTGCCCGAACATCAAAGAAAAAAAGCCCTGAAATACGGAATCCTTGGAGCTTATGTATTTCGTGGACTCGCTCTTATTTTTGCCTCCGTACTGATTTCCGTGTGGTGGCTGAAACCACTGGGAGGATTCTATCTGATCTACATTTCTTTTGACTGGTTCATCAAAAAAATTAAAAACACAAATGATGAAGAAAATTCAGAAGAAAACCCGGACAAAGAATCCAGCTGGCTGTATAAAAATTCCATCGGATTACTGGGCCAATTCTGGGCCACGGTTGCTATTGTTGAAGTGATGGATCTTGCTTTTTCTATAGATAATGTTTTTGCAGCAGTGGCTTTTTCAGACAATTTACTTCTGATTACGCTGGGAGTATTTATAGGAATTTTAGCGATGAGATTTATTGCGCAGTGGTTTGTTCGTCTCATGCAGGTATTTCCTTTCCTGGAAACTGCAGCTTTTATCGTCATTGCTATTTTAGGAATTAAACTCAGTTTGTCATTATTTGAACACTTCTACCCTGCTACGGCATTCGCTCAATTTTTAGCCAGCCATACCATGGAAATATTAGTTTCCGCCATCACTGTTCTTTTGTTTGTAGTGCCGGTAGCGACAAGTTATGCTTTCGGATTCCCGGCCCGTAAAAAATAATTTTTCTGCCAAATTTTCACATTCGGAAATAAAAGTCTGCCATTTCAGCCACCAGTGTCTCATGGCATACATTTAGAGAATTACAACACAGAAATAATTAAAAAATAAATATATTATGTCAGTAAACTTTAAACCATTGGCAGACAGAGTTCTGGTAGAGCCAATCGCAGCAGAAACTAAAACAGCTTCAGGAATCATTATCCCGGACACTGCAAAGGAAAAGCCGCAAGAAGGTACTGTAGTGGCAGTAGGTCCTGGTAAAAAAGATGAGCCTACAACAGTTCAGGTAGGTGACAAAGTTCTTTATGGAAAATATTCAGGTGCTGAATTGAAGTTGGAAGGTAAAGATTACTTGATCGTAAGAGAAGCTGATTTATTAGGAATCATCGGTTAATTTGTAAAAAGTAAAATGTATTCATGTAAAATGATATTTTCAGAATACAAAATCATTAATACATTGTACAAAGTACATTAATACAATAAGAAATTATGGCAAAAGAAATAAAATTCGATATTGAATCAAGAGACGCTCTAAAGAGAGGAGTAGATGCATTGGCTAATGCAGTAAAAGTAACTTTAGGTCCTAAAGGGAGAAACGTGGTAATTGAAAAATCTTTCGGTGCTCCACACGTAACTAAGGATGGTGTGTCTGTTGCAAAAGAAATCGAACTTGAAGACAGAGTAGAAAATATGGGAGCTCAGATGGTAAAAGAAGTGGCTTCCAAAACTAATGATATCGCAGGAGACGGTACTACTACCGCTACTGTATTGGCACAGGCTATCGTAAGAGAAGGTCTTAAGAACGTAGCGGCAGGTGCTAACCCAATGGATCTTAAAAGAGGAATCGACAAAGCGGTAACTGCTGTTGTTGAAAACCTTAAAACACAGTCTCAGGCTGTGGGAGATTCTACAGATAAAGTAAAGCAAGTAGCTTCTGTATCTGCTAACAACGACGAAACAATCGGTGCTTTAATCGCTGAGGCTTTCGGAAAAGTTGGAAAAGAAGGTGTAATCACTGTAGAAGAAGCTAAAGGTATCGATACAACAGTAGATGTTGTAGAAGGTATGCAGTTCGACAGAGGTTACCAGTCACCTTACTTCGTGACTAACCCTGAGAAAATGTTAGCTGAACTAGAAAACCCATATATCCTTTTAGTAGAGAAGAAGATTTCTTCAATGAAAGAATTACTTCCAGTTCTTGAGCCAATTGCTCAAGGTGGTAAGTCTCTATTAATCATTTCTGAAGAAGTTGAAGGTGAAGCTTTAGCTACTTTGGTAGTAAACAAACTAAGAGGTTCTCTTAAAATTGCTGCTGTAAAAGCTCCGGGATTCGGAGACAGAAGAAAAGCAATGTTAGAAGATATCGCTATCCTTACAGGTGGACAGGTGATTTCTGAAGAGCAAGGTTTCACAATGGAAAACATCTCTTTAGACATGCTTGGAACTGCTGAAAAAGTAACGATTGACAAAGACAACACAACGGTTGTAAACGGTGGTGGTGACGAAGCGAAAATCAAAGGAAGAGTAGCTCAGATCAAAGCTCAGATGGAAACTACAACTTCTGACTACGACAGAGAAAAACTTCAGGAAAGACTAGCTAAGTTAGCTGGTGGTGTTGCTGTGCTTTACGTAGGTGCTGCTTCTGAAGTAGAAATGAAAGAGAAAAAAGACAGAGTTGATGATGCTCTACACGCTACAAGAGCTGCTGTAGAAGAAGGTATCGTTGCAGGTGGTGGTGTTGCTTTAGTAAGAGCAATTAAATCTCTAGACAACCTTTCTGGTGCTAATGCTGACGAAAACACTGGTATCAAAATCGTGAAAAGAGCGATCGAAGAGCCATTAAGACAAATCGTTGCTAACGCAGGTGGAGAAGGTTCTGTAATCGTTGCTAAAGTAGCAGAAGGAACAGGTGACTTCGGATACAACGCGAAAACTGACGAGTATGTTCAAATGCTTGAAGCAGGTATCATTGACCCAACTAAAGTAACAAGAGTTGCCCTTGAAAATGCTGCTTCTGTATCTGGAATGCTTTTAACAACTGAATGTGTTATCACTGAAGTAAAGAGCGCTGAACCAGCTATGCCAATGGGTGGTGGAATGCCAGGAATGATGTAACGGTCAGCGACCGAGGCAAATTAATATACTAACCGCTCTACTTTTTGTAGAGCGGTTTTTTTATATTCGTAAAAAAAATATGAAAAACTTATTAACCATAATTTTTATAATTATTTCACATGCCTTTGTTTCCGGTCAGAATAAAAATACCATAAGTTGTAAAATCACATACTTACCCACTATAAGTCATGAGAACAAATCAACCAAAATATCAAAAATACAAGCAAGGAAGATAGACAGTTTAGTTCATCTTAAATCTTACAAAATTGATCTTAATGATGATGATTTAAAAGTGATCAAAGAGCTTTATGAGAAAAATGATTTTCAGGGGAAAAAAATTTATAAAATTTCAGAATCAACATTTTTAACATTACTTAAAGAGAAAGAAATCACTATAGACTTTGATAGTATAAACTCAGTTTCAGAAAAAAGTATCACTGATTTAATAAGTTCTGTGATTGATGGCTCTCCGTTCACTCTAACAGTAAATACAAAAAATAATCAATTGACCTTTACAAATAATTTTTCAGGTATGCCAAGGTTAAAAGAATTACGAGAGTATCTTATCTTTTATTCTATTTATAATGAGATCTCTTTTTGTAAAAATGACAATGAACTTGTAAAGAAGTATTTTGAAAGGAAAAATTTAATGAAAAACGTGATGCATTTCATGGAGAAAATGGAATCATAATAATTAAAACATTCTTATGCTTGAAGCAGGTATCATTGCCCCAACTAAAGTAACAAGAGTTGCCCTTGAAAATGCAGCTTCTGTATCTGGAATGCTTTTAACAACTGAATGTGTTATCACTGAAGTGAAGAGCGCTGAACCAGCTATGCCAATGGGTGGTGGAATGCCAGGAATGATGTAACAACGTGTCGTTGAGACAAATTTAATATACTAACCGCTCTGCTTTTGTAGGGCGGTTTTTTTATATAGAAAATCTAAAGAACTTTTTACTTAAAATTTTATTTGCAATTATATATCATATATGAGCTTAAAGTGTAAATTTGAATATCAACCGTAATTACAACAAAAAGCACATTCAAACCGATTAATCAATCATGAAAAAGTTCGCATTACTTATTTTTATATGTTTATGTATAAATCTGTTTTCACAAAAAAATATAATTCAAGATTTAAAAATTGTTGATTATGAATTAATATCGAATAATAAAATTGAAATTAAATCTTAGAAAGGAAACTTAACCGTCTATTCAGATAGCTGGGATGGGAAAAATTATTTCCAATACACATTAACTTCAGGAGAAATTAACCAATTAAACTCATTATCAGGCAAAAATATTGAATCCTTTGTCAAACAAAAACAACTCAATAGGAATGAATATTTCGCAGGAAATCCAAGATTTATTTCTTATAAATCCAACGGAAAAGTTTATAGTCTTTGCTTTATTGAGCCATTTATGAATAATGAATTTATAGACATCCTAAAAATTCTAAATTCAAAAATATACAAACATGATGAAACTGCTAAAATTCAAATGCAGACAAACGATTTCGAAAAAGTTGAAATTGAAATTATTGAAAGAAGCAAAGTAGATAATTACTTACCAACAAAAGCAGTTATTATTCAAAATTAAAAAACGCCCCTTTTTAAATATTCTCCAAAGTCCAGAGACTTCAGAGAATGCCTGGGTCATCCTGAAGTGAAGAGCTCAGAACCAGCTATACCAATGGGTGGTGGAATGCCAGGAATGATGTAACAACGTGTCGTTGAGACAAATTTAATATATTAACCGCTCTGCTTTTGTAGTGCGGTTTTTTGTTTAAATTTTCATTATTTTTATAACTATTGAGATATTATAAAATTAAGCAAATGGATAATTTTACTTTTGATGAGCTATCTCCATTAAGATTTGAAAAATTTGTTAGAGATCTATTAACAAAATATTATGGGAGATTTGAAAATTTTGCTGAAGGCAAAGATGGTGGAATAGATTTTAGGTATTCGAGCAATGATAAAGAAGTACTAATAGTTCAATGTAAAAGATATAAGGAATATAAAAATTTAAAATATTCATTGCAAAAAACTGAGTTACCAAAAATTAAAAAATTAAAATTTGATAAATATTTATTGGTAGTTTCTTTAGATCTATCTCCTTCACAAAAGGAAGAAATCTTTAATTTATTTAATGGATATCTTTCAAATCCAAATCAAATTCTAACCAAAGGAGACCTAAATGCACTAATTAAGAAAAATAAAACTGTTATATATGATTATCCTGAATTATGGATTAAAAGCATAGATATACATCAAAGAATATTTAATATAGGTATTTTACACCATTCAGGTTTTATAAAAGATAGAATTTCAAAAACATTAATAAATTTTGTCCCTACTGAAAACTATAAAAAAATAATTAATCATTTCAACACTAATAATATCCTTATTATTAGTGGAAATCCTGGCGTTGGAAAATCTACTTTAGCATATGCAACTTTATCTCACTTTATATATCATTATGAGTATAAAATCATCGATTTATCATATAGAAGCATTCAAGAAGCAGAACCATTTCTTGCAAGCGAGGAGGTAATATTCTTCCTTCTTGATGATTTTTTAGGTAGGATAAAGCTTGAGAAAAATGATGATTTTGCACATTTATTATCTTTCTTTATTGAAAAAATAGAAAATTGTGAAAATAAAAAGCTGATTATAACTTCAAGAAATCACATTCTAGAATCTGGAACTAAAAATCTTTCAGCAATTAATAATATTAATAATTTCATTCAAAAACATACAATCGAATTAAAGGAACTTACACGAAGTTCTAGAACAATGATGCTTTATAATCATCTCTACAATAGTAACATTGACATTGAATATTTAAATAATTTATTAAATAATAATTACAAAAGAATTATCGATCATCCAAATTTCAACCCAAGGATAATCGAACACCTAACTAAAAATAATTTTCTTAAAAAATCTAAAATTAATCATGAAGATTATTACCAAAATTTTATTCAAAATCTAGAAAACCCTTCCGAAATATGGAATCAGTTTTATACAAATCTCCCAAATGATTTATACAAACTAATTATAATCAACAAATTTATTATTAATGATATAATCCCATATGAGAAGCTAGAAAATGCTATAATGAAATTTATTGTAAACTGTCCACAATTTCAACATTATAGTTTTGATGACTTTGAACAGATTATTCGCGAATTAAATGGTACAATATTCATAATTGAAGATAGTTACAATGAAATGAGAAGCGAAAACTACCAGATAGTTGAATTTCATAATCCTTCAATTATAGATTTTTTAGACAATCACGTTTGGAAAAACAAGTTCTGGCTAAAGATTATCATTGAAAATGCAACATACTTTGAACAATTATTCCATTGGGAGCTACAAGAAATCGTTGAACAAGATGATGAACTTCTAAAAATATTTAAACATAAAGTCATAAATAGCTTTAATGATCTGGAAAATGCAAGTTTTGGTTTTTTTGAATACGATATAGAAGATGGAGGAACGACAATAAGTTGGAAAGGTGAAAGAAGAAATTATTTTTTACAAGAGTTTAGTTGCATGTATAATGTTAAAAATGATTCAGATGTATACGCATTTATAATAAAAGAGTTATTTAAATATCCTATAGATGGGGCCGAGGATACTTCTGAAAAGATTACTTTTGCACAAATCTGTGAAGAACTCCTTAAAGAAAATTTAATTGAAGATAAAAAGGTAATTCTAAATTATACGAATGGATTTTTTAACGACATTAAAGAACTTGTATATTTAGAGATATTGTTCTGATTATTGCTTAGATATAGTTAGATCTAATAATGAATTAGTTGAGACAGCAGATAGACTATTTATTTGGCAAATTAAAGATATTCAAAAAGAACCCGACTACATTGATATAATAGATCTTTTAGACGATTTCAAACAAATAAAAAATATCCTTCCTCTGAAAAAAGCCTCCAAGCTATTAAAAAAGATTGATTTAGAAAATTTAATTGAATCATCATTTACAAAAATAAAAGAAGCAGGTAAAACCCTTGTAGACAATGAAAAAAGCAACTATGCGGATATTAAAAATGAAGAAATTGAAGCTTTAATAGATTCTTTAAAAAAGAAGTTATAATCTCTCAACAACTACAAATAAAAAAATAACCCACTTGAAAAATTTAGAATGCTTCGATAGTTAAAATCATTACCCAAAGAGTTGCCCTTGAAAATGCAGCTTCTGTATCTGGAATGCTTCTTACAACTGAATATGTAATCACTGAAGTGGAGAGCGCTGAACCAGCTATGCCAATGGGTGGTGGAATGCTATAGTGTGCCACTAAGATAATTTAATATATTAACTGCTCTACTTTTATAGAGTATTTTTATTTATAATACTATTTCTCTTTAGTAACTATAAAAAGTAATCTATGACTATTTTAATAGCCTAATCAATTTCTCATTGCCATAATAATCATGAATAAAAATCGGAAAAGAATTTAATACAGATACTTCTAAGTTTACATTGATATAATTTTTTCTTTGATTATTAAAAATATCTAATTGGGAATATAATTCTTTAGGATAGGTATAACTATTATTTACAATATAATTTCCTTTTTTTAGGTGTTCTTTAATTATCCATTTCCAAATATTTCTATTATACAAATTAAAATCAATAATTTTCCTAATACAATTTGCATTTACAATTTTCTTATAACGTATATTTTCTTTGCATTTTACTTTTAAGCTTTTAAAACTACCTCTTTGGGGAAAATGTTTTAAAGATTCAATCATAGGGTAACTAATATAAAGTTTCCCTTTTTCTGTTTCTTCATCAAAAAAATTTAAGAGTTCTTCAAGTTTTTCATCACTAGCTATAGGATCATGACCATCATAATCAAAAAACAAATAGATTTCCGCAAAATTTGATGTACTATATTTTTTTAATGATTCTTGATTTTGTTTTCTATCTCTCAATAATGTGAATGTATCTAAATCTTCATCTGCTTTAATCTCTTCGTAAATTTGATAAATAGTAGCACAAAAAGCACAAGTAATAATAGTATTTTCTTTGATAAAAAATTTTCTCAAATTTTTCACAATACTTGCTTCTGTTTTTTCGCCTTCAAAAACAAATAAAATATTTTTAGCCATTGAACGATCCTGCTTTATACATTTTTTCAATATTGTGAGCTTCTCTCAACTCTTTGGATGATCTTTTAGACAAAGACCTTATACCTTTTTTATCTAGCAAGAAATAACAATCAGGTCTTAAAAGTTCATTAGTAATAATTGATGTATTATGAGTCGTTAAAACAAACTGTATACCTGTATTCTTTAATTCATTAACAATTAAAGCTGAAAGCTCGTGATGATAAAATGCATCAAATTCATCCACAAAAATAAACCTTATTTTCGTTTCATTCGTTACTTTTTTAAACCAATAATAAAATAATGCTAAAGCTCTCGTTCCTTGTGATGCTATACTAAAAAATGGTATATGCTTACCATTAAAATCAAAAACTAGAGTCTTTTTTTCTAAACTTTCTATTACTTCTAATTTACACTCAATTCCAGCCTTATTAAAAAAATTCTCAAGTTCTTTTATATCATATTTCTCAACAAATTCATCGTGAACATTCTTATTACCTAATTCATATCCTAAATACTGATTCTTTTGTAAAGATCTAAAAAATAACATTCCTTCAATAAAATCAAAAAACTTATTAAAAGTTTTATTAATTTCATTATCGTCTAATGATGTATTATTTTTAACATATTTAAGTATTGATAATTCATTATTTTTTATCTCTGTCTTAAGATTTTCAGCACCTTTAAAATTAAAATTTGCATTATCAGATAAAGTTCTATCAATAAATGCTAATTCCACATCATCAATCGAAAATCTTTCAAAAATTAAACTCTTATAATCTGTCTTTTTGTATTCATATACTACTTTTTTACAATCAATTAAAAATTCAAAGTAAAATTCAGCATAATCAGCTTCATTGTAAGCATTTAGATAATAAGAATACTCTGACTCTGATTTATTTTGGTCTGTTAAGTGTTCAATAATATCAAATAATGCTAGCCCAATATTTGATTTACCTACACCATTGTGTCCATAAATTAGAGCATTATTCACTATGCCATTTACTACACATCCATCATTAAACGTATATCCATTTGTATCAGTTAAGTCAAACGAAAAATTTTTTTCAAAACTTTTAAAGTTTGAGACTTTAAATTTAGCTAACATATAGTTCTTAATTATAATTCAAAGATAATGAAAAATATCATCCGTAATTTTTTTACGGATATTTTTTTTTACAATAATTAATATCTATTGCTAAACTAGGGAGAGTTTATGCAAATGAAATAACCATATCATCTACTTCCCCCAACTACAAATCCTTCTCCCTTCTGCAACGCATAGTCTCGCGACTTTGTGCAAGTAAAACAAAAATTCAAAGTTCTCAGACTTCAAACCTATTATCAATATATAGAATACTCCCCCATTTCCTATCCCCCAACTTTTACTTATATTTGTTTCTATAACGTACACAAATATGCAAAACAAAAAAATACATCAGGGGAGAAATATCAAGCGTTTTCGGGAGATGTTGGGCATCAAGCAGGAGGCTTTGGCTTTTGATCTTGGTGAGGACTGGAACCAGAAGAAGATTTCGCTTTTGGAGCAGAAAGAAACTATTGAAGATCCTTTACTGAAAAAGATTTCTGAGGTATTGAAAATTCCTGTGGAAGCGTTTCAGAATTTTGATGAGGAAGAAGCTGTAAATGTAATTGCAAATACTTTTGGAGATCACAGTATTGGTTATCAGAAAAATGATAATCCTATTTTCAATCCTATTGAGCAGGTACTAAAACTGCATGAAGAAAAAATTGCGCTGTACGAAAGAATGCTGAAGGAAAAAGATGAGATGATGGCCAGACTGGAGCAGTTGATTCAGAAATAAAAAATGCTCCCTATTAGAATATGAACAGTGCCCTCATTAAATATGTCAGCGAAAGTTTATCCGCAGAATTGAGAGAAATCTCAACATCAAAACGTGCAGGATATGAGAATGGGTTAACTATTCATGAAAAAGCCATTATTTATCACTACACAGATTCAGGATATGACTCTTTAAATGAACGATTAAGAAATGGACAAGATATAAATGATTTTGGACTTTTTTTAAATTATAGCTTAGATAAATTACCCGATTACCAAGCTCTTTGTTATCGTACTATTCGGTGTCCAAAAAGAGATCTTGAAAAATATTATTCAGCATTCAAGAACAATGGCATTATTATTGAGAAATCTTTTTTATCCTGCAGTAAATCAAGACTTTTGGCACTTCAATTCAGTGACAGCCCCGTATTCATAATTTTATCAAAAAGAGGAAAAGATATTGAAAAAATCGCTAAATTTGGAGTAGATAGCGGACAAAATGAAAAAGAAATTGTATTTAAATCGGGTTCAAGATTTAAAGTATTAGACATTAAGGAAGCAGAAAATAAAATTACGATAACGTTAGAAGAGGTATAAAAATGGATTTAATAAAAGAATACTATAAAAATACAAATTTCAAAAATGACTCTGATTTTTTTGAGAATTTGGAAGACATTTTTATGTTCGGAAATATTAAATCTGAATATAAAAACAACGATTTTATCAGCCATAAAGAGTTAATCAATTTACAACTAATAGATTTTCTTAAAAGTTTATTATCAAAAGATTTATTAACCAACAAAAGAGAAAAAGTTGCAGCTATTAATTTGATTTCAGAAATGGACCTTAGAAATGAATTTTTGGAATTAATTAAAGAGAAAAACAACAATAATACAGCTGAAATTTCTGAGAGATTAGGAGCTAAGTTTATGTCATCAGTAGATAAGAGTAAACATTAATCTGTACTGAAAAAGACTATTCCACTGTGAAGTTTACTATACTATATGAAATTTCATACTCATAATAACCGTTCTATTTTTGGAGCGGTTTTATCTTTTAAATTCTGTTATTTTTCGATAATAAATTATCCAACTCTTTTTTATTTTTATCTTTTCAATTCTATTCTATATTTATTTCAACAAATACCCAATCAATGATGAGGATATTCCTTCCTGCTAAGTTTCTCCCGAATTTACATCAATAAAAATCACCCCTCGCTACCGCATGATTATATCGTGCGGCTTTGGTTTAAATTATATTATTAAAAGGAAAGGGAAAATATAAAATATTATACGAAGACTTTTTGGTGTGATGGTATAAATCCTTTACCAGAAGACACAAAATCTCTACTTTATCATAATATTGAAAAAAACAGGCAAATAATAACAAAAGCCTGGATTGGATATAATGGCAATGAAATTTATGAAATGAAAATCAAGTTTGGGAAAAAAGCTATAGCAAATTATAAGAATAATAAAAGCTTAATCGAATGCATTCCAGGAAATAATGAAAATCCACCAACACTCTAATTTTTATCCCCAAACTTTCTCTTATCTTTGTTTCAATAACGATCTGAGCAGTGTTGACGACGTAACACCAAAACAAAATATGGCAACAAAAGAAGAATTCTGGGATAGGAAAAAGAAATTAAATGATGATTTCTTCGTAATGGGCTCCGTGTCCCATCCTGCAACTGAAGAACAAATTAAAAAATATGAAGAAAGCACAGGGTTTACCTTCAGTGAAGATGTTAAGGATTTTCTGACCTCATTCGGATCCTTACTTTTTGAAGTCAAAGAAGAGATATGGAAACGTCCCCAGGAATTTGATGTTCTTCCAAGCTGGAAATTCGGGTATGGATTTTTTGTGTACGGACTTTCGCAGGATGAAGAGATGCCTTCATGGATGGGATTTGAAGAAAAGCATCAGGAAGCCCTTGAATATAAAGAAAAACCATTGGGCCAATTATTTTTCAAGCGCAGCGGAAATCTCTACAGAGCCTATACCGACAACGGAATCATAAAAATTGAGTATGACAAATACGACGAAGAAGATTACGAAGTATTTGAAGGAAATATTTACGATTTTTTAATTGAAGAAATTAATAATTTAGAACAGGATTATCTGGAATATATCAACGAAGGAAAATCCTGATGTATTTTACACAACCTTATAATTTCTGACTTTAAGCCTATAAAACAAAAGCACTAAAACTTATTACCATTGAAAACAAAATTATTATTCCTGTCATTTTTGGGCTCATTGCTGGCCCATGCACAAACGCTTCATTTCCAAAAGCTCGCCGGTATGTCTGCAGGCAGAGGGGCCATAACAAGTGTAATAGTGAATGATAATATTTATGTGTCCAATGGCTATACAGCAGATAAAGAAGTCAATTATATTGAGAAATATAATATTACTGATGACAGTTGGAGTATTCTCAATGCTACTCTAAGTCCCAAAAGATTTGCTAATTCGGAGGCTTACAATAATAAGATCTATATTTTTAACGGTTTGGGAAACTGTCATCTTGAAATTTTAGATCTTGCAACCAATACCGTAACCGAAGGAGCAATTAATCCTTATTATGCCGGCGGTTCCGGTTCTGCCATACATAATGGGAAAATATATGTGTTTGGAGGCAGTGGATTAAACGGAGCCCCTATATATTCCGATAAATTTCAGTATTACGACATTGCTTCAGATACCTGGCATCCATTACCGGATATGCCTATAGCCAAAGAAACAAAAGGCAAAGTTGTTAATAATAAACTGTATGTAATCGGTGGTTTTAACGAAACTTCGTCTAATCTGATAGATGTTTACGACCTTAATACGAATCGTTGGACCAATCAGTATAAAATGCCTGTTGGGATATCCGGCCATTCATTGGCAGTAGCCGATAATAAAATTTTCATTGTGGGTGATTATAGTAATCAGGATTTTCTGGCCTATTTTGATACTGCCACCCATAAATTCTACCAGTTATCATCCGATATGACTCCCCGAAGACACGCAGCTGCAGAAGTATATAACAATAGATTATACATCATTGGTGGAAATACAAACACTCTTCCCTCTTCCTCTATTAAAAGTACACAATTTGCAGAGATTAATGAGATAATGTTCAATCTGAATATCCCGTTATCTCCATAGACAAAAAACATCAATACCCAACTCCTCAAAGTCGGGAGACCTGGCGCCATCAAAAAATAAAATCCAAAGTCTCCCACTTCAGATTCAGCTTTTACATATATTTGTTTCTATCAATATGTAAAACAAACACGAAATCTTACTACCATTGAAAACAAAATTATTATTCCTTTTATTTTTGGGCTCACTGCTCACCTATGCACAAACGCTTCAGTTTAAAACTCTCGCTAATATGTCTGCCGGCAGAGGAGCTACAACCAGCGTCATCGTGGATTATAATATATATGTGAGCAATGGATATCAGCAAAGCGGAGGTAATGCCAATTTTATTGAAAAATATAATATTACCAATAATAAATGGAATGTTCTCAATGTTACTCTAAGTCCAAAAAAATTTGCAAATTCGGAGACTTACGATAATAAGATTTATATTTTTAACGGTTGGGGAAACAGTCATCTTGAAATTGTAGACCTTGCCACCAATAAGGTAACGAAGGGAGCTGTTAACCGTTCCTATACCGGAAATGCAGGTTCTGCCATCCATAATGGTAAAATATACGTGTTTGGAGGCAGCGGACTCAACAATGCTGCAACCACTGTATTTTCTAACAGATTCCAATATTATGATATTGCTTCCAATACATGGCATCCATTACCGGATATGCCTACAGCCAGAGAAGCAAAAGGCAAAATTGTCAATGATAAATTGTATGTCATTGGCGGTTTTAACGGTACTTCATCCCGCCTGATCAATGTTTACGACCTTAACACTAATCTCTGGACCGATCAATATACGATGCCTTCCGGGATATCCGGACATTCATTAGCCGTATCAGGTACTAAGATTTTTATAGCAGGAGGTTATAATAATCAGGCTTTTCTGGCCTATTTTGATACGGCAACCAATAAATTCCATCAGCTGTCATCCAATATGATTCCCAGAAGACATGCTGCAGCAGAGGTATATAACAATAAATTATACATCATCGGCGGAAGTACAACGTCTTCCACCAAATCAGCTATTAAAAGCTTACAAGCAGCTGATATTACTGAAAGTGCACAGGACACAAAAGAAAATTAAATACACAGTATTCTCAAAACAAAACAATTGATGATAGACGAGATTTTAGTACAAAAAATGATTGAAGATGAAATTCATCCTGATTATACCATCTTCAGATATTATGAAACAGAGCCTTATATTTTTATTTTCTGGAAGCATAAAAAATATGATAAAGATGATGAAAGAGGAAAGTTAATTGGAGTCGGACCTATTGTTTTTGATAAAGCACAGAAGAATTATACCATTTTAGGTTCCGGATCAAACAATGAGCATTACTACAAACATTTGCCAGACAATCTCTTTGATGAATACAGAATCATCAATACTTTTGAAAGTATTAAAGCTGGAATTGTAAGGAGAAAGTATGTAAATACTGATGATGTTGACAGATTATGTCAGATTATCACTAATGGCTGGGCCAGTGTTGATTTTGACATGCATTATCCTAAAGATTATGATGTAGAAACTCATATTATTGCTGTTTTGAAAAACGAAGAACAACAAGATACCATCATCCACTTCTGGAATGAAATAGATCACCAATATAAAATACTGAGTGACACAGAAATATTACTTTGGAAAACAAAAGACGAATAAAAAATTAAAAATCAGAAAAGATGGAATTCTTTATGATAAATAAAAACAATAACTAACACAGGTTGATAATCATATTTAAATAAAAACAATGAGAAAACATATTATTTCAGGTATTTTAGTTTTAATTTTTCAGGCATTCTCTGCACAGATAAACACAGATCTTATTAAAAAGAATGTCACTGAAAATCCACAGGAAAATTTTTATAAACTTTTAGACGTATTCAAAGTAAATCCTTCTGAACTGACCCAGGAACAGTTGAATCAATTGTACTACGGAAGTAAATTCATAAAAATTGATTACACCATTGGAAATTATAACAGTGAATCCGGAACATTCTGGAAACCTGCTCAAAAAAGACTGTCAAAAAGTAAAGCGGAAAAAATGGTAACTGAAGCGGAATCAAAATACACCATCAATCCTCTCAACAAAAATTTACTGGATGATATGATGAATATTTATAGCGCACTTGATGATCATAAAAAAAGAGAATTGTGCGCTAAGCAAAAAGATGTAATCATTCAAACGATAGAAAAAAGTGGTGACGGAAAAAGTGAAGAGACCGCCATTTGTGTTTTAACCCCTGGTGAAGTTTTACAACAACTTGAAAATCTTGCTACCTCAGGACCGAGGGCTGAATTCAGTCAAAAAATGAGACAACTTTCAGACGGAAGCATTCTAACCATTTATAAAATTGGAGACAGAGAAGTATTTGTAAAATTAGTGGGTGGATATTTTTTCTAAAATGATTTCCACTTTAACGCATACAATTTATTTTTCTTAGTCCAGACAATATTTAACCATGAAAAAATTATTTTACATTTCAATTTTCCTGTTTAGTTTACAATCATTTGCTCAGGCCGGGCCGCCTCCGGTAGGCTACCCAACTGAAGAAAACAAAATTTTAATCAACCAACTGATGGAGACCGCAGAATTAAAAAGGTATATCTATAATTACTGCATTGATAGGATAGATCTCGCATCAAGATTAGAAAAATGGGATGAAAACAAGAAGAATGAAATCATAAAAAGTATTCATCTTGAAAAAATGGATGATGCCATCTATAACTCATTCAGCAATTACACCAAGGAAGAGTTACAACTGCTCATTGATTCATTCAACAAATTACCGAAAAGAAAATCATACATCATTCCAATGCCTTTAATCTTACAGTTGAGAGTGGAAGGGTTTTCTAAATCATTAATAAAAGGAGACTATTTATAATAATTTGGATGAAAAGAAGTAAAATATTTTGCGAACATACCACTGATGATACATCTCCGTATTAATAAAATAACAAAAACTAATCATGTCATATTATAAGCAATTATTCCTGTTTTTCACTCTACTTTTGCTTCCCATTCATAATTCATTTGCCCAAACAAAAAAGATCAATAAAATTGATTCTTTGATGAAATGGGCTCATCAAACCGGAGCTTTTAATGGAAATGTTTTAGTAGCAAAAAATAATAAAATCATTTACAATGCTTCTTTTGGTTTTACCGATGCTACAAAAACGGTACAACTAACACCTGATTATAGATTTAATATTGGTTCTATTACGAAGGAATTTAGTGCGGTTGCTTTATTGCAATTACAGGAACAGGGCAAATTGAAACTCAGCGACCCTATTTCCCAATACATTCCGGAATTACCAAAATGGACGGATAAAGTCACGTTAAAAAATTTATTGCAATATACGAGTGGTATTCCCAATGTAAACTGGAAAAAAATAAAAAATGACAAAGACCTTTTTGAGGGTTTACAACTTGTTGATTCTTTAGATTTCAAGCCAGGAACAAATTATGATTACAACAACAATAATATTTTTCTACGACAGTTTATTGTTGAACGACTGACCGGAATGAGTTTAAAAACCTATGCAGAAAAATTTATTTTTAAACCTTGTAAAATGGCATCTTCAGTAATGACTCCTTTTAAAAATGAAAAAAATATAGCTAAAGGATTTAATAGTGATCTGATTGCAGACAAAGAAGATTTACCCATAACAGGAGGAACCTATTTAACGACTCAAGATTTATTGAAATGGGCAAATTGTCTTCACTCCAATAAAGTAATTAGCACAAATTCTTTGTTTGAGCTGGGACAGCAATTTAATCTTCCGGAAACCCAATCTTCTTTAGGACAGGCAAAGTTTAACGACAAAAAACTCACTGAGCATATACACGACGGTAGAGCCGGAAGCTATGAAGCTCTCTTAGTTTCTGATATGAATGAAAAATTCACGATCATTTTATTAGGCAACAACTACAAAGGAAAGTTATTTGAAACTTCTGATGCTATTAAAGCTCTTTTGAAAAACGCAGAATAACTCCAATCTGATTTTACCGAGGGATTTTTATTTTTTAACTTAATATTAGCCACATCATTATTCTGGTATTTATCTGTAGATTTGGGGACTAATAATCATGATATGAACGCTCAGGAACTTCAAACATTACTCACCGAAAGAGCTGAAAAATTTCATCTCAAAAATGAAGCATTTCACACGCTCCACAAAATACTCTCAGAAGATCCTGAAGAATTGATAGGAGGCTTTGCCCGCCACGAAATTACTTTTGTATTTGAGGGATACCAATATCTGATTGAACAGCGATACCGAGAACCTATTATCCGGGCAAGAATAAGTCTTTGTGTGGAAAAGGAAACGTATGTTGAAAATTTAGAACCCATCGGGTATTATGATCTTGAAATGGATTTTGATGGCGAAATAGTGGACGACTGGTTCGTAATTGAGAAGGAAAAATACCTGAAAGATATTGGAATCATATCCTATTTTCAGGAGATGAACAAAAAGATGCCTCCTCAATATTTACGAAGAAACCACAGTGAATATAAATTTGTTTCTTACATCTCCCTGATTGGAACACTTTTCATCAGCAAAGAATTTGAAGGGGCCGGAGTATTTATCAACAGAGCAAACACTTATTTAAATGACGCCGATAATGTTTTACCAGATAAAGATTATTTAAAGAAATGCCGATACTTTCTGAAAATAATGACCCATTACTTACTAGAAAACAATTTGTTATCAGAAAGTTTGAAACAAAGATTGATCGATAATAAGATTAATGACTAATAATTAAGAAACGTGAATAAAAATGATCAGATTAAATTATGTATTTTAAATATCCTATCTACCTTCTTCTAGGTCTTATAATAATAAGCTGCCAAAGAAAAGATGAAGTTGTAAAAAGAGACAATGAACCTGATATTCATATTTTGCAAGGAGAAGACCTTGAAATGAATACAGCCATAGAAAATGCTCAGAAATCATTATACAAGTTCAAAGAAGCAATAGAAAGCCAAAACCCTGATTATTATAACTTTGCACTAAAAGAAAGATTTACCACTTCTGATTCCGGAGGTGAACATATCTGGATAAGCGAAGTTCAATATTCTGATAATAAATTCTATGGAATTGTAGATGGAGATCCCATTTCAACAACAGAAGTAAAACTGGGAGATACAATTGAAATTAATCCTCAGAATATTACAGATTGGATGTACATTGATAAAAATATTGTAAAAGGAGCTTACACGACCAGAGTTCTAAGGAAAAGAATATCACAGGACGAACGCGAAAAAATGGATAAAGAAAATGGTTTTATTTTTGAGAACGAATAAAAATATCTCTGCTTCTTACCATCTTTAATTCTGTATTTAAATTTATCCGCAAAACTATTAACCCAATAGCAATATACGAAAACTACAAATGGAAAATATTTTTAAAAATCACGAAAAAACAATAACCAGAAAACACAGCATTGGTTTCACTCCTAAATATAAAGAAGAATTCAGGACATTTGTCAACGAAGTACTTTTCATTGCCATCGCAGAAAAAACATTTGAAAAATTAGGCTGGGATATCGTTTATAAAGATGACCACAGTATCGAAGCAAAATATAAAGATACAGGCTGGATAAATGAACGCTGGACGGAAATTATTACAGCAAATTATAAAAATGGTGGGGTCTTGGTAAAAAGCGAATCTTTAGGTAACGAAATATGGGATAATGGAAAAAACTCTAAAAGAGTTAAACTATTTATTTATGCTTATCAGGAAACCTTAAAAACGTTCAATATGCAAGCGCTTAAGGATCTCGAAAAGGAAGTAGAAAAGAAAAACAACTGGGATGACTATATAATCCCTGAAACTCTTCCCCAACCAGCACCAGCAAAAATCCCTCATATAACACTGCCAATTATTGGCGGTATATCCATTTCCCTGATTACTGGATTTCTGGTAGCATGTATTTCCATAAAAGGGCTATATTTTATTGGTCTTTTTGAGTTTCTTGTAGCAACAGCTCTTGTTTTTGTGATGAAATATTTAATTAAATTCTCAAATTATACTGATTTTAACAAACTGTTATATCTACTAGGTGGAATGATTGTGCTAACATATGTTTCAAATGAATATTTTCAGTATGAAATAATTCTGAATACCAATAACCTTGAAAGAATCGGATTGTGGAATTTTTTAAGAATAAAACTTTCACAAGGTTTTATAGTAAATAAAATCAATACAGGGTGGATTGGATGGATTATTAGTTGGATTATACAACTTGGACTAACAGGTATTTTTGTTTATTTTAAACTAGCCTCTATACTTACAAAATATGTCATTGAAAGAGTACCGCCAGAAGTTGTTGATTTCACATTTTATCATCTCTTAAAAGATAAATCAGAGGAGGAAATCAGAACAGAGCTTGCTAAGAAAGGATGGTCTGAAATACAACATCAGAATGAAGCTTTCGAGGCAATTGGAGGCCATCAAAATGTAGTAACCCTGAATAGAATTAAATAATTTCTTTTGTAAATGAAAAAAAGACAATTTAAAAAACTGAACAATTCCATTTCAAGCTTTCAATGGATAAAAAAGAAAAGTGAAAGATATTGGCAGAAAGTAGATCTGATGGAATGCTGGGGATTCCAGATTCAGGAAGGAAGCAAATGGAAAAAAGGATTGTCAGAATATGAATTAGAAGATTTCCAGAACCAACTGAACATCACCTTTCCGGAGTCATTAAAAAACTATTACAGAACGATGAATGGTCTTGACAAACCTGGAATAGATAATAATGGTGGCGAAGGGGAAATTGATTTTGGTCCTAAATTTTATTCATACCCTGATGACATTCCCACTATAAAAGCAAGAATTAAACTGACCATGGAAGCCAACCGTGTGACGGAAGATATTATGAACAACCAAAATGTGCCTCCAATTATCCCCTATTTAGGACATCGGTTTTTAATACTGGATCATGAAGAAACTGTTCTTTCAATGTTTGGTGATGATATTATATTCTGGGGCGGTAATTTGTCAAAAGGAATTGCAAAAGATATTTTCCCAATTCGTCATGCTGAAAAAAAGAAAATTGATACAAGCTCATTCTGGAACAAAAAAATTGGGTAGTTAACAACTGATTTTAGTTTAAAATTTTCCCACTCGGACCAATACATTAAGCTCTTTAACCAATCATAAACTATGGAAATTAAAGCTGCCCTCGAAAAATATAAAATCATTGGCAAATACTTTGATTCTGATTATGAGCGGGAGAATGAAGTCTTAACTGAATTCAAAGCAAATAATCAAAATTTATCGGATCAACAAATAGCTGAATTAATAAATCTTCTTCGAAGTGATTCTGAAATTTCAGAAAAATATTTTGTTGCTGACTTACTTTATTTATACGACAGCTTCAGCAGGGAGCTATTTGAGCATCTATTAATAACGGCAATACATTATAAAGATTCTAGTTTCAACAGGATATTTCTAACACCTTGTCTGAATGCATTTGGAACTAAAGCTGTTGCCAATTACCTTACTGATCAATTCAACAAAGGAGACATCATCGAGCGTATAGGGATTTCTAATTTGATATATTGGCTAAAGCTAAAAGAAAATGGCGAAGCAGATCAATTGCATCATACTATTTTAGAAAGAGCCAATAACACATCCAATTTAATTGAGCTTTATCATTATAAATTACAATATAGAAATAAGCTCAATCATATCACTAATATCCCGGACAATGCTGAAAATCTTATTAAAGTTATTAAGGGGAATAAAGAATATGAAGAACTATTATTTGACAAGCTTGGCTGGATAAAAAACGCCCAAATACTCATCGAAAACAAAGGAATACAAACAGATATGTTTTACGTTCCTCCATTTACACTCAATGAAGGGGAAATTATTATTATAAATCTTTTCAACGGATCACATTTTCATGAAACAAAAATGTTCCTCAAAGATCTATTTTGTGGTAAAACAAACCATGAAAGTATTATCATCCACAAAAAGATGACTTTTGCTGAACATTTCAGAGAATCAAATTTCAGAGACATTTTTTATCCTATGACTGTGGGAGAATATTTAAGAAAGAACGCCAACCCAGTCAGTCCCTATGCAACAAAAATTTATGAAACGGAGTGGATAAATAAAAAAATAAAGGTTAATACCCTTGCAGGCAATCCAAGGCGCTTATTAACTTTATACGCTGCTCTTTCAAAAACAAAAAATATTATTTTTGATTTAGTAGGTCAAGATCCTGATGGAGCGAAAGAAACTTATAAAATAGTACAGGAAGTAGTAAAAAAAGGAGGTTCAGCCATTTTACTTGATGGATATGATGATATGAAAAACGACTGTACAAAATATATTGAACTGCAATGGAAACAAGCATAACCTCACTTAATAAAAACATGAAAAAAGCATTTGAATTTCTCACCCATTTAAAAGAAAATAACAATCGGGAATGGTTTGCCAGACATAAATCTGAATACGATGTCATTGTAAAAGAAAACAAAGTTTTTTTTAATCAGATTTATACCGAACTTCAGGAATATGATAACCTGAAAGGAATCCATATTTTCAGAATTTACAATGATGTACGTTTTTCCAAAAACAAAACACCTTATAAAACCAATTTCGGAGTGGGATATTCCCGTTCGAAACCCATGTTGAGAGGTGGATATTATATTCAGCTGGAACCGGGCAACAGTTTTGTAGGCGGTGGATTCTGGGGACCTGAAGCCAAAGATTTACTTCGCATCCGTAAAGAATTCGAAATTAGCAGCTCAGAAATTGAAAAAATTACCTCAGATAAAACTTTTATACAATATTTTGGAGAACTTAAAGGAGACACTGTAAAAACAGCACCTCGTGGGTTTGATAAAAATCATCCGGCTATTGATCTGATCAGAAAAAAGCAATTCCTTGTGATGCGGAAATTTACAGATAAGGAGGTTTTATCGGACAACTTTCAAAAAGAAGTAATTCAAACATTACTTGCCATGAGACCTTTTTTTGATTATATGAGTGAAATTCTGACCACGGATATGAACGGGGAACCTTTATTTTAAAACCGGAAGTTTTTTATGTACTCTTTATAAGAACAGGAAAGTTCAGTATGTCATTCTGAATCTAACAATCCAATAAAAAGTAATATTATCTTTCAAAATGAAACGAATACTGCAAATTTTAATTTTATCCATCATTGATTTTCTAGTCATCTGGATCTGGTTCTACAATATTGATCCTGATCCCAGCATTTCTATTGCTGTTGTAATAATTTATCCTTTATTATTTTTTATTAATGTACTGGCAGGATGCATTTTGTGGATAACAAAGAAAAAAAAAAATTATCTCTGTTGTTTATCATCAATTCTGTTGTTTCTGTTGTGATCGCTAGTTTTCTTTGGCCAAATGCTATCAGAAGACACCAAAATCGAATTTGGATCAGCTATAGCTTTCATCACAATGCAAAAAATTATAATATTAGTATTCACAAACCCGATCATACATTTATGATGACAGAATCTGTAAATCCAGGAAGTTCTACTTCATTTCTGGAAGGAGTTTGCAAATATGAAAACGGAAAAATAATTTTAAAAACGGATTCTACTCGATATAGTATTGAACACAATGTATTAATAGGATTTACAAAAAATAAAATACAGCTAAAAAAGGGATATTAAACCCTTTATAAAACATACTCCGCTAAAGCCATGAAAAAAACGTTCTTATTCATTTTTACATCTTTTATAGTATTGAGTTGTTCTGATCATTCTCAGAAGACAAAATCGATGGATTTTCGCAGTTTTAAACTTCAGGCTCCTAAAGACTGGAGCAAACTGAAAATGGATGCTTATGACAGTAATGCCGGAATTATCATCACAAAAAATAATGATTCGATTTTCTACGATTATGGACCTTATTCCTATTCATTAGAAGAAAATGTCACGATTATTAACAGAAAAGATCTCAACGAACTTCTAGCAGTGAATCCAAAAGCTGATACAACACAATTTATTGTCATTGATAAAAATACAAATAGAGAAGATTTTGTCAAAAGTAAAATAATCTATAAAAAAATTGATGGGTACAAGGCAAAAATAGTAGAGCCCAAAAAAGTAGGCAAAGGAATGACAGGAGTTTATATCGACAGCCTCAAAACTGGATCAATAGGAAAAATCAGATTCAATCTATATGGTAAAAATCTGAAGAAAGAAAGTCAGGTAGAACTTTTAAAGGCAATTCAGACATTACAGTTTAGAAAATAATATAACTAAGAATTATGTTCTATGACATTGAATAAAACCTTTCTAATAAGGATTTCCCATTAACTTTTTTATATTTTTGCTCTGCTGAAAAATTAATAAAACCATGAAAATTTGTATTTTAACCTTCCTGCTTTGCATTTTCAATCTTACAAATGCACAGGAAAAAACATATTCATCCATCAAAAAAGGAGATTTTCCGGAAGGCGTTTATATGACTTTGGAGGATGTTTTAAATAAAAAACCATCTTCAACCGAAGAGGTCTATTTCAAAGCCTGTGAAAAGTGTGATTCTCTTGACATGCCGGAAAAAGCATTCTTTTATTTCAAACAAAAAAATAAAAGGGTGAAAATTCCATTAGCTGTTTCGCATAAAGGAGAAATGTATTTTCAGACCTATAGAAAATATACCAACAAGAAAGATAATGGATATGATCCTGACCAGTATTCAAGATTTTGCAAAGTTCTGAACTATGGAAGATTCATTTATTTTGAAGAAAACATGAAAGGCTTATGGTCGAAGGCACTGTTAGGAGCATTAACTCCTCTTGCCTACTCTATCAATGGAAAAACCAAAGGAATTGTTTTAGATCTAGACAATAAAGAATTTAATATTCTGCAAAATTGTGATGATTTAAATGATTTCTTATCCAAACACGATATTCCTGAATTTCAATGTAATTCAGAAACCTTCACCATTGGAGATTTGAGAACAAAAATTGAAGAAATTAATCTGCCTTATCGCTAAGCTGATGTTGACAATATATTGAAAGCCGTTCCGTTGTAAGAACGGCTTTATTCCTTTATAAAACTTTTAACCGATGAAAAAATATATCACAGTGTATCTAATTCTTTTCTCCTGTCTGCTATGGTCACAGGAAATGATTTATCCTAAATATATTTACGAAAAAGATTTAAATAACATCACCATAGAACAAACGGAAGACATCAATCTTTTTAGATATAAACAAATACAGTACATCGGACAGCCTGAAAAAAAAATCACACTCAGCTATACGGGTAATGAATGGTATAGTGAAATTTTAAAAAAAAATTATCGGAACAAGGATTTTATTGCTCTTAATCAAGAATTTAATAAACGTCAGTATAAGGATCTCCGAATTTTTGTGGATACATCTCAAAAAACACCCTTAATTAAAACATATACCGATACTACAAAAATATCAAATCTAGACTATGATATCAAAATGGATAGTTTAGCTGCTGGTTTAAAATTATCAAAAGAGATTCCATTCATTATAACGTATTACGATGGATTTCCTGTTACCATTTATAATATAGAAGAAAGGGAGCGCATAATCGGTTTTGGCAATAATGTGATACTAGAACTTGAAGGCTTAGATAAAAATCATCAATGGAAAAAAATAGATGGCTTCAGAAAATATAATTGCGGGGTAGGTATTCAATTTTTCGTTTTAAAACCCAAAGAAATTGCAACTGTATTTGTGCCTCGTTTAACCGGTAATTTTAAAACAAAATTCAGATACAGATTAGGGAATATCCTTTCTAATGAATTTGACGGAAGCATCAATGACAAATATTTCGAAAATAAAGATTAATTTATTCTGTCAAGAAAAACAAGCCTCATGATATTCAAAGTTTTCTTACTTTCCCTTTATTTTCTGTGAAAATTGCTACCTGTAAATGCAATGGTATTCCTATCTTTATTGTTATTTCCAACTCATACCTATCTTAAAAAAATGAAAAAAATAATACTAGACCTTGCCACTACATTAGACGGATTTATTGAAGGGCCCAACGGAGAAACCGACTGGTGTATCATGGATGATGATATGGATTTTGATGGGTTTCTTTCCGGCATAGACACTATTTTCTATGGAAGAGTAAGCTATGACGCTTGGGGAAATTATCAACCGGAAGAAAATTCAATGGTGGAAGAACAAAAACTTTGGGAAGCAGTTCATTCAAAGAATAAATTTGTCTTTTCCAGTCAGAACCGAGAAGATGAAAATGCTGTTTTTATCAGTTCTGATATTGTGGAAAAAGTTTCAGAAATAAAAAACCAGGGAGGAAAAGACATCTGGTTGTATGGAGGAGCAAGTCTTATTAAAACATTTATTCAGGAGAATCTTATTGATACCTACAGAATATCTGTTCACCCCATTGCTCTTGGAAAAGGAAAACCTCTTTTTGAAGATTTAAAAGAAAGACTGAATCTAAAATTGGTCAAAACCAATGTTTTCAAATCCGGTGTAGTACAGCTTATTTATGAGGTTTAAATAAAAATAATCAAACAAATTATGAAAAAAATAGTAGGAATCTTTTTTTGTCTTGTGACTTCCTGTACGATGTCCGGGCAAAATATTTCTGTCATTGAAAAAAAACTCAACCGTTCTTTTCAAAGAATTCAATACTGGTATGATACAGGCCGCAAGAATATCCTCACCGAGGACTCTCTTTACGCTGCCAATAGAAAATTTGAAAAATTATTACATCACTATACATCATCCAATCCTCAAACCCTAAAGTATGATTTTAAATCACTTACAAAAAATGGATTATCTATCAGCTCCTCGGAAGATGGAAAATTTAGAATCTATTCGTGGAATACGCTAACCGGAGGAACAATGCGTTTTTACAGAAGTGTTTTCCAGTACGAATCCGGTAAAAAAGTACAGAGTGAAACGTTGAAAAGCGATATGGAACAGGATGCAGAATCCAATTATTATCAGATTAATGATATTGTATCACAGAATAAAAAATATTATCTGACCCAAAACATTTCTGTATACAGTACTGCCCTTTATTACTATAGAGTAAAAGTTTTTTCTATTGACAATGGAAAGTTAAACAGCAATGCTAAACTTATAAAAACCATCTCCGGAATTCAAAATGAGCTAAGCTATGAACTGGATTTTTCCGCATCTTCTAACACCAATAACTCTGTCAAAACCAAAACATTTGAAAACCTGGATATTCAATATGATCCTAAAAAGAAAATCATCAGTATTCCGTTAATTCTTGATGATTCTAAAATTACAGAAAAGAAGATCCGTTATCAGTTCAAAGGGAAGTACTTTGAAAAAATATAGTATGAAAAAAATCATTGCTGCTACAGGTCTGGTATTAGTTCTGACCCTTTATAACTACCCTGTTTATGACGACAAAAAAATAACATTTGCTATTATTTTTCTTTGTTGTGTTATTCTTATATTTTCCATTGCTAAACTCTATTCTCCTGAAGAAAAAGATTATGATTCATTTGAAAAGGAAATGGATAGCCTGCATACATTTGATGGAATCTTTCAATACACAAAAGATGGATTTTATTTCAAGCAAAACAGCGGAACAGAATTTATAAAATGGGATGAAATAATATCTGTGTACTCATTTACTATTCCTTCTCCATTTAATAAAAAACAATCCGGATTGGAAATTATTACCAGCGAAAAAAACTATGAATTTGATCAAAAGGTAACCCCGGGAATCGTAAAATTAGAAGATCAGCTTTCGACTCACCTTCCAACTTGGGAGCTGGATTCACCAACGGTCAGGGTAAACAATTTCGGGCTTGAGAAAACAAAGTTATATGAAAAAAACTTGCTCTAAAGTATAGATGATTATGCCAGCCACTATTGAAATAAAAAACAGAACCAATTGGGCTGTAACCATTATATTGGGGTTAGGCTTGTGTATCCTTTCTCTTATTATCCTGATTATTATTCCTCTTGTAAGCATCCAGGCAGAAGGTTTCTTTTTTATTGTAAACTACATTTCATTTGCTACTCCTTTTGCCGCATTTTTTATACTATTTCTGTATATCTGGTTATGGAATACTTTCGGAAAAACAATCCTCATCATTGAACCCGAAAAAATCACAGTCAGATATAAAAAGAATTGTTTACCAGTCCCAGAATCTATTTAAAAAAAGAAATTGATCAGATTCAGGTAAAAGATTTTCAGGTAGAAAAATATAAATTCGGAGTTCGTTATCATCTTTCTCTGAGTGGCTCAACCTATTCTGTTGTTTTTATACAAAATGGCAATGAAATAAGAGTTATCAACTGGATCACAGAAACCAAAGCCAGTGAAATAACAGATGAAATAAAAAAAATATGGTATTAAAAGAATGTATAATCCAACCCGAAGAAATAGAAATATTGGAACTAAAAATCAAGGACATGGCCAAAATAATAAATTGACAATTTCCTCTCCTTATGGTGATCTCAAGTCTTTTTATGAAAAGCTTACTGATTACCAAAAAGAAATACGACTTATCAACAATCATGAATTTGTATTTATAGTTGAAAGTACCCGTAAAAACTCAATTCATTCTTGTTCCATCAATGATATTCAGAAAATCATAGAGAACATACCTGCAAAAGATTATGGAGAATTAAAGTATATCATTTTAAGACAGCCTAAGCGGAAGGAAGAAATACTTTCACCGGTTTGGGGAAGGTTAATTTATAGTTACGACTTCGAAAATGAATACTTCCCTGCCATCATTCTGGATGCTATTGATTTAGAAAAGCCATTATCATGGCCAAAAAAACAGACGATAGAAGATCAACAGGAATTTGAAAGGTTAAAAACAGATGGTCATACTTTTACTGAAACAAAAAGAAATTTCATAGCAGAATTCCAACCTCAAAATATTAGAAATACTCAGCTTTATAGAACTTTGCCACATGAATTTGGGCATTATGTTCATTATTTGGAAGTTGTTGAGAGACCAGGATATAAGGACAATGAACAAGATATAGATGATGATGCATGGGACGAAAGAATGGATCTTTATTTCCGGATTCCCAAAAATGAAAAAGAAAAATTTGCTCACACTTACTCAGAGAAATTTAAAAACAAACTTATTGATGAAAATAAAATTCCTTTTGATGCACTAGATTAAAAAATTTGAAGAAAACTTACGAAAATACAATTGTAAATATTTTTTAAAATCTCATGTAATATTATCACACCTAAAAGTGTCTTATTTAAAAAATTACATGAAATCTATTCTCACCTGTATCGTTTTAATGCTTGCGGTACATCCTCTTTTTTCACAGAAATCTCAAAAACTGGAACAGTTATTTTCAACGTATGAAAAAGCAGGATTGTTCAGTGGATCTGTTTTGATTGCTGAAAAAGGAAAAATTATTTTCGAAAAAAGCTACGGCTACAGAAATGCTCCTAAAAAAGAAAAAAATACCAATAATAGTCTTTACAGAGTTTTCTCCACCACAAAAATGTTTACTGCAACCGTTATTTTTCAGTTGGAAGAACAAGGGAAATTGTCTCTGAATGATAAACTCTCCAAATACTATCCTGACTTTCCAAAAGGCGACAGCATTACCATTGCCCAGCTGCTTTCCCATACTTCAGGTATTCCCAATGATACCAACTCTGAATACACCATAGATGAGGAAACATTTTTAAAATATATTTCTGCAAAACCTTTGAATTTTTCCCCTGGTAAGGGTTGGGATTACTCCAATTCCGGGTATTATATTCTTGGTTATATCATTAAGAAAGTTACTGGTATGAATTATGATCAGGTCATAGAAAATAATATTCTGAAACCTCTGAAATTGAATCATAGTGGATTTAACTTCAATAATGTCACGGATGAAAACAAGGCATTTGGATATGAATTTTTATCAGCTAAAAGGTCTAACGAAGCATTGCGCTTCAAAACCGATCATCCTTTTGCTGCGGGAGCCATGTATTCTACGGTAGAAGATCTTTTTAAATTTAATGAAGCTTTAAAGAACTATACCCTTCTTAAAAAAGAGACCACAGATAAAGCTTTTACACCTTATCTTAAAGATCATTATGGCTTAGGTTTCCAGATCTCTACGGATTTTGATAAAAAAAGAATTGGTCATGATGGTGGCGGACCTGGTTACAGAAGCAGATATTACAGAGTTCTGGATGATGATATTTGTGTGATTCTAATTTCCAATTCAGAACTTTCGCACTCCGATTTTATTATTCCTCAAGTAGAAAAAATACTGTACAATAAACCTTATAGCATTCCATCTATTGCAAAAGTGAATGTGGAAGATTTAAAAAAGCTGGAAGGTGTTTATTCCATAGAAAATTCAAATTTTTATATCACCAGTAATGATGGACAACTTGTTTTCAAAGAAGGCAGCTATCCAAGAAATGCCTTGTTGCCAAAAAGCAAAACATCATTTCAGCTGGATGAAAAATTCACCTGTACGTTTCAATCGGATCAAAATGGAAAAATAAATACTCTGGTCATTCATTTCTGGGATGGAACTGTAAAAACAGCAAAAAGAAATACCAATACTCTTACTTGGGGAATTATTGGAAATGCCACTCCAAACGGTTGGGATGGAAAAGATATTCCGTTACAGACAGATCCTAAAAATCCGAATATTTATTTTCTGAAAAACTATACATTGAAAAAAGGCAATTTAAAATTCAGGTTTAATAATGACTGGGGATACAGCCTTGGATTGAATAACGATAATAAAAGTATTGCCTTTGATGCTTATGATTTCCCAATCCATGAAGATGGAATTTATAATATTGTTCTTGACATGACCAATACTGTACAACCACAATACAGCATTAAAAAATCAAATCCATAAAATCGGTATTCACAAAGTAAAAAATACACATTTTCAAACCATTCTGTTTCAGAATGGTTTTTTATTTTGAATATCCATTACTATTTTTATTATTTTTATCTCACACAAAATCAAATACAAAATATAATCTATGCCCCATTTTATAATAGATTGTTCGCAGGATATTCTTCAGCAGAGAACACCTGAAGAGTTAATGGATGCCGTTTACGAAATGGCAAACGGAACAGAACTATTTGCTCCCAATGACATCAAAATAAGACTTCAACCCTATCAGTATCACAAATTAGGCACAGGTAAGAAAAATTTTCTACATGTGTTTGGGTATATCATGCAGGGGCGCAATACAGAACAAAAAGCAAACCTTTCAAAGCAGATCTGTACCCGGCTTTCAGAATTGCTGCCTGATATTTCTTTTCTTTCAGCCAATATCAATGATTTCGAAGCAGCAACGTACAGCAACAAAGCACTCATCAATCCTGAAAATTCAGACCAGGACAGGCATTTTGGTTTATAACATTCACCTTTACACACACAACTAAACATTAATAATATGAGCTTAAAAACATTAGTCAGCAAAAGTGCACAGTACAACAATTGGGTAGTCAATAAATATATCGACTGGTTATCCACAAAGTCTGATGAGCAGCTTAACCAGGAAACTATTTCCAGTTTTCCGACAATTTTAAAAACGTTACACCACATCTGGCAAACTCAGGAATATTGGTGGAGTCATATTTCTGAAAAAGATGATTTTGATTTTGTAAAAACAACTGAGACTACCAGCAAAGAAGATGTTTTCAATGCCATAAAAAACAACTCGCAGAAACTGGTAGATTATGTGGAAAGTTTATCTGAAGAAGATCTTTCAAAAAATGTAAAGATAGAATCTCAATGGTTTCAGTGTGATTTTTCCAAATATGAGTATATCCAGCATGCTATTCTTCACGGAACGTATCACAGAGGACAAATTGTAACTATGGGAAGAAATATAGGAATCACGGATGCTCCTATGACGGATTTTAATTTCTGGAATATTTATAAAGACAAACAATAAAGTCAACAATTTTGTGGATAAGTCTAAGTTATAATTTCACAATATCAACTTAACTTCAATTAAACAACTGATTTAAAATAATTTAAATTAAAAATTAACCGTTATCCACATCTTTAAATAGTTGTGGATAACTTTTCCATGTTCAATGTATGCCTGTGGATAAACTATGGATAAGTTTTTTACTTTGTCAAAACAATCCACCAATTAATTGCTTTTCAATATTTTACAAAACATATTATTTTTCGTGATATTTCCACAATAGAAAATCAGGTGGATAATTTTTGTGGATAAGTTATCCACATTTTTTTTACCATAACCCTACTCCTGCAATTGTTTTAAATTCTATATAATGAACATTTATTCATAATCTATTATGAATATTTTTTTATAAATTGCATTAAAAACAAATCACCAACTAAAGAATTAATAAATATAACTTTAATGATATCAACAAATTAAAAACACATTAACTAAAATAACATATATATGGCTATAAATTTCAGTTAGAATCTCAAATGAACATTGAAATTTCAACAAGCACAAATTCGCAGATATTCAAAAAAATATGATTCCATAGAATGATGAAAAGTTATCCACAAATGAAAACAAATTTAATAACCCAATACCCTCATTCAAATGACAACAACAGACATCATGGAAAACATCATCCCTTACCTTGGGGAAACACAACCTTACATTTCTATTCCAGAAAATACAATTTTCAATGGCAACAGCATAGAAACTAAAATTTATAACTGTGATTTCAGCCATGAGAACTTTTCGAAACTCATAAAAATTCTGTCTTCTTTGGGAAGCTGCAATTTGTACAGACTACTCACCCATACATCTAAAGAACGGATTTATTTTATGGGTGAAAAAGTGAGAATAAGACAGCTTTCTTATAAAAAATATGATTCGGTTTTCATTGTTGGTGAAAGCTATTTAGAATCGAAAAGAAAAGGTAAATCTTCTCTTATGGTAAGAGATCATCATTCCGGAGAACCACTTTACTCTTTTGAACTTGATTATCATATCATCGCAAAAGATACATTCAAACTTTTTTACAAAGATTATTATAATGACACCCCGGTAGAATATTATGATGAAGCGCTTCCCAAAGGTAAAATTACCCTCGAAAGTGACTGCCAGTTCAGTATTCTCCTGGAACCTTTTACCCCTAACCAATGCAAGGGACATTTTGAAAACTATCCCATCGTTCCTTCTGTTTTTAGTATGAATTGTATTTTAAGGGAAATTTTCCATTTTATGGGAAATGAAAAGGCTTATGAAGTAGATAATCTGGAAGGCTTTGCGACAAAAGCAATGCCCACAGGAATAGAATATCGGATTGAAGTTTCTCACCAGCAGTTTTTAAAAGACCTCATCTTTTTCAAATGTGAAGTAAAAGATCTTTTGGGAACCCCTTATGTTATTATTTTAGTAAACCTCCGATCAAAAGAGAAAAAATAAAAAGATAAACACTGCAGCAATGTAGTGTTTTTTCATTCATCAAGTCCGCAGTAAATACAGATCATTATTTTTAAAGGTCTTTTCGTAAATTACAATCTTAAAATAAAATACATCAAAACTCTCATTTTATATGGAAAAATACACAGTATCATCAGACGGTCAGAAAATTCATTATCAAGAATCCGGAAGCGGAAATACCACCTTGCTTTTCATCCACGGATGGCTTGGGAATGTTGAATGGTGGGCAGACCAGCAAAAATATTTCAGCAGCCAATATCATATTGTACAAATAGATCTTGCAGGACATGGAAAATCTGATGCTTCCAGACAGGAATGGACGAGTGCGAAATATGCAGACGACATTAAATCCGTGGCTGATGCTATCGATTCAAATGAAATAATTCTTGTAGGACATTCTATGTCCGGAGCTTATGTTCTGGAAGCTTCATTGAAAATCTCAAAAGTCAAAGCAATAATTCTGATTGATACATTGAAAAACCTGGACGAGTCCTTTACCGAAGAACAGGCTGAAGAAGCGCTTTCTCAATATGGAAAGGATTTCAAATACACTGTAGAAAACATTTTACCTCAATTTTTATTCGCTGAAGGAACACCTCTTGCAGTAAAAGAAAGGGTACAGCATGAATTTCTTCAGCACAAACCTGAATTGGCAATCAATGCACTCTGGCCTTTATATAAAACAGACTTCAAGGCTTTTGCAAAACAGATTCAAGTACCCGTTATAGCTATCAACTCAGATGCTTCTCCTACTGATATTGAAGCTAACCGAAAATATTTAAAAGACTATGATTATGTTACCATTGAAGGTGTTGGACATTATCCTATGCTGGAAAAGCCTACTGAATTCAATACTATTCTTGATGGAGTTATCAAAAAACTAATCTGATATTTAAAGATGCAGAATACCAGAATTTTCGCGACAGCATTCTCCAGTGTTTACCCACATTACATTCAAAAAGCTGAAAAAAAAGGACGTACCAAAGAAGAAGTTCATGAGATTATATTTTGGCTTACCGGATATAATGAAAAAGCATTACAGGAAATACTAGAAGATAAAACTGATTTTAAAACGTTCTTTGAGCAGGCTCCTCAGATCAACCCCAATGTTTCATTGATAAAAGGTGTCATCTGCGGATATCGTGTGGAAGAAATTGAAGATGAACTGATGAGAAATATCCGTTATCTGGATAAGCTGATCGATGAATTGGCAAAGGGAAAGAAAATGGAAAAAATACTAAGAACAACCTAAAGATATCAATTCAAAAGGAATCATTCTTTAAATATGATAAAAAACGCTTCTCCATTTCAAAAAACTTCCCGAAATTAGCAGTCTGTGCGTTAAAAATACGATTCAATGAAATAAAAATTTAAATTACAACATACAGCAAAACTTAGTATAAGTTTTCTTCGGGGCAGGGTGAAATTCCCTACCGGCGGTTACAGTCCGCGACTCCTTTCTTATGAAGGGACTGATCTGGTGAAATTCCGGAACCGACAGTTAAAGTCTGGATGGGAGAAGAAAATGAGATGACCAATAAGATTCCTTATGGATTTTCTTGTTGCGTTGTATTTCATTTCCATGTACCGAAGAGTATTTTAACTTTTAAAAGTAAAATAACATGGAAAAATTATTAGAACAATTCGGAGCTACCTCCAGAGAACGTGTAGAAAAAGCACTTCAGACATTACAAAAGGGAAAAGGTATTCTTTTAGTAGATGACGAAAATCGCGAAAACGAAGGCGATATCATCTTTCCCGCTTCCACGATTACAGAACAGGACATGGCACTTCTGATCCGCGAATGCAGCGGTATCGTATGCTTGTGTATTTCTGAGGAAAAAAGCCGACACCTCAACCTTCGTCCGATGGTGGAAAACAACAATTCAAAAAATCAGACTGCATTTACCATTTCTATTGAAGCCAGAGAGGGTGTAGAATCAGGTGTTTCAGCAAAAGACCGTGTAACAACCATCAGAACAGCTGTAGCATCAGGTGCGCAGGCAGAGCATATTGCAAGCCCTGGACATGTTTTCCCACTGATTGCAAGAGAAGGTGGAGTATTTGAAAGACGTGGCCATACTGAAGGCAGCGTAGACCTTGTAAAAATGGCCAACCTGGGTGACGATGCTGTACTTTGTGAACTGACGAATGAAGACGGTTCTATGGCAAGACTTCCGGAGATTGTTGATTTTGCCATCAAAAAAGGGATGAGTGTCGTGACCATCGAAGATATTTATGCATACCGTAAAATGGTAATAAGCAATTAAACATTAACATTTTTAACGCACAGACCGCCTGTTGATCCGATCAACAGGCGTTTTTGTTAAAAATTTAACTAAAAACTCATTAATTTGATAAATGAATACCATTTTTTATTTATTTTTAACAAAAAATTTTGACTATGAAAAAATCTTTACTCCTTTTATTAGGAGCATCTGCGATGTTTTCTGCGCAGATCACGCTTACAAAAACAGCTAATGACCCTATTTCAGGAAACGTTATCAATTATAATAATACAGCTGGTACCGTAAACAATTCTGCGACAGGGCCAAACGCAACATTTTCAAATGGAGGTCTTACGATGGGAGCAGCATCACAAACAACCTATTCAACTCCTACTGCCACTGAAATAGCAACTTTCCCGGGTTCTACTCTTAAAATGGCAGATGGCGCAACAATAGTTTACTATAAAGCGTCTTCTACTAAACTGGAAATCACAGGAATGGTAAATCCACAGGCAACTTTAAACTTTAGTGTGGACAACGGTACTCACATTAATTATCCAACAACTTACGGACCGGCTCAAAACGATACTGCCAAAGGTACTTTCTCCTCATCTTCTGCCAGCGGACTGTTTAGTGGTACAATGACTGCCATTGCTGATGCATACGGAACTTTAATTATAGGTAATCAAACATACAGTAATGTTCTTAGAGTAAAATTCACACAGAATCTTAATCTATATTCATCACTAGATGTTACTTATTCTAACCCTATCGGAGCAATAGTCAATACAGCCTATTCTTATTACGATGCTTCTCACAGATATGCACTGCTTAATTCTACAAGCGGAAACATCAGCATTCCACTGTTGAGCATCAACCAGAATGTAAAAACTACATTTGCATTAAGTGAAACATTCCTGGCCGTAAACAATGCCGTAAAAAAAGAAAACTTAGTGGTTTATCCAAACCCTGCTCAGGATTTTATCGGTTTCAAAGGAAATACGGATAATTATTCCAAAGCAAATATTTACAGTCTGGATGGTAAACTGGTTAAAACTTCAGATGTAAAATCCGGAAACATACAGATCTCAGATCTTCCACCAGCATCTTATTTCATTGAAATCAGTGGAAAAAATGCTGCAGAAACAAAGAATACAAAATTCATCAAGAAATAATAAAAAAATCCCCGCTCCAATGAGCGGGATTTTTTTGTAAGGAAGCAGGAGGATGGAGGTTGGAAGCTATTTTAGTCTAAGAATAAATAGAGTTTAATTTATGCTATTTTTTAATAAATAAAATCTTAAATGATCATCTGCACAATATAAACTCCCATCCTCCAACTTCCCTCTTTCCACCTAAAACCAACTCTTAAAAAGTAGCTGCAGGAGCTGTTTCGTTATTAAGCTTTCGCTGAATTTCTGTCTTTTTTCCTTTCGAGAAATCATAACTCAGCCCTAATACAAACATCGATTTATTGTTCATAATCTGTGTATGAATTTTATAATCTACCAGACTTTCCGGTAAACTTTTCGTTTTGTATTCTGAAGGCATTCCTATCCAGTACATTCCTGTGGAAAATGTCCAGTTTTTATGCTTATAGCTCACAAAAATATTATTCTGATTTTCATTCGTATTAAGGAATGCTCCATTGAGACTATACACCGGAATATTAAACTGATACTGAACGGAAAAAGATTTATATTCTGAAGAAAGTGAGAAGTAATTTCCTAAATAATTATTTTTTATCAAAGCACCTTTACTTGTTCTTACCGTTTCAGAAGTGGGTGTAATCACAGCTTTGATAACAAGAAGACTATTCCCAAAAGGCTTATAGGATCCTGTTAACTGAGCTCCATATCTCTGAGCATTTTTTCCATTTTCATAAGTCAGTGCATATCCATTCAATACCTCATCCTGAACGTAGTACTGATTGATCACTCTGTTGGTATATCGGTAAAATAAACCTGCATTGAAATCAAAATATTTATTATTAAAAGAATAGGTCAGATTATTAGAAAAGACCTGTTGGGATTTTAAAAAAGGATTTCCCCGTTGAACAATATTAGGAGCCAATTGCACCACATTACTACTTAAAGCGTTACTCCAGGGACTTACCGGATTATAGCTTGCTGTAAAGCGAAGATTCTGATTATTTTTAACCTGATAAGCCAGGATAATTTTTGGAGTAAAAGTCCATTCATCAAAAACATTCTCTGCACTTTTGTTGTGAATATTGGTAAGGCCAGCTCCAATACGATAACTGAATTTATCCATTTTCCCTGCAAATTCAGTGTATAAATACTGTTCCAGATAATTGACACTGTACTGAGAATATCCGGCAAGATTATTCAGATCATTGGAAATAGAAGACCTTGAAATACGGTATCCGGATGAAAGCTTTCCTGCTGTAAAATCATGGATATGCGCCAGTTCTCCCACCAGACTCGTCTGCTTTGCTTTCAATACCATATCATTATCATATACCGATAATCCTGAACCTACAATCCATTCTTTGGCCGTTTCTGTAGTATTGGTAGTATAATGAGAACCTACAACATTAATGCTCAACTCATCTTTTTCCCCAATCTTTTTAGAATAATAAAGATCCAACTTTGGGATCACATAATCTGAACCATTATTTTTGAACATATTGTGCTCTTCATTCAGATTATCCTCAGTAAAAATACTCTGCCCTACTCCTTTTGAAAACCTGCTGAAAATATCCATATTCAGTTTAGCCTGAAAAGCGTAATCATCAGGAACAAGTCTGGTATATCGTAACGCAATATTCTGGAAAGTATATCCGAAATGATCTTTTCTATTTTCATCAGACCGGTAATGCTTCCCGTTCAGCTCATAGTCATAGATACTATTAACCCTTCTGTCATTATAATCTCTGAGATTCAGGGAATATTCCAGTCCGAAATTATTCTTTCCTTTTGTATAGTCTGCGTAGGCAGAACCATTCACAAATCCTGTATTCAAAGCTGCGGAAACATCAGCCCCAAAAACATATCCCGTTTCTGTAGACCTTGTCAGAATATTCACTACCGTATCTGCTCTTGTTGCCCATCTTGCAGGTGGAATATCATAATACTCTACCTTTACAACCTCACTGGGTGCAATACTTCGGATCTGCATATCGGTAGCTTCAATCCCGTTGATAAGAAATAACGTAGTTCCTCCCTTCGTACTGGTAATGGTATTGGCCACCGGATCCAATTGTAATTCTGGAAGAGTACGAAGTAAATCTTTTGCGTATCGTGCTTTCTCCAGAGCCTCCCTATCAAAGGTATAAACTGCTTTGTCTGCAAACTGTTTTTTACGCTGAGATTTCAAAATAACCTCCTGAATTTCTTGGGTAGCCACTGCATCCACTGTATCATTTTTCTTCTCCTGTGAAAACATAAAGACGCCACAAAGAAAGAAAATGGTATATATAGTTTTTTTCATGTCTGAAGATGAATTATACAATTAGAACAATCAATTCTCAATGTTTGTTACATTTGTAATAGCAAACAGATTAGAAAATGATCAATCTGTTTTCTTTAAAAACTTTGATTATTATGTTAAATCCAGCCCGTTTTTTGCTGGTATTTTTTACATCACAAAATATAAAGTCATGAAAAAAGCAGTCCTATTAATTCCATGCTTCCTGTTTTCTTTTATGAGAGCTCAGGAAATTCAGAACAGCCCGGCAGAGAAAATGAATATCATCAAGACCAATGTCACGGCTTATGCATTCAGAAATATCAATCTGTCTTATGAAAGAGCCATCAACCAATGGTTTTCTGTGAACATTGGCTTTGGAACGATGACAGAAGGAAAAGTACCTTTTATCAATGCTTTTCTGAAAGATGAAGATGAAAAAAGATTCCAGAATTTAAGAGTAAAAGCGACTAATTTTACAATAGAACCAAGGTTTTATATTGGACAAGGCTATGGAAAAGGTTTTTATTTTGCACCCTATTACCGGTACTCAAGTGTTACTTCCAATACTTTTGATTTTTATTATGATTACAACGGCCCGAATGGAGTCACTTATCCAATTCCACTTAAAGGGCATGGAGATACCAAAGGAAACAGTGGTGGTCTGATGGTTGGAGTACAGTTCTTTCTTACCAGAAACCAGAATCTTGTATTGGATTTCTGGATCGCAGGAGCACACTATGGAAGCGGAAAAGGAGATTTTACTATGACTTCAGATTATGTACTTACACCGGATATGCAGGCACAGCTTAAAAAAGAAATTGAAAACCTGGATATTCCTTTTGTAAAATATACAGTAGAAACCAATGCCAATGGCGCAAGAATAAAAGTAGACGGACCTTGGGCCGGCTTCAGAAGTGGGCTTTCCATTGGATATAGGTTTTAAAAACTCACTTTTATATACTATTAAACCGTTCTTTTCCAGAGCGGTTTGCTTTTTTCTGAAATTTGTATCTTGGATCCCATTATTAAAAAACTTTTCAGGAAAATAACATTGTATGAACTCAACGGCTATCACCACAGCTCAAAGAATCAAAGCCATTATAGGCGGATCTATCGGAAATCTTGTTGAATGGTATGACTGGTATGCGTATGCAGCCTTTGCCATTTATTTTTCCCATTCATTTTTCCCGGATTCTGATCTGAATGCACAACTGATGAATACCGCAGGAATATTTGCTGTAGGTTTTCTTATGCGTCCTATCGGCGGATGGCTGTTCGGGAGTATTGCTGATAAAATCGGAAGAAAAAAAGCAATGACACTTTCTGTTTTGTTGATGTCTTTCGGATCTTTATTGATTGCCCTTACTCCTACCTATCAATCTATAGGAATTTTAGCACCGTTATTACTTTTACTTGCAAGATTACTTCAGGGATTAAGTGTGGGCGGTGAATATGGAGTTTCCGCAACTTATCTCAGCGAAATGGCGACACAAGACAGAAGAGGATTTTATTCAAGCTTTCAATATGTCACTTTGATTGGCGGGCAGCTTATAGCATTGGGAATTCAGCTTATTTTACAAAAATTATTACTCACTGAAGCTCAGCTGGAAGAATGGGGATGGAGAATTCCTTTTGTAATTGGAGCACTCCTTTCTATTATTGCATTATATCTTCGGGCGAATCTTCACGAAACAGAAGCTTTTGAGAATAAAAAAGCAGTCAGCGAAAAGAAAAAAGGAACAGTAAAAGAACTTCTGAAACATCCAAAAGCTCTGCTAACCGTTGTGGGATTGACTTTAGGAGGAACCCTTGCATTTTATACCTATACAACTTATATGCAGAAATTTCTCGTGAATACGGTACATCTTACGAAGGAAGAGTCTACATTAGTTTCTTTCATTTCGTTATTTATTTTCGCCTGTCTTCAGCCTGTCTTTGGTGGATTATCTGACAAGATCGGAAGAAGACCGCTTCTTTTAGGTTTTGGTATTCTGGGAACTTTATGTACCGTTCCGCTTCTTACAGCATTGAGTACAACTACATCCATTTGGACTGCATTTTTCCTGATTATGGCAGCGTTAATTATTGTCAGCGGATACACTTCTATTAATGCTGTGGTAAAAGCAGAACTTTTCCCTTCCGAAATCAGAGCGCTTGGTGTAGGTTTACCTTACGCTATTACTGTAGCTGTATTTGGAGGAACCGCAGAGTATATTGCGCTTTGGTTTAAAAAGATAGGATCTGAAGAATATTTTTATTGGTACATTACCGGTTGTATTCTTTTTTCTCTGGTTGTTTATGTTGGAATGAAAGACACCAGGAAAACCTCTACACTGGATAAAGATTAATATAAAAAATAATATAAAAATCGAGCGCCGCAGAAAATCTGCGGCGCTCGTTCTATTTTTTAATGATAGGCCTGTTTAAATTTTTCAATCATACTATCCAGATTATGACGCTGGACGTATATACTTTTTACCTCTTCATACCTCGGTGATTTGTAGAAAACCTCGTGGAAATCCATACTACCGTTTCCTACTTTTACAACTTTCTGTACTTCGATATTCAACTTTCTTAATTCGTCTTTGAAGACTTTAAATTCATCTTGGATACTACTGCTCATTAATATTTATAGTTTTTTAGTTAAAAATTCCATTCACCCCTTCAAATGTTAGGGGTAACATCTCAAATTCCGAATAAAGTTAGTAAATTTATTGACACAAAGTAACACTTTGATAATATTTTATTATTTTTTTTACAAATAGTAAGTCGATATTATTCGATTGATGCATATTTCGTATTTTTAACCTCGAAAAAAAATTGTAACAACCTTATACAAACCATGAATAATAAAGCATTTTTCTCTTTATTCTTTTTACTACTGCTTACTTTCCTGCATGGTCAGAAAATGGAATTTAAAGCACCGGATTATGCGGAAATTCAAAAAAATATTGAGAATAAAAATTCAGAATTCTATTATCCGAAACTTTTAAAGAGGTTAAAGCAGAACGATACGCTTCTTACCAGTAATCAATACCGTCATCTTTACTTCGGATATACCTTTCAAAAAGACTATCAACCTTATAAAATTGGAAAGAAGTCAGAAGAAGTTGCCAAATATTATCGTGGAGAAGGTATTTCACAAAAAGATCTTTCAAAGGGAATCCAGTTATTTTTAGGTGCATTGGATGAAAACCCGCTGGATCTTAGGGCCATGAATTATCTCGCTTATTTATATCATTTGAATAATGATGACACCACTGCTGAAAAAATTGCAGGAAATTTCCACGGATTATTAAATGCCATTCTTACCTCGGGTGATGGACTAACCTGTGAAACAGGCTTTCACGTTGTTTCTGTAACAGATGAATATGTTCTTTTGAACAGGTTTCAAATGGAAACAAAATCACAAAGTCTGAAAGGGAAATGTGATTACCAGGAATTTGAAAAGGATAAATACAAAGTTCCGGGTTTTTATTTTGACATCAGCAGATTCTATGGAAAGATATTAGATTAATAATTTTCTGATATTTTATTCATTATTTCATCACCTTTTTACTATTCAGAAATGACCGTTATCAATTTTTATAAAAATAAATTTCATATGATTTTACCCTAAACAAAAGGGTTTGGAAGGAGGAGAAATATTTTTTTTCAAAAAAAGATTAAATCTTGTGTAACATTTTTTAAAGGTTCGTCTCTAAAAGACAAATAAACTTTAAAACTTTAGAAATCATGAAAAAATTCACATTCCTTTTAATCATCATGTTATTCTTTTTAGCGGTATGCAATATATTCGGCCAACAAACAACTTATCCGTTTGAAGTAAAGAAAACAGGAAAAGGAAATCAATCGTTAATTTTCATTCCGGGATTTGCTTCTTCAGGAGATGTATGGAACGAAACCACGGCAAAGTTTGAAAAAGATTTCACCTGTTATACTTTAACAATGGCTGGATTTGCAGGAGCAAAACCACAGGCAGATGCCAGCTTTAAAGACTGGGAAAAAGAAATAGCGGCTTACATCAAAAATAATAAAATTGACAAACCTATTCTTATCGGCCACAGTATGGGAGGTGGCCTTGCTCTGGCTATCGCAGCCGACTATCCTGAACTTGTAGGTAAAATCATCATTGTAGACACACTTCCCTGTCTGGCAGCCTTATCTGATCCTAATTTTACGTCTAAAGAAAACAATGACTGCTCAGCTACTATTACTCAGTTAACAGCAATGAATGATGAGCAGTTCCGAAAAATGCAGGCTCAGGCTATGCCACGTCTCTTAGCAGATACTTCGATGCAGGAAACCGTGATCAATTGGAGCATGAAATCTGACCGAAAAACATTTGCCAAAATGTACTGTGATTTTTATAATACCGATCTCAGAGAAAAAATAAAAAACATCCAATGCCCTTCCCTTATTCTTCTGGAATCCTTTTTTGTAAACCTTAAACCCACTATTGAAGGACAGTACAAAAATTTAAAGAATGCCAATATGCAGTATGCTTCAAAAGGATTACATTTCATTATGTACGATGATAAAGATTGGTATTTTAACCAGCTTACTCAATTTTTATCTGCGAAATAATGGCTTTTGAAGAGATATACGAACTCTACTGGCAAAGGATATTCCGTTTATGCATGGGATATGTGAATGATACTGAACTCGCTCAGGATCTTGCTCAGGAGACATTTATTATTGTCTGGCAGCAGCTCCCGAAATTCAGGAATGAATCCAGCGTAGGAACATGGATTTTCAGAATCGCTTCTAACAACTGTCTCCGACAGATTGAAAAGGAAAAGAAATTTACCAAAACAGATTTACCCATCAACCTGGAAGAAAAAAAACAGGAATCTATGGAACCTCAGATTCAAATGCTCTATCAGTTTATTTCAGAGCTGCATGAAACAGACAGAATTATTATTTCATTGGAACTGGAAGAGATAAAACAGGCTGAAATAGCCCATATCGTAGGACTTTCAGAGTCTAATATCAGGGTAAAGATTCACAGGATAAAAGAAAAACTAACACAAAAGTTTAAAGACAATGGATACTAATATCGATTTCAAAAATATCTGGAAGCAGCAGACTTCCAACAAACCCAATCTGGAAGAACTTCTCGGAAAACTGAAAAAATTCAGAAACCAGAATCTTCGCAAGCTGATTCTCGCGAATGTGGCTTTAATCACCACCTCCATATTAATTGCTTTTATCTGGTACATTTACCAGCCTCAGATGATCACTACAAAAATTGGAATTGTACTTGTTATTCTGGCTATGGTAATCTTTCTTCTGGCCTATAATAAAATGTTTATGGTATTTTATAAGATTGATCAGACCCAATCGAACAGTGAATATCTTCAAAGTTTATACATGGTCAAAAGCAAACAGAAATTGATGGAGACAACGATACTCAATCTGTATTTTATGATGCTCTTTCTGGGAATTTGTTTGTATATGTATGAATACACATCGAGGATGGCCTTAGGTTTTGGTATTCTAACGTATGCTATAACATGTACATGGATCGCTTTCAACTGGTTTTACCTGAGACCACGAACCATAAAGAAACAACAGGGAAAACTTAACGAATTAATTAATAAATTTGAGGAGATCAATAATCAATTAAAAGAATCATGATTTCTTCTGACAACAAAAACCACTGGGAAAATGTATATGAAACCAAAAATCCTGATCAGGTAAGCTGGACCCAGAAAAAACCACAGACCTCGCTTGACTTTATCCTTTCTTCAGGATTGGGAAAAGATGCCAGCATCATTGATATTGGTGGTGGAGACAGCAATCTTGTTGATTTTCTTCTTGAAGAAGGATATGAAAATATTACAGTACTTGATATTTCTGCCAAATCTCTGGAAAAGGCACAGGAAAGACTCGGAGATGCAGCCGGTAAAGTAAAATGGATTGTCACAGATATTACGACCTTCGAACCTACAGAAACCTATGACATCTGGCATGACAGAGCTGCTTTTCATTTCCTTACAACTTCGGAGCAGGTCTCAAAATACATCGATATCGCAGAAAAGAATGTGAACAGCTTTATGATTGTCGGAACTTTTTCGAAAAACGGTCCTACGAAATGCAGTGGATTGGATATTCAGCAGTATGACGAGGAATCATTATCAGAAAAATTTGAAAAAAGCTTTAAAAAAGTACAGTGTATTACTGAAGATCACACCACTCCTTTTGAAACGGTTCAAAATTTTGTATTCTGCAGTTTTAAAAAGTTGTAATGAATTGTATGTATTTTTTATTTACTTTTAGATTTCCAACCATTTAAATAAAAAATACAATGAAAAAATTATTATTTCTTCTTATTTCAGGTACATTCTGCTCAAATTTTTATTCACAACATTTAGAATTCCAGGAATGCGGAACCGATGAATTAATGAAAAAACATTATGAAAGGTATCCGGAAGAAAAAGCTCAGGAAGATGCTTTCAACCTGGAATTATCAAAAATGATCAAAAGTGGCAAATTCACGTCTAAGCTCAATAATCAGGTATACGAGATTCCCATTGTTGTACACGTTGTAGGAGACGGAAGTGCTATAGGAACGGCCAATAATAAATCAGATGCAGATATCATCGCATGGGTCAACTATACCAATGGTGTTTTTGCAGGAAGTTCCACCAGCGGAATGTCAGGAACAAGTGCAATACTGCCTGTCAAATTTGTTTTTGCAACCAAGGATCCTAACTGTAATACGACTAATGGTATCAACAGAATCAATGCTTCCGGTCTTCCCAAATATGTAAGTGGCGGCGTAAATAATGACAATACAACCAATGCCGTAACTGCTTCTGAGATTACTGCAATGGGAATGTGGGACACTTCTAAATATTACAATATCTATGTTGTTAAAAAACTAACATCCAGCTCCGGAGGACTGAATGGCTTCGCTTATTATCCCGGAGGAAGCAAAGATTATGCTTTTATGGCAGCAAGTGCATCCGCTGTTAATGTTCAGACTTTAGGGCATGAATTCGGACACGCTTTGGGACTCAGACATACACATGAGGGATACAATGAAACTACAGGAGACTGCCCGGTAAACAATGACTGTACTTTAGAAGGAGATCTTGTTTGTGATACAGAGCCTATGAAAAGTCTTTATCATTCCTCAGTTCCTCACACATGTCAAACCGGACAGACCAATCCATGTACCAATCAATTATACAATGGTGGTGAAAGAAATGTGATGGCCTATACCTACTGCTTCAGAGATTTATTTACACAAGGACAGACCAACAGAGCGACAGCACAGCTTTTACAGTACAGACAACAGCTGATCAACTCACCAGTTGCATCTCCAACTACAATTAATAACAGTGTGACATTAACCAATGCATGTACTCCCGCAACCATTACCAATCCGGGTACGTACAATGTAGGAATTACTTTGGTAAAGTTTGGAAGTATTAGTAATTATTCAACTAATTATAAGCAGGCAACCAATAATTTTTATGAAAATTTTACGGGTACTTACTGTTTGGGGATTTCAAAAACCAACATTCCCCAAAATGCCGCCACCACACTTACTGTAGCTCCTGGAACAAACAACCCTCACATTGTCAAAGCATATATTGATTATAATAATGATGGTCAATTCGATGAATCTACAGAACTGGTTCTTAATCAAAGTGGAATAAGCAATGGTTCATTGGCTACAGCACAGGTAACTCCTCCTGCGAGCGCAATAACCAATACTCCTTTAAGAATGAGAGTAATTGGAGAGTACAACGGAACAGCGGTGACAGCATGTTATACTCCAAAGTACGGACAGGTAGAAGATTATTCTGTCATCATTGAACCTCAGAATGTATTAGCTATAGAAAATGCAGGATTGAAAAATGCACCTGTTATTTTTAAAGATGAAAATTCAGTATCTGTAAGAAGTAATGTGAAAATTTCCTCGGTACATATTTATGAGGCTTCAGGAAGATTACTGATGAGAAAAAATGATATTAAATCTTCAGAATTCAAATATCCGGTTGACCAGAAAAATATAATCATCACCGCTACAGTAATACTGGAAGACGGAAAAGTAATTACGAAGAAATTAAAATTCTAAAACTCATTCATAAAAACAACAAAAACTTTACAAAACCACAAAAGTCACAAAAGCTTTTATTTTAAAATATGTTACCACTTAAGTAAGTTCAAAATGATGCTGCAAAAAAGCTCACACAAATTGAAAATCAAAGATTTTCACAACACTTAGGTCTACTTATTATATATAAAGCTTGTTTCTAAAAAAATCAAGTGCTTAAAACTTTTGTGACTTTTGTGGTTAAAATAATCAATGTAAATGGTTAAAACTTCTTTATAAAAAAAGAGAGTCGTTACTGACTCTCTTTTTTGTTTATTATCATTCCTTATGGATTATGATTCTTTTTCTTCTTCCATTTCCACTTCATGGCGAAGCTGGGCTTTGTAAAGCGTGGCATAATATCCGTTTTTATCCAAAAGATCAAGATGTTTTCCTTCTTCTACGATTTTACCATGCTCCATCACAATAATCTTATCAGCTTTTTCAATGGTAGAAAGTCTGTGGGCAATAATAATGGAAGTTCTGTTTTTAGTAATTTTTTCCGTTGCTCTCTGAATCAGCTTTTCACTTTCATGATCAATGGAAGACGTAGCTTCATCCAGAATTAAAATTTTCGGATCTGATAAATAAGCTCTCAGGAAAGACAACAATTGTCTCTGTCCTAAAGAAATGGATGAACCTCTTTCGCTCACTACATAATCATATCCGCCAGGAAGCTGCTGGATGAATTCGTCCACTTCAATTTCTCTGGCTCCTGCTTTTATCTTCTCCAAGGTGATGCTGTCGTCTCCAAAAGCAAGATTTTCAAAAATACTTCCGTGGAAAAGGAATACATCCTGCAATACCACTCCGATATGACTTCTGAGATTATAAAGCTCATAATCTTTTAAATCCACATCATCAATCAGAATATTTCCTGAATTGATATCGTATAATCTTGTAATCAGACTGATAATGGTAGATTTTCCGGCACCTGTTGCTCCTACAATCGCTACGGTTTCTCCCGGGTTTACTTTGAAATCAATGCCTTTCAGCACTTCCTGCTTTTCATCATACGCAAAGTGTACTTTCTGGAATTCAATTTTTCCGGCAAAATGATCTTTCTTTACTGTTCCGTTATTCGGCATTGAGTTTTCTTCATCCATCAATCCCAATACTCTTTCTGCACCTACAATTCCTCGCTGGATATTGTTGAAACGGTCAGCAATCTGTCTTAAAGGACGGATCAGCATTGAAATATACTGGATAAAGGCAATTACCACTCCGGCACTGATCGTAATATATCCTCCATAGAAAAGGATAAAACCGATGAATAGTGAAGAAATAAGTTCTACTACAGGAAAGAACAATGAGAAAATAAATACAGTTCTCAGCAATGCTCCTTTCAGCGTAATATTGATATCATCGAATTTCTTGAACTCAGATTCCTGTCTGTTGAAGACCTGAATGATTGACATTCCTGCCAGTCTTTCCTGAACAAAAGAGTTTTGATTGGCCGTCCAGTTTCTTTCATCTCCGAAAGCTTTTTTCAGCCTTTTCTGGAAAAATCTTGTAATTACCACCATTAAAGGTAAAATAGCCAGCGTAATATAACTCAGGTGAACATTGGTACTGAACATCATCACCAGCACAAACAGAATTCTCAGAATATCTCCGAATACCATCAGGAAGCCATCTGTATATACTGTAGCAATGGTTTCCACATCTCCTACGGCACGTGTCACCAACTGCCCGATAGGCGTTTTATCAAAAAATGAAGTTTTGAAATAAATCAGTTTAGCATATAAACGCTCCCTGATATCCCTGATCACATTCTGGGAGATGAAATTTGAAAAATAAACTAAGAAAAAGTTTAATATAGTTTCAGCAAACACCAATCCCACAAGGATGTAGATGTGTTTCATCATCAAAGCTTTATCATGCAGCTTTGTAATGTCATTATCCACCACCTGCATGGTAAGATAAGGCCTGTAAGTAGAAACGATGGAAAGGAATATGGAAATGATAAGGGTAAGGATGAACCAAGAACGAAATTTCATTCCGATAAAGAACAGCCTTTTTATAATTCCCCAGGTATCTTGTTTTTTCATTGTACGAATCGAAAGAAAGAATTAAAATAAAATTCTATGCAAAAATAAGACATTATAACCGGACTGCCTTTACAACTTTTGCAAATCGTCATAGAAAATATCAGATACCTACTATTTACAATATGAATATATTAAGCATTCTTTTGTATCCAGCCAAGTATATATTCCGCTACTTCTTCCCAGTTTTTTTCACCACAGATGAAATGACTTCTCCCTGCAAACTCTTTAAAATCGACAATACTGCCAGTATCTTGATAAGCTCCCGCTATTTTCTTTGAAAATGCTGCCGGAAAAATATGATCATTAGAACCTGCAATGAACAGCAGTGGCTGGTGTGGTTTCTTTAAATCTAATTTTGCAGAAGCTTTGAACAAAGGATCTTTGGCTAGTTTTCGGCTTTCAGGAACAGCTACTGTTTCGTACAGTTTATCACTTTCTTCTTTTGAATAATTATTGAAAAAAGCCTTGTGATACCATTCTTTTGTTCCCATATACGGACTGTTTCCTTTGAAAAAGTTCACCACCGGCCAAACGATTTTAATGGTAGAAAAAGGAGCCATCACATTTTTTGGAGGGGCTCCGTCAATACTTACTCCAGCTGCCGCTTTTCCCATATCAATCAGTTTCTGAACCATAAGTCCTCCAAAAGAATGGCCGATAACAATAGGTTTTTCAGGAAGACTGTCTATCAGCTTTACAAGATTATTCACCGTATCATCAAATCCCACATGGCGAAGTTCTCCCGGAATATTATTTTTTAAATGAACAGGATTTCCTTCATGACCTGGATTGGAAGGAGTATGTACAGTATATCCCTGAGCTTCAAAATAAGTTTTCCATTCTTTCCAGCTTGTATTATTCACAAATAACCCATGAATTAATACGATTGTTTTTGTTTTCATAATTTTTACTTTTTTGTATTGTTAAATTGATGAAACAAATTTCCGCAGATAAAATGACGAAAACTTTAACTCAGGTTAAAATCGTACTATTTCCCTGAAATTCTTTTCCTTATCCTACTCAGAGAAGGTCCCTGAATACCCAGATAAGAAGAAATATGATACAACGGAACATTGCTGAAAATATCCGGATGTTCTTTCATCAGATCCAGATAGCGCTCTTCCGGAGACTTTAATAAAAACCCTTCTACCCTTGTCATGGTGATATTAAATGCTGCCTGCGCCATAAGCCGCCCAAATTTTTCCCATTGGTGCGACTGCTGATAAAGCGAAAGTAAATCGGTATGCCGGATAAAAATAATGGAAGCATCCGTAAGAGCCTGTGTAAAATAATCACACGGAATCTGATTGAGAAAACTCTTAAAAGGAACTACAAAGCCATTGGCAGAATACAGAAAAACATTCTTCTCTTCTCCGGTATCTTCATTAATGACATAAGAGCGGAAAACACCCTCAACAATAAACCCCAAATAAGAGCAGACATTTCCCTGAAGATTATAAAAATCTCCTTTTTTATATTCCTTAGGAAGCCAAAATTGTTCAGACAATCTGAAATCTTCTTCTGAAAGTCCGGCAAAATGATGTAATGCGAAGGCTAGTTTTTCAATTTCAGTCATGGTCATTTTTTTAGTATCCTTTACATTATTTAAAAATAATCTTAATTTCTGATACTAAAAAGAGAAATGTTACTGATCAATAGTCTTCCCTATTTCTTCAATTTCGATGGTTTTTGCCGGTCTTTCTTTTATAAACTTATTTTCAAGGAGTTTATAAACTCCCCAAACGGCAACAATAGAGATGAGCCAGCCTATAATATTCACTCCGGAAAATCCTGTATAATTTACATTATCTACGGATTCAGGATCTGTTATTCCCAAATACACACCGTAACTCATACCTAACACAATTTGGGTTCCCAGATAAATTCCAATAGCTAAAACACCGTATTGCCATTTTGTTTTTCCAAATCTTTCTGCCAGCTGGGCATAATATCGGTAGGCACCGATAAGAATAAAAATTGATAACATGATTATTATTTTGTTTTTAGTTTTTTATTTAAAATTCATACCCTACATCTACCAGATACAGCCCGTGTCCTGGCGCTGAGGTACCTGCAGCATTGCGGTTTTTGTCTTCAATTACTTTCCGAAGATCTTCCGGTTTCAGCTTTCCTGTTCCTATTTCTACCATTGTTCCAACAATAGCACGAACCATATTTCTGAGAAAACGGTTGGCAGAAACGGTAAATTTCAATTCCGTTCCGTTCTGTTCCCATTCTGCTTTGTAGATTTTGCAGATATTCGTTTTGTTGTCGGTTTTTAATTTGGCAAAACTGGTGAAATCTTCATATTCAAAAAGAATCTTACAGGCCTCATTCATCGCATCCATATCAAGAGATCTTTTCCAGTGCTGCCATGCAGATTCCTGAGTGAAAGGATTTTTTTCCAGTGAGATAAAATATTCGTAGGTTCTGTACGTGGCATCAAAACGGGCGTGAAAATCCTCTTTTACCGGGAAAATTCTTTTAATGGAAATATCGGGGGGCAGAAAACTGTTCAGCCTTCGTACAAGCTGATCATCCAATTCCTTTTCCGTATCAAAATGGGCAAATATTTTTTTGGCATGAACGCCTGTATCCGTTCTTCCTGCTCCTGTAGTTTTTATCTCTTCGCGCAAAATGGTAGACAGCGCCTTTTCCAGTTCTTCCTGTACAGAAATAGCATCCGGCTGTATCTGGTAGCCGAAATAATTCTTTCCGTTGTAAGAAAATTCAATAAAGTATCTCAATGTATTGTAATAACTCCACAAAAATACTTTAATTTAACGAAATATTTGTTGAAAAGTCTTTGAGAATATTACTCCAAATGCTTATGAAAATTCCTATTTTTGCAATCGTATGAAAAGATGGTACCTTTATCCTTTTTCCCTCGGTTATCATTTGGTAACGGGTATCCGGAACACAATGTATGATCTGGGAGTTTTTAAGTCGACAAAATTCAAGACACCGATAATCAATGTCGGAAACCTTTCTGTGGGCGGAAGCGGGAAGTCACCCATGGTGATGTATCTTGCTCAATTCTTATCCAAACATTACAGAACAGGAGTACTTTCACGTGGTTACGGAAGGCTTACCAAAGGCTATGAAGTAACAAATTACGAAAGCAACTACAAAATGGTGGGTGACGAAGCGATGCAGCTTTTTGAACGTTTTAAAAACCGTTTCGTAATTGCCGTTTCCGAAGAACGTGTTCCCGGTGCTAAAAAAGTAATTGATGATATGGATCTTGAAGTTCTGGTACTGGATGATGCGATGCAGCACAGAGCGATCAAAGCCGGATTCAATATTCTGATGACCGATTTTAATGATCCGTTTTTCAAGGATTACCTTCTTCCTGCCGGAGATCTGAGAGAGTCAAGAGCAGGATATAAAAGAGCCAATATCATCATGGTCAGCAAATGTCCTGATGAACTTACTGAAGAAACCAAAAGGTATTATATCTCAAGAATAAGACCTTCATACGGACAGAAAGTATTCTTTTCATCCATCGGCTATGACGAAAATGTATACGGAAAAGATAAAATGCTTCCGGATAACAACCTGAATTATTATGATATTTTACTGATCACCGGAATTGCCAATCCTAAACCGCTTCTGGAACATCTGGCCAAATTCTCAAAAAGGGTGAAACATTTAAAATTCAGAGATCATCATAATTTCACAGATGATGATATTAAAAAAATCCTTGCCGAGTATAAAAAATTAGGAGAATATAAACTGATATTAACCACAGAGAAAGACTACGTTCGTCTGAAAACTTTTGACTATCTTAGAGAAATTGTTTACTACTGGCCTATCAATGTACTTATTGATAAGAAAGAAGAATTCAATCAAATCATCTTAGATTATGTTAGAAAAAATTAAACAGACTGCAGATTTTATTAAAAATATTATTCAGGAAACTCCTGATTTTGCAGTTGTTTTAGGATCCGGACTTGGGAAATTACAAAATGAAGTAGAACCGATCCATGTTTTAGAGTACAAAGACATTCCTCATTTTCCACAAACTACAGTGGCCGGACATACCGGAAAACTGATTTACGGAATTCTGGAAGGGAAAAAAGTACTGATGATGAGCGGACGTTTCCATTATTATGAAGGACATTCTATGGAAACGGTGACTTTCCCGATAAGAGTTTTTCATTTACTGGGAATTCAAAACCTTATTCTTTCCAATGCCTGCGGTGGGGTAAACCCTGCTTACAGCGTTGCAGACATCGTTATTCTCAAAGATCATATCAACATGATGCCTGAGCATCCTTTACGCGGAAAAAATATTGATGAGCTTGGACCACGTTTTGTGGATATGAGCGAGCCCTACAACAAAAAAATGATTGCCACTGCGGAACAGGCAGCTGCAGATCACCAAATAAAAATCCATCAGGGAGTTTACGTAGCACTACAAGGACCAACTTTTGAAACACCGGCTGAATATGGCATGATCAAAGCCATTGGCGGTGATATGGTAGGGATGAGTACCGTTCCTGAAGTCATTGTTGCCAGACATATGGGAATGGATGTTTTCTGTATTTCTGTCATCACAGATCTTGGCGGACCGGACATCGCTTTTGCCGTTTCCCACGAAGAAGTTCTGAATGCAGCCAACAAAGCAATGCCCAACGTAATTGCCGTTGTCAAAGGCTTGATTAAAAACTATCAGTAAAATAGCATAGCTCAATATTACAACTGAAGCCGTAATATTCTCCTCCTCTGGAGGGGTGGCAAAAATTTAAAGAATTTTTGACGGGGTGGTTTACCCGTTCCCACTCTCCTCCCTAATAGAATCCATCAATATTATAAATTTTTACTAATTCCAAAGAAATCAATCTCAGATTGCCATTCATTGTTTAGATTTGTACCCATGAAATTGTACGAGATGAGAAAGTTGATATTACTATTGATGATGGGTATTTTTGGGATAAGCTATTCACAAAAAGTCCCAGCGGTCCTGAAAACAGGATTTTCAAAAGAAGCTTTACAACAGAAACTGGAAGATGACAATGGAAAAACCATTACTATCAAACAGATTCTGGATCAGCATAAAGGGAAAGTTTTAGTGATTGATTTCTGGGCCGGATGGTGTAGAGACTGTCTAAATGCTCTCCCAAAAGCCAAGGAGTTAGAAGAAAATAACAAGAATATTGATTTTGTATTTCTGTCATTAGACCGTTCAAAAGAAGGGTTTGAAAAAAGTCTTGAAAGATTTGATATGAAACACAAAGAAAACTATTGGTTTTCTACAGGCTGGAAAAATGATTTTAATAACTATATAGATCTTAACTGGATCCCGAGATATATGGTAATTGATCAGAAATCTTCAATTGCAAAATATTATGCGATATCTCCTGAAGACCCTGAACTTCAGCAAACCATAGACAAGCTTTTAAAATAACTGACCTTTATTTTAATCCGAAAAACTTATAAAAACTCATTGAAAATCAAAACTTTCAATGAGTTTTAAAATTTTAGATAGATATCACCATGATCACAAGAGAAGCCACAGAACAGGATTTAGAAATCCTTTTAGAATTTGAACAGGGAGTTGTAACTGCAGAAAGACCTTTCAACAGTACTCTTATAGAAGGAGAAATCCATTATTATGATTTAAAACATCTGATACAATCTCCTGAAGCAACCGTAATTGTTGCCGAAGAGAATAATGAAATCATTGCATCAGGATATGCTCTGATTAAGAAAGCAGCAAAAGAGTATTATCAGTTTAAAGAATATGCCTATCTCGGGTTTATGTATGTAAAGCCGGAGCACAGGGGAAAGGGAATCAATAAGGTGATTACTGATGAACTTATTTCCTGGTCAAAATCAAGAGGAATCAGCGAGGTAAGACTTGATGTGTACGCACAAAATGAATCTGCCATAAAAGCGTATGAAAAAGCAGGTTTTGAACCTCATCTTCTTACCATGAGATTGAAGGTTTAAAAGGCTGGAAGATGGGAGATGGAAGTTATTGACGCGTTATTAATTACTACTTCGTTTTTTATTATTTAGTAAGCAGTTCTTTAATTTCCTTATCGAGTAATATTAACTTCCAGCTTCCAGCCTCTAGCTTCCTTCTATAAATAAAGGAATCCATATCTTTGTATATGGATTTTTCTTTGCCTCTTCGTAAAATTATTCATGTGGACATGGATGCATTCTATGCTTCTGTGGAGCAGCATGATAATCCTACGTTGAAAGGCAAGCCAATAGCCGTAGGTGGGCAGCATCGTGGCGTAGTGGCAGCCGCAAGCTATGAAGCCAGAAAATTTGGTGTCCGTTCTGCAATGCCCAGTAAAACAGCCAAAGAAAAATGTCCCCATCTTATTTTTGTTCCTCCCCGATTTGCCCGATACAAAGAGATCTCTAAAAAGATCCGGGAAATTTTCTATGAATATACAGATCTGGTAGAACCTCTGTCTCTGGATGAAGCTTATCTGGATGTCACCGAAAATAAAAAAGGAATGGAATCTGCCAATCTGATCGCCAAAGAAATCCGTCAGAAAATTTTTGAACAAACCGGATTAACGGCTTCAGCAGGAATTTCCGTCAATAAGTTTTTAGCTAAAGTAGCTTCCGACATTAATAAACCCAACGGCCAGAAAACCATTCACCCCGATAAAATGGAGCATTTTCTGGAAGAATTACCTGTGGAAAAATTTTACGGTGTAGGAAAAGTGACGGCTAATAAAATGTTTAGTTTAGGAATCTATAAAGGAAAAGATTTAAAGAAAAGATCGCTTGAAGATCTGATCAAACTTTTCGGAAAGTCTGGCAATCATTATTATAATGTGGTACGCGGGATTCATACTTCTGAAGTAAAACCTCATCGGATTCAGAAAAGTGTGGCCGTGGAAAGAACTTTTTTTGAAGATCTACTGGATGAACAACAGATCAATGAAAAGCTGGAAAGTCTTGCAGAGGAAATTCATCAAAGGTTACAGAAACACAATATTCTCGGCAGAACTTTAACGTTAAAAATAAAATATAAAGACTTCTCTCTTTTCACAAGAAGCATCACAAGGGAAGATTATTTTTCATCACCGGAACAGTATTATAACACCGGGAAAAAACTTTGGGAACTTCGTCCTTTTGATAAAGCGGTGCGCCTGCTCGGATTATCTCTCTCTCAACTGAATACGGAAGAAAAAAAACAAGTTTCCGTTCAACTAAAAATCCCGTTTGAGGAATTCGAAAATGAATAGGTTATATTTTTTTGCTAACTTGTATGAACCAAATCAGCAAATCTATGAACCCAACCATGATCCAGTTTTTCCACTGGTATTCTGAAGGAGACGGAAAATTGTGGAAAGAAGCCGAAAAACAGGCCAGATATTTAGCAAAACTTGGAATTACCTCTGTATGGTTTCCTCCTGCCTACAAAGGGACAAATGGCGGTTATTCTATCGGCTATGACGCCTATGACCTGTACGATCTCGGAGAATTTGATCAAAAAGGAACTCTTCCTACCAAATACGGCACAAAAAACGACTACACCAAAGCCATTAAAGCCTTAAAGAAACAAAATATACAGATCATTGTAGATATTGTTCTTGGACATAAAGCCGGAGGTGATGAACTGGAAAAATTCAAGGTGGTCAAAGTAGATGAGGAAAACAGGGAAAAGGTGATTTCCGATGTGATCGAAATAGAATCTTATACCAAATTTACCTTTCCGGGAAGAGGAAAAAAATATTCGGATTTTGAATGGAATTTCACCTGTTTCAGTGGTGTAGATTATGCTGAAGGGATGGATTCCCACATCTTCAAAATCCAGTCAGAATACGGAAACGATTGGGAGGAAATGATTGATGATGAAAAAGGGAATTACGACTACCTGATGTATAATGACATTGAGCACCGGAATCCTTTTGTAAGGGAAGAACTCAACACCTGGGCAAAATGGTATTTTGATCAGACCGATTTTGATGGAGTAAGACTGGATGCTTTAAAACATATTTCTTTTGATTTTTATAAAGAATGGCTCACACTCCTCCGTTCCAATTCCGGAAAAGATATTTTTGCTGTAGGAGAATACTGGGCTCCGGGATATCTCCATCTTCTTCAAAAATATATTGAGGTCACAGAAGGCTGCATGAGTCTTTTCGACAGTTCTTTGCAGAATAACTTTCATACAGCTTCCAGAGAAGGTGATTCTTATGATCTCCGAAGAATTTTTGATGAAACTCTTACTCAGGCAGATCCTATGCATTCTGTAAGTTTGGTTGCTAATCATGACACACAACCGTTGCAGGATCTTGAAGCTCCCGTGGAACCTTGGTTCAAGCCTATTGCCTATGCTCTTATTTTATTGAGAAAAGATGGCTATCCCTGTGTATTTTACCCGGATCTTTATGGCGCTCATTATGTGGATAAAGACAGAGACGGTAATGATCAGGAAATATTTATGCCTAAAGTAGATGGTATTGAAGAGCTATTAAAATCAAGGAAGGATCATGCTTACGGTGAGCAGCATGATTATTTTGAGGATGCCAACTGTCTTGGCTGGGTACGTACAGGAGATGATGAACATACAGGATGTGCAGTGGTTCTAAGCAATAAAGATTCTTACAATAAGCCTATGGAAGTGGGAATACTTTACGCTGGGAAAAAATTTAAAGATATTCTGAAACGATTCAAAGAGAAAGTAATGATTGATGAAAACGGCTGGGGAAATTTTCCTGCTCCGGCGGGAAATGTGAGTGTCTGGATTCCTGAATAAGATTAATATACCAAAAACCCTTGTCAAGGTTTAAAACCTTGACAAGGATCATCATTTTATCAGCAAGTTTTAATTTAGCAATAAATGTATCTGCAATTCCAAACATCTATAGCCCATTCACAACATTGTCCATCTTCCGTGGAAGTACAGCACACTTTGCCCCAATTTAAATCTCCTGCTTTTAAACTTTTTAATTCCTGACGGTTCAATTTTTTTACTTTGATTTCTTTGTGCGTTTTCATAATTGTTATTTTTTATGGTTTAGTTATTAAATATACATTAAAAATTACAATTATGAATAAACATTCAATACTAACTACCTGATTTAGTATATATATAATTTTCATTATTAAAGATAAATATTGAGAATATGATGAACCACCCCGTCAAAAATTCTTTGAATTTTTTCCACTCCTCCAGAGGTGGGGAATGTTTACGTCTTCAGTTGGGATATTTGTTAAGATTAGATAAGTTTGATCTCTAGTTACATTTTTCGGAGTTCAAGGATTTCCGGTCTTTCGGAGGTATCGGATATCTTTCCGGTGCGGGCAAATTCAGCCCAGAGCCCTCTCAACTTTTTGCCATTCTCATGAATACGACTCCATGGAATATCTTTCAACAATTCGGAATATTTCCAGGCTGATTCATTCCCGAAAATTAAAGGAAGATCAATGCAATGCGGTGCTCCGATATGATTGTCTTTCAGTTTTGAATGAATTCTGAAAAGATAGACATTTCCACCGGCATTCGCCAGATTCTGGGCAAACTGTTTTGCCGGATTTCCATAGATCAATGCTGTTGTTTTCTCAACCGTTTTGTCCATGATTTTTAAACCAAATCCTTTTCCAAAATATTTGTTTAAAGCTTCAGAGGTTTTAAGGTAAAATGCTGTTTCATCATTATTTAAACCAATCAGAACATCAAATTTATGAGCATTCTTTTTCCACATTTCCACCGACTCTTCTTCTTTACACAAAGGAAAATGTCCGTATTGAGTTCCGAAAGGCATTGCCGCTTTCAATCCGTATCTTATGACAGAGGGCAAAAATTTTCCATATTCATCCATTATTTTTAAAACATCTGGATCATCTTTCAAAAATTCTGTTTTTTTCAGAAATTCTGCCGACATTTTCTGTCTTTTATGACGTAATCCCAATGGAGCACTCTGGATAATCAAGCGCTGAAACAAATCTTCCACTCCTTCTGATATCATTAAATGAGCAATAGCATCACCTCCTGAAGACTGTCCCAGAAGGGTAATATTATTTTCATCACCTCCAAGATCTGCAATATTGGTTTTTATCCACTTTAACGCTTCAATGATATCCAGCAATCCAAGATTGGCAGGCCTTTTTTCATCACCACCTAAAAAACCAAATAATCCTAAACGATAGGAAACGGTAACCACGATAATATGCTGCTCTTTCACCCATTCTGCAGGATCAGCAGTGGCCAGATCACCACACCCTATTTCATGGGAACCTCCGTGAATCCAAACGACAACAGGGAGCTTTTCATTTTCAGAAATGACTTCCGGGCGGGTTATGGAAAGGTATTGGGTAGATTCATCAGGCTCGAAGCTTTCAATAGGTGTTGCTCCTATCATCTTTTCTACAAGCGGACTTAAAGCCTGCGGACAGACGGGAGTTTTTTCCGGAGAAATAATCATTGAAGATAAGGAGGCTTCTGCAGCAACAGGTTTTTTAAATCTTTCAGAATAGGCATACCGAATACTTCTGGCTCTGATAATTCCATTTTCTTTTAAGGCTAAAATTTTTCCGAAACGGGTTTCGAAAATAATAGTGTGCTGCTGATTTGGTGTCATCTTTAAAACTGTGAAAACTTTTCTCTTTAAATTTAATTATTTAAACACAAATTCCACAAATATGAACACAAATATTCACGAATCATTGTTGTGTTCTTCGTGAAGAAATTAGTGTGATTCGTGTTGAAAAAAATCTAAACACAAATTTCACAAATATGACCACAAATATTCACAAATCATTATAGTGCTATTTGTGAAAAGATTAGTGTGATTCGTGTTGAAAAAATCTAAACACAAATTTCACAAATATGACCACAAATATTCACGAATCATCATAGTGTTATTAGTGAAAAAATTAGTGTCATTCGTGTTGAAAAAATCTAAACACAAATTCCACAAATAAGGGCACAAATATTCACGAATCATCATAGTGTTATTTGTGAAAAGATTAGTGCTATTCGTGTTAAAAAAACTAGTTCAGGATTTTGTATTCACTTGGAGAAATCCCCACTTTGGTTTTGAATAGCCTTGTAAAATGCTGTGGATATTTAAAGCCCAGATCATAGGAGATTTCACTGATTGTTTTTGCCTGATCCAGAATCTGTTCTTTGGCAATATCAATAAGTTTATTGTGGATAAATTCCTGTGCGGAAATTCCCAATTCTTTTTTGATCAGATCTCCGAAATAATTGGCAGAAAGATTCAGTTTTTCTGCAAAATAATTGACCATTGGGAAACCTATATTTTTTGGATTTTCAGATTTTAAATAGTCATCGACCAGATTTTCAAATTTCCCGATGACTCCCTGATTGATATGATCTCTTGTAATGAACTGGCGGTCATAAAAACGCATGCAGTAATTCAGGAACAGTTCGATGTTATTAACAATTAAAGATTTACTGTGTTTATCAATAGACTGTTCCAGTTCCAGTTTAATATTTTTAAAGCAATCCAATACCACTTCTCTTTCTTTTTCTGACAGGTGAAGTGCTTCATGTACATCATAAGAGAAAAAAGAATAATCTTTCATATTCTTCCCTAGATTGGTTCCTTTTATTAAATCCGGATGAAAAATCAGGGCAAAACCTGCAGGCTGAACAAATCTGTCCCTATTATAAATTCCATAGGTCTGTCCGGGAGCAATAAAAACCAGTGTTCCTTCCTGATAATCGTAGCTGTGTTTTCCATATTGCATGTCTCCACACATAACATCTTTCAGAAAAACGGTATAAAACCCAAATTTTCTTCTATACTGGCAGATAGGATCAGACTTGGAAAAATCAATGATACTTACCAGCGGATGTAGGGTTTCATGATTCGCCATTTTATTATATTCCGAGACCGTATTATAGATTTCAACCTCCTGATTTTCCATGAAGTATATTTTTATTGCTATTCAAAATTACCACTTTCATTTGTAACTGAAATAGGGTCTGTAAAATTGGTAAGTAATTCGGTAATCTGTATAAGTTGGATTTACTTGAAAGTTTCGACTTTTGTACCGTTATGGAAACTTTTAATACCAACATTTTTCCGAAAGGAGAAAAAGCCTCTCCGGATTATTTCTCTGGAGGAACAGCGTGGGTTCATATTCTGAAACCCAATGAAGACAACCTGAACTGCCAGATCGGAAATGTGATTTTCGAACCCGGATGCAGAAATAACTGGCATTCTCATGGAGGTGGACAGATTTTAATCGTAACTTCAGGAAAAGGATATTATCAGGAAAAAGGAAAGCCGGCTCAGGTTTTAAATCCTGGAGATATTGTTAATATTCCTCCTGATATCATCCACTGGCATGGAGCTGCTCCGGACAGTGAGTTTATCCATATTGCCATTAATCCTAATACACAAAACGGAATTGTAGAATGGCTTGAGCCTGTAACGAATGAAGAATACAGCAATTTATAACCCTAAATAAACCAAATATAAAAAATGAGTACAATCACAGTAAAAGCTTATGGTGCTGAGTCTACCACAGCAGACCTGAAAGAAATGAATATTGAAAGAAGAGAAGTCACCGCAAAAGATGTAGAGATTGAAATTCTATATTGTGGAGTTTGCCACTCTGATCTTCATACTGCAAGAAACGACTGGGGAGGATCTTTGTATCCTGTAGTTCCGGGACATGAAATTGTAGGAAGAATTACAAAAGTGGGAAATGAAGTTTCCAAATTTAAAGTTGGAGATCTTGCAGGGGTAGGATGTATTGTAGATTCTTGTGGACACTGCGACAGCTGTCAGCATGATCTTGAACAATATTGCCTGAATGGCTTCACCGGAACATACAATGGAAAGGATAAACATCTGGGAGGTCATACTTTCGGTGGATATTCTCAAAAAGTAGTGGTGGATTCTCACCACGTTTTAAAAGTACCTGAAAATCTTGATCTGGCAGCAGTAGCTCCACTTCTTTGTGCAGGTATTACCACATGGTCACCTTTAAAACACTGGAATGTAGGTCCTGGTTCTAAAGTGGCGGTTGTAGGGTTGGGAGGTCTTGGTCACATGGCTATTAAACTGGCAAAAGGACTGGGAGCTGAAGTTACCTTATTCTCCAGAACTCCGGGAAAAACTGAGGATGCTAAACAATTGGGAGCTGATCATGTAGTAATTTCTACGGATGATGCACAAATGGATGCTGTAAAAGGAAAATTCGATGTGATTATCGATACAGTTCCTTACGTACATGATGTAAATCCGTATGTGACTACTTTAAATATCAATGGAACTCATGTTTTGGTAGGATATCTTGGAGGTTTAGAACCTATTTTGAATACGGTTCCTATGATTATGGGAAGAAAATCGGTAGCTGGTTCGGTAATCGGTGGTATTGCAGAAACTCAGGAATTACTGGATTTCTGTGGAGAGCACAATATCGTTTCGGAAATTGAAATCATCAAAATGCAGGAAATCAACGAAGCGTATGAAAGAATGCTAAAAAGTGATGTAAGATACCGTTTCGTTATTGACATTCAGTCTTTATAATTCTTCTATAGAATAGTAACAGAAACAGGCTCTTCGGATTGAAGAGCCTGTTTTTATTTTTTCAGATTTTGGCTAAAAGCATTCTGATCCTGATTTACCATATACCGGTTTCCTTCGGCACATTTATTATCATTTCTTTCCATATCCTGGAACGCCCATGCTGCCATGGCATCAATCACGGGGGCCAGTTCATTACCGGCTTCACTCAGTTTATAGGTCACGTGAGGAGGGATTACAGGTTTTGCAGTTCTGATAATTAACCCGTCTGTTTCAAGCTGTTTTAAATGCTGGATAAGCATTTTTTCCGTTACGGCAGGAATTGCTTTTTTCAATTCGCTGTATCTTTTTTCTCCTGTGGAAAGATTAAACAGGATAATGGGCTTCCAGAATCCTCCAATTCTTTCCATAACATACATTACAGGACAATCCTGCACTGTTTTCTTATTCTCCTGAATGGTTGAACTTTCTTTGATCGCTGTCATATCTACATACTTTAGGGTAAGTACTTGTATAAAAGTAAGTACAAATATAACTTTGTTCCCAGAAATAAAAAAATATTTACATATGAAAATTATAATCACAGGATCTCTAGGAAATGTAGCTAAACCATTAGCACAACAGTTAATTGCCGACGGGCATAATATTACCATAGTAAGCAGCAGCGATGCCAGAAAACAGGATATTGAATCTCTGGGTGCAACTCCGGCCATTGGGTCTATCACGAACGTTGATTTTTTAACGCAAACATTTGATGGAGCTGATGCTGTTTTTGTAATGACTCCTCCTGCAATCAGTCCGGATAAAATTGTGGAAAACACGACCAATGCCGGAAAAAATTATGCTGAAGCTTTAAAAAATACCAAAGTAAAAAGAGCCGTAATGCTAAGCAGTGTAGGAGCAGAATCTCCTGTAGAAAATGGCCCTATCGCCGGTCTTCACAATATTGAAAAAATATATAATGAAGTAGAGAATACTTCTTTTACTTTTTTAAGAGCCGGATATTTTTTTAACAATTTTTTCAATGATATTCCTTTAATTCAAAATGCAGGAATCATTGGAGGAAATTATCCTGCAGATATTGAAGTACCCATTGTACACCCTAATGATATTGCCAAAGCAGCTGCTGAAGAACTGGTAAAAGATGAAAATACCAACACTATCAGATATATTGTAAGTGATGTAAGAAAAGCTTCTGACTTTGCTAAAGTTCTGGGAACTTCTGTTGATAAACCTGAGCTTCCATGGGTAGAATTCTCAGATGAAGATTCTTTAAACGGAATGCTTCAGGCAGGATTACCTGAAGATATGGCTCAACTGTATGTTGAAATGGGAAGAGGAATAAGAACTGGTGTTGTACAGAAGGATTTTATTGATCATGGTTCTCCGGTTACAGGAAGTGTTAAGTTAGAAGATTTTGCGAAAGAATTTTCTTCTCAGTTTTAATTCCTAAGTCAATTTATAAAACAAGTTCGGCGCACCAAAGGTGTGCCGAAACTTGTTTTTTACTATTATATTTTAAGTCTTAAGAATTATTTCTTCTCTTTCAGGGCTTCTTTTAAGACTTTCAATTTTCCATCAATAGGCTGATCGATTTTTAATCCTAAAACCTCAGCAACCAAAGGATAAACATTGATGTTGGCAAATTCACTGATTACCAGATTATTTTTAAATTCCGGTCCCCAGGCAAAGAAAGTGGCTTTCATTTCCGGTACCACTTTAGGATTGTAACCATGTTTCCCCACTGATGATTTCTTACCTTTCTCCAGGAAAATCTTTGGTGCTTTCGGGATCAGAAGAATCTGTCCTATTCTGTTATACTGGTCATCTCTTGTGGCAAAATGCAGATATTTAGGAAGTTTCTTATCAAGATAAACTTCATAGTCATCTGTTTTCTTGGCTTTCAGTTCTTTGTAAACAGCTTTTACCTCATCAGGATTTTTAACGTAAACTCTTAGTAAAGTCTGGGAATTGTAAAAATCAAATCTGTTTTTATCAAAAAGAAGAGCCGGAATTTCCAACGGTGTACCTCCATCTACTTTAATCATTCCGTGATCGGAAACAAAGACAAAGTTGACATTTTTTAATCCTAAATCATTTACTTTCTGAACAAGATCGCCAATGGCCTGGTCTATCAGATGAACAGCGGTTTCTGTTTCTTTAGTATCCGGACCATAATGATGCCCGCTTCCGTCTACTTCCGGGAAATATAATGAAATAAAGTGAGGTCTTTTATCTTCCGGTAATTTCAGCCAATTCACAACTTTTTCTACTTTTTCAGAAGGGGTAAATTTTTCGTGATAAGGATAATAATAAGTAGGTCTCATTCCTCCGGCATCACTGGCAGATCCTACCCACATTAAAGAGGCAGATACCATTCCCTGTTTTTCAGCAAGTCCCCAAAGCGGAGTTCCTCCGTACCAGCTTCCGTCCTCAGCATTTTTTTTGCTACTCATGGCATAGCCTTCTTTTCTCTTGTAATCGTAGAAAAAGTTATCTATCAAACCATGGTGGGAAGGATAAAGTCCGGTGATTAGGCTCCAGTGGTTCGGGAAAGTAATGCTTGGATAGCTTGGAGTCATTGCTTCAGCCTTTACACCACCATTAGCTAGTTTCAAAAGGTTTTCAGCATTGTATTTCTGAGCATAATCATAACGGAAACCATCCGTTGATATCATGATCACATAAGGTTTTGATTGTGCTTCTGTGCTGTTTTGTCTTCCCGGGATAACCACCTGGGCAGTGTCAATATTGGCCTGTTGTGCAAAAGCCGTAAAGGAAATTAGCAGCAGTAAAAAATGGATTCCTCGCTTCATTATTTTAAAATTTTCCGCAAAGTTACATCCTATACTTCTGCCTGAAAAGTTTAGGAGATTAAAAGTATATTAAAACCTCTTATTTTGTTTGAGTCAAAATTAATCCCTGTTAAATAGGTCTTTTCATTTCAAACTGTGACAACCAGTTGTTCAGTCCTACTCTTTTGCTAAGAAACATAGCTGTATTTTCTGAAGAATCATCTACATTATTTAACGCTATAGCCTGTCCGTCATTCTTTTCTCTAATCACATTAAACAGCTTTGTACCTATTCCCTGATTTCTGTAATTCTTATCTACAGCAAACTGATATATTTTTCTTGAAACAGGTCCATAAACAATATATCCAACCAGATTTTCATCTTTATAAGCCCCTAAGCTCACATAGTTTTCCGGCATAGGTTCCAATACGAAAACAGATCCTTGCCATGAAGGTTCAATATCCCAGAATGAGCATAATACATTCCATTGAAAGTCTTTCAAATCTCGTATGGATACTTCGGTATTTCCTTTTTCCTGTTTAATATTTCCATTAAAGCAAAGCAGTCTTCTGACAATCGTAAAACCTAAATTTTCATAAGCCCTGATAGCAGGCTGATTTCCTTCAATCACTTCAAGCAGTAGTATATTGGCATTTCTTTCTTTTAAAACAGGAATGATAAAATCATACATTTTTCTTACCAGGCCTTTACCTCTGCTTTCCGGAACGACTCCTGTTCCGCCATTGTAAATAATTTTCTCACCATTCTCAATTTTTTCAGACTGAAGAATAAAACCTACCAGTTTTCCATCTTCAAATGCTCCGGCAGACAAACTCATGTCTAATTTTTCTGCAGCAATTTTTGAAACAAGTACTTCTTTCGTTAAGTGAAAAGGAACAACATAATCAGAAAATGAATGGTTGAACACTGATAAAAGTTCATCTGTTGTGATATTGGCTAACGTTTTAAATTCCATGGGTTGTAAAAATTGTAAGGTCAGAAAATTTCTTTTTGTTAAGAATCAGGATATACACAAATATATGAATTTTAAAGCAAACTCCCTGAAAATGGGGCTTTAAGAAAAAAAATGATACCCCTGAAAGATCAGAGGTATCTGTTTAAAAAAAATATTTAGGTGTGTTTTTCCTGAAAATTACTCTTTAATCAATTTTTCATAAGATGTAGTTCCATCTTTAAGCTGGATTTCCAGATAATAGCTTCCTGATCTTAGTTTTTCCACACTGATGCTTTCTCCATCCGGTTTTACTGATAGTACTTTTCTACCAGAAGCTTCATAAATATCAACAGATTTTATTTTGTCAAAGTTTTTGAAATTAACCGTTGATTTTGCTGGGTTAGGGTACAGATTTACCTTCTTGCTATTGGCTGCAATTTCATTGGTAGACAGTGATGCTGCAGTCATTGTTAATGTTGCATATCCTCGTCCTACATTATGATATCCTAAAGAAGTTCCTCCACTTTTGCGGGAGTAGAAAATATTGATTGTTCCTGCTGCATTAGCAATTGCAAAATCTTCCCCTCCACCAGAAAGACTTCTGGTAGCGACCACTGTTCTTGTGCTTCCGGATACAGTATTGGACGTTTCTGTCCAGTCCTGGCTGGCATCTGCATTAGGAGTTGTCATTCCAATGAATGTATAATCTCTGTTTGCTGATGAGTTATAAATAAACCCATCTGATCCCGGAGCCATCCCTGTACTTCCAAAGCCTATTCCTAACATAGAGTTGCTGTCACCTGTCAATGTAATTGTTGCAACTGTTGGAGTTGTATCTAATTTCACCGTCATGGAAGTTGCCGATAGATTTACCGTCCCTGACGAAAACTGTGCCCATGCGCAATTGGCAAGAGCTAAACTAAGTACTAGTAGAGTTTTTTTCATATCAATTTTTTAAAAGATTAATAATTTCCTTGTTGTTGGTTTGTAATGCATATTCAAAAGGGGTCATTCCCATTGAGTCTTTTTTTGTTTTATCTGCTTTGTATCTAAGCAGCTGTTCTATCAGGTCTTTATTTCCGGATTTTACAGCCCAGAATAAAGGAGTGTAGCCTGTAGCATCCGCAATATTCGGATCAGCTTTTTTCTTTAACAGATGTTCTACCAGATCTTTATTGTATTTAATGGCAAGACCAGCTAATGCTGTTCCTTCGCGGCTTTTGTAGTTTACATCTTTTACATTGTCAATCAGGAAATCTGCCACCGCTGTATTCCCTCTGTAACATGCTAGAATAAGGGGTGAAAATCCGTTCTCGTTGATCTGATTAATCACATCCGGATTTTGTTTCATCAACTCCTGTACTTCAGTCACAGTTCCACTTCTTGCAATATCAAATACTGATTTCGCTTTTTCCTGAGCAGATACTAATGAGCTCAGGAACAGTCCTAATATTAAGATGAAATGTCTCATTGTTTTACCATTATATAGTTGTATTCAATATTGACATTTTCAGCAACTTTCTTGGTAACCATTTTGGGAATAGTCACTTTATAATCTACAGGTCTTGCTACAAAACCTCCCTGCATATAGATTTTCCCGTCTTTGGCATATAAAGTGGCAGCAGAGGTAACGGCTTTGTCTACTCCGTGAAAGTTTAATGTTCCCTGCACCGTATATTTCTGAGGGCTTGCAGTAAGCTTTGTTTTATCAAAGTTGACAATCTTTCCTTTGAAGGTAGTTTTCGGATATTTTGCAGATTCAGCATAGCTTTCATTGAAATGTTCTTCCATTAATTTTGTTTTAAAATGAAAGTTTTTGACATTTGAGACTGATGCCATTTCACCATTATCTGCATTGAGAATAACAACATTGTTGTCATCCTGAGCAAAAATATCATCAAACAGAGGAACCGAAGCTTCAAAAGTCACTTTCCCTGTTTTAGAGCTATATTTTTGTGCTGAAGCGTATCCTGCAGAAAGCAGTAATACGCTTAATAATGCTAATTTTTTCATATCAATTTTTTTAATTTTCATTTAATCCGTCAGCTTTCCATTTGATAAACATATTGATCTGAGCTGCAGATAGAGATCCTCCCTTTGGCATTTTCTCCGGATCACCATTAGGCCTTTGGATACGATCCAGAATTCCGTCAATATTATTTTTTACCTGATCATAAGTGACCAGAGGTTTAAAACTTCCTGCAGAATGACAGCCTGCACAGCTGTTATCCATAATGGGTTTTACATCTGCTGTATATTTTACAGGTATCGTGATCGGTGTGTTATCAGAAATCTCTTCATAAGTTCTGCTGTCACAAGCCGTCAGTATGATTGCTGACGACAATATCAATAAGGATGTTAGCTTTTTCATATTAAAAAACTCTATAAAGATTAAACCCAAAGAAAATATGTCCCTTTCCCCATGCTCCTGTAGCATTGGTAAGATATCCGATATCTGAATTTATCTGGGAGTTTGTGAGTAAAAGCTGGAACACGTGTCCTCCTGTTTCTATATCTACGCCCAATGATAAAGGGTTTTTATAAAAACTGTGATCGTCAAAATTCACAAAGTATTCTGCATTTAAAGAAACTCTTTTTGAGATTTTGTAGCGTCCTCCCAAACCTGCCAGAAACTGGTTTTTGTTTTCAATGGTAGGTTCGTAAAGGTTTTTATGAACAAAGGAAGGGGTAAGCTGTACAGAAAGCTTATCACTGAATCTTCTTGAAATCAATGCCTGGGTAAGGTAAGAAAGCCTGTCACTGAATTTCAGATGTGGATAAGTATCTTTATCCAGTTCAGTATTGGCCCCCATTACATTGTACCCCACAATATCCACCGGAAAGTTTTCACTTTGTTGTACCAGTCTGTACTTCACTGCTCCTTCAAAGGTTTTCATATTTGTTTCTCTGGACAGACTTACCGAAACAGCATCTGAAATACCATAGATAGCACCTAATTTGGTTGAAGCATTATCCAGTCCGAAGAAATCTTTAAATCCTGCACTTATATCACCAAATCTATGGGCAACAATCATGTACCATTCTTTTTTGGCAGCTAGTTTTGTAGATTGTCCTGTTACAATCTGAAGGGCTTTGAAGGCCGGTTGTGAGGTTTCTGTATTGGTTTTAACAGTGTCAATATCTTTCAGCAGATCTTCCTGTGCAAAGACAAGACCTGAAGAAAACATTGACAAAAATAAGAGAGTTTTTGTCATATACAATTTGAATTAAATTATGATATAACAAACTTATTGAGTTCTCAATTCAAAAATAGGTGATAAAAGTCACCAGTCAAATTGTTTTTATCAATGATAGAAATAAAGTTTTCAAACAATTGAAATTAGACGATTCTAACATTTTCATTTACAGGAACTTTTATTCCTTCTTTAGTCTGAACAATTTCACCTTCGCTTTCAATTTTTTTCAAAACTCTGCTTACAACTTCTCTGGAAGTTCCCAAACTATTGGCAATTTCACGATGGGTAATCTTAATAGGATTGTTTCCTGTGGATGAAATCTGTTGTTTGATATAGTTCAGAACCCTCTTATCCAGTCTGTGAAAAACAGCGTCATTCACCATATTCATCACTTCTGAAAACCTTCGGTCGTATTCATGGTAAAAGAGTTTATTAATCTCCGGGAATCTGGTAAGCCATTCGTGCATGATAGAAACGGGAATCAGAATGGCTTCTGAATCTTCTTCTGCAACGGCATATACCCTGCTGATATAATCTGTCAGAATAGATGAAAAAGTCATCAGACAGCTATCCTTAGGTTTGATGTAATAGTAGATGAGTTCTCTTCCATCATTAAGGGTAAAAACCTTGATAGAACCTTTTATTAAGAAAGGAACAAACTTATTTTTCTGTCCTTCTCTTATGATTTCAGTCTTTGCTTTTATATCAATAGCAACAGCATGTTTTTCAAGCTCAGATAAAAATTCGGCACCTAAAAACCCAAATTTACTTACAGCGAACGAGTTATCAATCATATCTTATATTTTCTGCTTTTTCTTAAACAAAGATATAAAATTGATATATCCTTACTACACATTTTTATCTTATTAAATAAAATTAACAATTTAACAAATGCTGATTATCTTTCTTTAAAGTGCAAAAAAAATGTCCTGGTAAAAACCAGGACATTCTTTATTTTATTGTAAAAGAAATCTTACGCTTGAACGTTGTTTCCTCCTAATACGAAAGGCTCAACTTCTTTGATTTCTCCGAACTGCTGCTCGTAGTTAGCGATGTTCTGTTGAAGAGCGCTTAATACTCTTTTAGCGTGAAGTGGAGCAAGAATTACTCTTGATCTTACTTTAGCTTGCTGAACACCTGGCATCAACTGAATAAAGTCTACTACAAATTCAGATGGAGAGTGGTTTACTAAAGCTAGGTTAGCATAGATACCAGCAGCTACCATTTCGTTTAATTCGATGTTGATGTTTCCGTCTTGTGGATTTTGATTGTTGTCCATTGTTATAAATTATGTTTTTAAAATTCGAAATTTGAGATTGTGAAAATATAAAAATAATTTCAAATCCCAAATTTCAAATCATTAATTTTAGTTAAGGTCTTCGAATTCTTTCTTAGAACCAACAATAACGTTCTGATACTCTTTAAGACCTGTACCTGCAGGGATTCTGTGACCTACAATTACATTTTCTTTAAGACCGTTAAGATCGTCTACTTTACCAGCAACTGCTGCTTCGTTAAGAACTTTAGTTGTTTCCTGGAACGATGCTGCAGACATGAATGACTTAGTCTGAAGGGCCGCTCTTGTAATACCTTGTAGTACAGGAGTTGCAGTAGCAGGAAGAGCTTCTCTTACTTCTACCAGACCTAAATCTTCACGCTTCAACTTAGAGTTTTCGTCTCTTAATTCTCTTGCCGTAATCATCTGACCTGGTTGGAATTCTTTAGAATCACCAGCATCTACTACTACTTTAAGACCGAATACTCTGTTGTTTTCTTCTAAGAAATCAAACTTGTGTTCAAGAGCTCCTTCAAGGAATTGAGTATCACCTCCATCTACGATAGATACTTTCGTCATCATCTGTCTTACGATAATTTCGAAGTGCTTGTCGTCGATTTTTACCCCCTGTAGACGGTAAACTTCCTGAATCTCGTTTACTAAGTATTCCTGAACGGCAGTTGGACCTTTAATTCTTAAGATATCTTCCGGTGTGATAGAACCGTCAGAAAGTGGAGAACCTGCTCTTACGAAGTCATTCTCCTGAACAAGAATCTGGTTAGAAAGTTTTACTAAGTAAATTTTTCTTTCTCCAGTTTTAGCCTCAACAATAAGTTCACGGTTACCTCTCTTAATTTTTCCGTAAGAAACTACCCCATCGATTTCAGTAACAACCGCTGGGTTTGAAGGGTTTCTTGCTTCGAATAATTCGGTAACTCTCGGAAGACCTCCGGTGATATCCCCTGCTTTTGCAGATTTTCTTGGGATCTTGATTAAGACTTTACCAGCCTTAATTTTTTCACCATCGTTAACCATTAAGTGGGCTCCTACCGGTAAGTTGTAAGCTTTTTGCTCAACTCCTTTAGAGTCTACCACTTTTAAGGTAGGTACGGCTTTCTTATTTCTAGATTCAGAGATTACTTTCTCTTCGAATCCTGTTTGTTCGTCAATTTCAAGTTGGAATGAAATACCCTGGATGATATCCTCGTATTCTACCTTACCTGAAGTTTCAGCAATGATAACCGCGTTATACGGATCCCATCTACAGATTGTATCTCCTTTCTTCACTTTATCACCTGGTTTTACAGATAATATAGATCCGTAAGGAACGTTAGCTACCATTAATGGAGTTCTGGACTCATTATCAGCAACTAATCTGAATTCTGTTGAACGAGACACTACAACCTCAGCTGTATTACCGTTTTCATCTTCAGAAGTAATTGTTCTTACCTCATCCATTTCTACGATACCATCTCTTCTTGCAACGATAGATGGGTTTTCTGATACGTTACCTGCAGTACCCCCTTGGTGGAAGGTTCTCAACGTAAGCTGAGTACCTGGTTCCCCAATTGACTGTGCTGCAATTACACCTACCGCTTCACCCATGTGGATCACTTTACCTGTTGCTAAGTTTCTACCGTAACATTTCGCACAGATACCTTTCTTAGCTTCACAAGTTAATGGTGAACGAACCTCCACAGCTTCTAATCCTGCTTCTTCGATTCTCTTCGCCAAAGATTCAATGATCACCTGATCTGCACTTGCGATAAGCTCGTCAGTTTCAGGATCGTAAATATTATGAAGGGATACTCTACCTAAGATTCTTTCAGAGATTCTTTCAACGATCTCGTCATTTTTCTTAAGTGCAGTAACTTCTGTACCTCTCAATGTTCCACAGTCGTCTTCTGTAACGATAACGTCCTGTGCAACGTCTACCAATCTTCTCGTTAAGTAACCAGCATCGGCTGTCTTAAGAGCGGTATCCGCAAGACCCTTACGAGCACCGTGGGTAGAGATAAAGTACTCTAGAATCGAAAGACCTTCCTTAAAGTTTGCAAGGATCGGGTTTTCGATGATCTCCGCTCCGGTAGAACCAGCTTTCTGCGGTTTTGCCATCAAACCTCTCATCCCTGATAACTGACGGATCTGTTCTTTAGAACCCCTCGCTCCAGAGTCAAGCATCATGTATACAGAGTTGAAACCACCTTGGTCAGTTTTCATTCTGCTCATGATCATTTCAGTTAATCCAGCGTTGGTATTTGTCCAAACGTCGATTACCTGGTTATAACGTTCTGTATCGGTAATTAGACCCATGTTATAGTTAGCTCTAATTTCGTCAACAGTTTCAATTGATTGTGCAATCATCTGCTTTTTCTCAACAGGAACTACAATATCCCCAAGTGAGAAAGAAAGACCTCCTTTGAATGCGTTTGAATACCCTAGGTCTTTCATTGCATCAAGGAACTTCACAGTTGTAGGGAAATCTGTATCAGCAAGGATCTTACCGATAACGTTTCTCAATGATTTCTTCGTAAGAAGTTCATTGATATATCCTACCTGCTTAGGTACAATCTGGTTGAACAGGATTCTACCTACAGAAGTTTCGATCAATCTTGTAACGATTTCTCCATCTTCTTTGATAGGTAGTCTACATCTTACTTTAGCATTTAAAGATACTCTACCTTCAGCGTAAGCAATTTCTGCTTCTTCAGGAGAATAGAATGCAAGACCTTCTCCTTTTACTTTCATCGTCTCAGTAGAGCTTAATTCTTTAGTCATGAAATAAAGACCAAGAACCATGTCCTGAGATGGTACTGTAATTGGAGAACCATTTGCAGGGTTCAAGATGTTCTGAGAACCTAACATCAATAACTGAGCTTCAAGGATCGCTTCTGGTCCTAGTGGCAAGTGTACCGCCATCTGGTCACCATCGAAATCGGCGTTGAAGGCCGTAGTTACTAACGGGTGTAGCTGGATTGCCTTACCTTCGATCATCTTAGGTTGGAAAGCCTGAATACCCAGTCTGTGAAGCGTAGGTGCTCTGTTCAATAGAACAGGGTGACCTTTCATCACGTTTTCAAGGATATCATAAACTACTGGTTCTTTTCTGTCGATAATTCTCTTTGCAGATTTTACTGTTTTTACAATACCTCTTTCAATTAGTTTTCTAATGATGAATGGTTTGTAAAGTTCAGCTGCCATATCCTTAGGAATACCACATTCGTGAAGCTGCAAGTTTGGACCTACAACAATTACCGAACGCGCAGAGTAGTCAACCCTTTTCCCTAGTAGGTTCTGACGGAAACGACCTTGCTTACCTTTCAATGAATCAGAAAGTGATTTCAATGGTCTGTTTGATTCAGATTTTACTGCAGAAGATTTTCTTGTGTTATCGAATAATGAATCTACTGATTCCTGAAGCATACGCTTCTCGTTTCTCAAGATTACTTCAGGAGCTTTGATCTCCAATAATCTCTTCAAACGGTTATTTCTGATAATAACTCTTCTATAAAGGTCATTCAAGTCAGAAGTAGCGAAACGTCCTCCATCCAATGGAACCAATGGTCTTAGTTCTGGTGGGATAACAGGAAGTACACGCATGATCATCCACTCTGGTCTGTTGATCATTCTTGTATTAGCACCTCTTAATGCTTCTACAACGTTCAATCTCTTAAGAGCTTCTGTTCTTCTTTGTTTTGAACCTTCGTTGTGAGCTTTGTGTCTCAAGTCGAAAGACAATGCATCAAGATCGATTCTTTTTAATAGATCTTCAACAGCTTCAGCACCCATTCTGGCGATGAATTTGTTTGGATCAGAATCATCAAGATACTGGTTTTCTACAGGAAGAGTTTCCATGATGTCAAGGTACTCTTCTTCTGTAAGGAATTCCATATTTTCAAAATCAGAACCGTCTAACTTCTTAGCAATACCTTGCTGAATCACTACATATCTTTCGTAGTAGATGATCATGTCTAATTTCTTAGAAGGAATTCCTAAAAGGTATCCGATTTTGTTTGGTAATGAACGGAAATACCAGATGTGTGCAATTGGAACTACAAGGTTGATGTGTCCGATTCTCTCTCTTCTTACTTTTTTCTCAGTAACTTCTACTCCACAACGGTCACAAACGATCCCTTTGTAACGAATTCTCTTGTATTTACCACAAGCACATTCGTAATCCTTTACAGGACCAAAGATTTTCTCACAAAATAGCCCGTCTCTTTCAGGCTTGTGAGTTCTGTAGTTAATAGTTTCCGGCTTTAAAACCTCCCCTCTTGAGTCTTGTAAAATAGACTCCGGTGAAGCTAGACCGATGGTTATTTTATTAAATCTACTTGATTTATTTTTATTTGACATAATTTTATTTTTGATTATAAAGATTAAAGATTGAAAGCGTTACACTTTCGCTCTTATCATCTCGGAGTTGATTAATTCTTTAATTTTTAGTAATTAAATCTTTAATTTACTCCTCCAATCTTACGTCTAATCCAAGACCTTGTAACTCGTGAAGTAATACGTTGAATGATTCCGGAATACCTGGTTCAGGCATAGATTCACCTTTTGCAATTGCTTCATAAGTTTTTGCTCTACCAATCACGTCATCCGACTTCACAGTAAGGATCTCTCTAAGGATGTTAGATGCACCGAATGCTTCAAGTGCCCAAACCTCCATCTCTCCGAATCTCTGACCTCCGAACTGAGCTTTACCTCCTAACGGCTGCTGAGTAATCAATGAGTAAGGACCAATAGAACGTGCGTGCATCTTATCATCTACCATGTGTCCTAGTTTCAACATGTAAATGATACCTACTGTTGCAGCCTGAGTAAATCTTTCTCCGGTACCACCATCATAAAGGTGAGTGTGACCGAATTTAGGAAGACCTGCTTTCTCAGTATATTCAGTAATCTGATCAAGACTTGCTCCATCAAAGATTGGTGTAGCGAACTTCAATCCTAATTTTCTACCAGCCCATCCAAGAACGGTTTCGTAGATCTGACCAATGTTCATACGAGAAGGTACCCCTAGTGGATTCAATACGATATCTACTGGTGTTCCGTCTTCAAGGAATGGCATATCTTCTTCACGAACGATTCTTGAAACGATACCTTTGTTACCGTGACGTCCTGCCATTTTATCTCCTACATTCAGTTTACGTTTCTTAGCGATGTAAACTTTAGCCAACTTCATAATACCTGCTGGAAGCTCATCTCCGATTGAAATTGCAAATTTCTCACGGTTTTTAACTCCCTGGATGTCGTTATATTTGATTTTGTAATTGTGAATCAATTGTTTGATCAATTCATTCTTGTCAGCGTCTACTGTCCAGTCTGAACCGCTAACGTTTACATAATCTTCAACTGAAGTTAATAACTTGTGAGTGAATTTCACACCTTTACCGATGATCTCTTCGTCTAGGTCATTTTGTACCCCTTGAGAAGTTTTACCGCTTACCAGTGTGTTTAATTTTTCAATTAAAGTATTTCTCAACTCGTCAAACTTAGCCTTGTAAGTGTTTTCAATTTCTTCAAGTTTAAGTTTTTCTTCAGTTCTTTTCTTTTTGTCTTTAATATTTCTGGAGAACAATTTCTTGTTGATAACAACTCCTCTTAATGAAGAGTCAGCTTTCAATGAAGCATCCTTCACATCACCAGCTTTATCACCGAAGATTGCTCTAAGAAGTTTTTCTTCAGGAGTCGGGTCAGATTCACCTTTTGGAGTAATTTTACCAATCATGATATCTCCAGGCTTCACTTCAGCACCGATTCTGATCATACCGTTCTCGTCAAGATCTTTAGTAGCTTCTTCAGATACATTTGGAATATCTGCTGTAAGCTCTTCCATACCTAATTTGGTATCACGAACTTCAAGAGAATATTCATCAACGTGGATTGAAGTAAACCAGTCTTCACGAACAACTTTTTCGTTGATTACGATTGCATCCTCGAAGTTGTACCCTTTCCAAGGCATGAACGCTACCACTAAGTTTCTACCAAGAGCTAATTCTCCTTTTTCAGTAGCATAACCATCGCAAAGTACCTGTCCTTTTTCCACTACATCACCTACTCTTACGTTTGGTCTTAGGGTAATGGTTGTACTCTGGTTAGTTTTTCTAAACTTAGTAAGGTTGTATGTTTTAGTAGCAGACTCAAATTGTACTAAATCTTCGTCTTCGCTTCTTTCATATTTAATAACGATTCTGTCAGCATCTACGTACTGTACTGTACCTGTACCTTCAGCGTTAATTAAAATTCTTGAATCTCTTGCAACTTGCTGCTCAAGCCCTGTACCCACGATTGGAGCCTGTGGCTTCAATAGAGGAACGGCCTGACGCATCATGTTAGATCCCATCAATGCACGGTTCGCATCATCATGCTCAAGGAACGGAATTAATGAAGCAGAAATACCAGAGATCTGGTTTGGTGCAACATCAATAAGGTTAACCTGAGATGGCTCCACTACAGGGTAGTCACCATCTAATCTTGCAATAATTCTATCTGTTAAGAAATCACCGTTATCGCTCAATTCAACGTTTGCCTGAGCAATTACTTTGTCTTCTTCGTCTTCTGCATTAAGGTAAATAGGATCAGCGTTAAGATTAATCTTGCTGTCTTCTACTTTTCTATATGGAGTTTCGATGAAACCTAGTCTGTTGATTTTAGCATAAATACCAAGGGATGAAATCAAACCGATGTTTGGTCCTTCCGGAGTTTCAATCGGGCAAATTCTTCCGTAGTGAGTATGGTGAACGTCTCGAACCTCGAAACCTGCTCTTTCTCTTGATAAACCACCAGGCCCTAGTGCAGATAATCTTCTCTTGTGAGTAATTTCTGATAGAGGGTTGGTTTGGTCCATGAACTGAGAAAGCTGGTTGGTACCAAAGAATGAGTTAATTACAGATGTTAATGTCTTAGCATTTACAAGGTCAAGTGGAGTAAAGATTTCGTTATCTCTAACGTTCATTCTTTCCTTGATTGTTCTTGCAATTCTTGAAAGACCTACTCCGAACTGTCCAGCTAATTGCTCACCAACAGTTTTAATTCTTCTGTTTGATAAGTGGTCAATATCATCAACCTCAGCTTTAGAGTTTACAAGCTCGATTAAGTGTCTTACAATCGCAATGATATCTTCTTTTGTAAGAACCTCAGTTGTCGTTGGAATATTAAGACCTAACTTTTTGTTCAATCTGTAACGTCCTACTTCACCTAATGAATATCTTTGCTCAGAGAAGAATAATTTTTCAATGATTCCTCTTGCAGTTTCCTCATCTGGTGGATCTGCATTTCTTAACTGACGATAAATATACTCTACCGCTTCTTTTTCAGAGTTAGTAGGGTCTTTTTGTAATGTATTCTGGATGATAGAGAATTCGTTGCTGTTTTCTTTGTGAATCAGGATTGATTTCACACCAGCATCAAGAATAAGATCTAAGTGTTCTTTTTCAAGAATGGTTTCTCTATCCAGGATGATTTCGTTTCTTTCGATAGAAACTACTTCACCTGTATCTTCGTCTACGAAATCTTCGAACCAAGTGTTCAATACTCTCGCAGCCAATGTTCTCCCTTCTACTTTTTTAAGGGCAGCTTTAGAAACTTTCACTTCTTCAGCAAGGTCGAAGATCTGAAGGATATCCTTGTCAGATTCATAACCGATCGCTCTTAATAGAGTTGTTAATGGTAATTTTTTCTTACGGTCGATATACGCGTACATTACGCTGTTGATATCTGTTGTAAATTCCATCCAAGATCCTTTGAAAGGGATAATTCTTGAATAGTAAAGTTTGGTTCCGTTTGCGTGGTAAGTTTGTCCGAAGAATACACCAGGTGAACGGTGAAGCTGCGTAACGATAACTCTTTCAGCACCATTGATGATAAAAGAACCACTTGGCGTCATATAAGGAACCGGACCTAAGTATACGTCCTGAACCACTGTTTGGAAATCTTCGTGTTCCGGGTCAGTACAATACAATTTAAGTCTAGCTTTTAGAGGAACTGAATAAGTAAGTCCTCTTTCCACACACTCATCGATTGAATAACGTGGAGAATCTACCAGATAGTCTAAGAATTCTAATACGAATTGGTTTCTTGAATCCGTAATTGGGAAATTCTCTTGGAAAGTCTTGTAAAGAGCTTCTGTCTTTCTGGCTTCAGGAAGTGTATCAAGCTGGAAAAATTCTCTGAAAGACTCAATTTGGATATCCAAAAAGTCTGGAGTGATGATTTTTCCTTTCGCTGATGAGAAATTAATTCTCGGATTTCCTTGAGTTGTTGATTTTGTTTTACTCATAAAACTTTTAAGAAAGGGTTAAAAAATATTTTGATTCATTAAAAAATATCAGAAAAGAACAAGAAACAAGATAAAAGTAAAAGGTAAAAGTGTTTTTGGCGCTCACAAAGGACCTTAAGCTCTTTTAAACTTTGTATACAGTTCTTTCTAACTGCAACGCTGGTATATCTTTTCACAGCGTAATGCAAAATATTTTTATTACTTTTGAGGCAGTATTACCGCAGTATTTATATACACGAAATCCCTTCCATGTTTTACACAATGAAAGAGTTGATTTTCAGTATTTTATAAATTTACAAACAATTTTTCGCGCCAAAAGAGGGGCAAAGATACAAAAAGTTATCCACAATAACAAATAAAACCTCTCATTTTGAGACTCTTAAAACAAGAGAGGCTGCCCAAATATGAGCAACCCCTCCACAACACAAGCTAATCCTATGATTATTTCACAATAACCCTATAAGATTTTATTTTTGATTTAGTTTCTATTTTAATAATATACACTCCTGTAGGAAGTGAAGAAGTATCAATACCTGTATGGGCATTAAAATGATCTGCTTTAACAACCTGTCCCTGTGCAGAGAACAAAGTATACACTCCTTCTTCCTCTGATATAATTCTAAGGTTTTCTCCTGCTTTTACAGGATTCGGATATACTTTTGCATCATTTGCTGCTTCGATAATTTCTGCGGAAGTAGTTTTTGCCGCATTAGATACATTTTTCAATAATGAAGCATAAGGTGAAAGCGGGGAATCCGGAGAACCTCTTTTTACAAGATCCGTATCTACTACAGCCTGAATTCCGTCTTTGTCTTTATCATTAATGGTAGAAATGAATCCTCCTCCTAATGTATCAAGATTTGCTTTTCCGATCTTATAAAGGTCAGGTTCTGAACCATCGGAAGTTATATCCAGAAAGTCCGGTTTATCATCTCCGTCTGTATTTTTGATTGGATATTTCAATACGCCTGAATCAGGTGAAGTTTCCAGAATATCTGCAATTCCGTTTTTACCTACCGGAACATTCGCATCAATGATACCATTATGATCAGAATCAATCTGATTGATGACAGAGTTCGGAATTCCAGATTCAAATAAATCCAGGATACCATCATTATCAGAATCAAGATCAAGATAATTAGGAACAGAGTCCCCCAATACAGGTGTCAGCAGAATATCTCCTTCGTTACCATCATCCTGGAACTTGCCGTTTTTATCAAAATCTTCTACTGCATCAGGAATTCCGTCATTATCAGAATCCAGATCACAGGCATCTACAATTCCGTCACCATCTGTATCGAGTGCAGGAGATTTGTCATTTACGGCTGTACATACTTCTGCACAGTCAGGAATTCCGTTTCCGTTATTATCTATGCTGTCATCTCCTCCCTGGCATTGATCAAAACAGTTCGGGACTCCATCATTATCATCATCTCTGCTTGCAAAAGCATTGTAGATATAATAGTTTTGAGGAATACGAATAGCCGTTCCGCTGTTGAAAGTGATTTTAATACGGTTAAAAGGTTTTGTTGATTTCCCTCCAACATAGAATTTATTGGAATTCGTTGTGAAGAAATTTCCGCTGATAAGACTTCCTGAACTCGTAAAAGTATCTGTCAAAGTATTTCCGTTGTACAATGTCACAGTGATATTTTCCAAAACACTCACTCCAAGAAGGTTTCCTGCTTTTTCTACCGTAAATCCAGCCATTGTATTGGCAGGAAGCACTGCATTAGTTCCTACTGTAGCAAATGCTGAGAAAAGGCTGAATATAGAGGCAGCCGGAACAGTAGCCGTGGCATAATTGGAAGGATTATTATCTACAATCGCTTCAGGACTGGTCATTTTAGCTAAAATAAGACCAAGGAACCCTGGTCCGGAAGTCCATGGAGTTCCTGTAACCAAATTTCCAGGTACTGATGAACCACTGGTCTGGATTTTATCATCACAATCACAAGTAACAGGTTCTTCGAAAGCATAATATACTTTCAATGCTCCTAAATTAAATCCTAGGGTCTGAGTCACTTTTAATCTTACTTCATTGAAAGGTTTAGTAGTCGTTAAGGTAACTTTTTGTTTTCCTGAGCCATAACCTAATACTTTGATATTAATTAAGCCTCCTCCGTCGGACAACTGTTTTGAATCCTGAAGCTGGCCAAAAAGATAAGTTTCTATGGTAATATTTTTTAAAAACTCTGCACTTAACAGTTTACCCTGATCATCCGGTTCTATTACAAAACCTGTTCTGTTTCCTGCAGGGTATGTCTGGTTTTTGTCTAAAACGCCTACCGAATAAGAGCCCAATAATCCTACTGGCAGAACAATTGATCCATAAGAATTTTTGTTCCCGTCTCCTATTTTTTCTTTATTCTGAACATAGGAAAGTGGAGCCAGAAAACTGCTGCTTCCGGATACATTTCCATCCACACCGCTTCCCGCAATGATATCATCACAAATACCATTATTATCCGTAGGCACTTTTGTCGGATCAAATGCAAATGCATAATACACATTCATTGCACTGAATATGGAAAGAACATTGGTCTGATATAACCTTACTTCATCAAATTCTTTTGAAGTTTTGAAATGAAGAAATATTCTGTTTTTACTTCCCCCGAATGCAGGTACTGACAAAAGCGTACTGCTGGTAGTCGTTTCCTGAAGAACCCCATTTTTATAAGTACTGATTCTTAAAGAGCTCAAAAGATCAACCGTGATAAAACTTGTTCCAAGATCTACATTGAAACCGGTAATATATCCCGCAGGATAAGTTGTATTTTTATTTTTTACAGAGATTCCGTTTCCACTTAAAAGAGAAGCGAAATTACCCATACTTACACTATTATCAAGACTGGCATCCACTACGGGATTCATACTTCCGTTATAACAGGCAAGACATATCCCTGAATTATTGACTGGTTTTGCCTCTACACCCATTCCACGGATTGGTTCATAGCCCTGCTGTGCCAATACTCCTGCAGACACCATCAATGTCATGAGCAGCGCAGCTAACTTTTCGAATAATTTTCTGGTCATTTTTTATTTTTTTTAGGTTTGTGTTTTTATTGAATTAGTAAAGCGCCTTCCAGTTGGAACCGTTACAGCCTTCATGAACTTTAGCGGTTGTATTATATCGGATTGCGCCTTCTTCAGCTGTTGTACATGCCGCATTGGCACCGGAAGCAATTCCTTTCATCTGAAGAGCTGCCCCTGTAGAAGTAGCCGCTGTAGGAGCCATATTAATTCCCAGTATGGTATCTGTTCCGTTTCCTTTATTGAGGAAAACATGTTCCTTATTGGCATACACCATTTGTCCCGCAGCAGCCTGACCTGAAAATCCTATAGCAAAAGCTTCCGTACCTGTTGCTGTATTTGCCGAACCAACAGCTATATTGTTTAATGAGGTGGTATTTCCGCTTCCAATGGCAATCCCGCCATTGTTATTGTGATTATTTCCGATTGTCAGCCCTGTGAGTCCTGTTACTGTATTCAGATTTCCAAAGACAAGGTTATTAGCGCCTGTTGCTGTATTATTATTTCCTATTACTTTAGCTCCATTATTGGCGGCATTGTTTAATCCAATTGCTACAGCCGGAAAATTTCCTTGTGCAGAAACGGTATTATCTTTTCCCAGGGCAATATTGGAGGAAGTACTGTTTGTAAGGGTATTGTTTGATCCCCATGTCAATGAAGCATAAGGACCTGATGCAGAATTAGCATTTCCTCCCTGCAAGGTGCCATTAATATCCAGGATTCCTTTTACATTTTTCTGAGTTGCCAAAACCAAGTTCTGACCGTCATTAGTTCCCAGGTAATTTCCAGTTCCAATGTCTGTTCCCAAGACTGCAGTACTTGCTGTTGTACCTGTATTTCCTACTAGCCGCCAGTTAACGCTTAAGCCACTCCATTTTGAACCGTCAAAATAATAGTAGCCCGATGAAACAACATCCACAGTTTGTCCCGTGGGGGTAGTCTCAGCTGCTGTAACATATACGATTGCTCCGGTTTGGGCTACAGTATAGTTTTTAGCTTTTAATTGTATTCCTGTAAGTCTTGGGGCAATCACTCCGTCGAGTTTGCCTGGATTGGAAGGTGATCCTACGATATCAAAAGTTGCCTGTGGTTGATTAATATTAATCCCTACCTGAGCGAATATTGGAAAACTTACTGATAACAGAGCGATGGTTAATAATTTGTTTTTCATTTCTAATGATGTTTGCTGTTTTTATGTAAATGTGTTTTTTTGAAAGGGCAATTCTCAGGCATTCTCATCTAAATCATAAATGAAATAACAGCTTATGCTGTAAGAAGGCGCTTAAAATTGTAAGGAATGTTATAGAATAAGGGAAAGAATCGGTTTATCAGGAATTTTGATGATAAATTTAAAACCGTCAACCAGTTTAATGGAATTGCTGTAGAACTTTTTAACGTCTTTAAATATCGGGCAAACGTTCTCCCTATATTGCTGACATGAATAGTTCCATTTATTTGATAGGGCTACAAGTTTTATAGTATTAAAGATAGGGAGTTTATATTGGGAATCTTCGCCATAAAATATATGAGTTTGCTTTTGATGAGCAGAAAGATTTTCTGAAACAGACCCATCATTTTTGGTTTCAGAACACAGATGAACAGAAACATCAGCGAAGTAACCCTGCAGATGATTTTTAATATCTGTACAATATGATAACTCAGGTTTTGTTCTCATTACAGATATCAACTTAGTGTTTAATTTTCCTACAGCCGCCAGAAGCAACAAAAGTGTAATCTTATGGCCGTAGGAAAGAAAATAATTTCTATCCAATTATATTGTGTTTTTTCGGTACAAATATAATATTTTTTCAACCAAAACAATATTTTATTAATAAAAATTCACACAAAATAAACAATATTCAAAATACTACTAAAATATTATGTTAATTATTAAATAATATTCAATCGTAAAAAGATATATTAAAATTAGAAATAATAATATTAAAATACTGTTACAAAATAAGAATCACATTTACAAAGACTTACATACAAAAAAAGCCCGGGCAAATGCCCGGGCTTCTATATTTATAATAAAATTGAAATTATTTCAATTCTACTTCAGCACCAGCTTCTTCTAATTGCTTCTTAAGAGCTTCAGCTTCGTCTTTAGAAACACCTTGCTTAATTGCAGCAGGAGCTCCGTCTACGATATCTTTAGCTTCTTTAAGACCAGCACCAGTTAAATCTTTTACTAATTTAACGATAGCTAATTTAGAAGCACCTGCAGACTTAAGAATTACGTCGAATTCAGTCTTTTCTTCAGCAGCTTCACCAGCAGGACCAGCCATTACTACTGCAGCAGCAGCAGGCTCAATTCCGTACTCATCCTTAAGGATAGCAGCTAATTCGTTTACGTCTTTTACAGTTAGGTTTACTAGCGTTTCAGCTAAATTTTTTAAATCTGACATTGTTGTAATGTTTTTGTTGATTATTTATTTAATTTTTTGAGTGTAATTATTCAGCACTTGTTTCTTCAGTGCTTTCTGCAGCAGCTTCTGGAGCTTCAGCAGCAGGAGTTTCTTCTACTACAGGAGCAGCTTCTTCAGCTTGAGCTTCTACAGTTTCAGATTTGTTTTGAAGAGCAGAAACAACTCTCTGGATTGGAGACTGAAGTAATCCGATGATTTCACCGATCATTTCTTCTCTAGACTTGATGTTAGCCAACATATCTAGGTTATTGTCACCAACGTAGAAAGTTTCTTGAACAAAAGCAGACTTTAAAGCTGGCTTTTCTTCTTTCTTTCTGAATCCTTGGATCAATTTCGCAGGAGCGTTTGCTGTTTCAGCAATCATTAACGCTGAGTTTCCTTTGAAAGATGGGAACATTTCAGAGTAATCTACTCCATCAATTTGCTCCATTGCTTTTTGTAAAAGTGTATTTTTTACAACTTTCACTTTGATATTTTGCTTGAAAGCCTGTCTTCTGAAATCTGAAGATTTACCAGCGTTCAAACCTTCTAAATCTGCTACGTATACTACTTTTGCATCCTGAAGCAAATCTTTGATCTCTTGTATTGCTACAACTTTTTGGTCTTTTGTCATTGTCTTAAGGATTATTATTAGTTAACAGATTTAGTATCAATTGCAATACCTGGGCTCATTGTAGAAGACAAATAGATGCTCTTCACATAAGTTCCTTTAGCAGCAGTTGGTTTCATTTTGATCAATGTCTGGATTAATTCCTGAGCATTTTCTTTGATCTTAGCAGCATCGAAAGATACTTTACCAATACCAGCATGGATAATACCATACTTGTCTACTTTGAAATCAATTTTACCTGCTTTAACTTCAGTTACTGCTTTACCAATTTCCATTGTTACAGTTCCTGATTTAGGGTTTGGCATTAAACCTCTTGGACCTAATACTCTACCTAATGGACCTAATTTACCCATTACAGCTGGCATAGTAACGATAACGTCAACATCTGTCCAACCTTCTTTGATTTTTTGTAAATATTCGTCAAGACCTACATAGTCAGCACCAGCAGCTTTAGCTTCTGCTTCTTTATCTGGAGTTACAAGAGCTAATACTTTAACATCTTTACCAGTACCGTGAGGAAGAGATACAACACCTCTTACCATTTGGTTTGCTTTTCTTGGGTCTACACCTAATCTTACAGCGATATCTACTGAAGCATCAAACTTTGTAGTGTTCACTTCTTTTACAAGAGCTGAACCTTCTTCAAGGTTATAGATTCTTCCTTTTTCTACTTTGCTTAAAGCTTCCTTTTGCTTTTTAGTTAATTTTGCCATTTCTTTAAGTTTTAAGCGTTAGTTGGTTTAGTTCCTGTTACTCTTAATCCCATAGATCTAGCAGTACCTGCAACCATAGAAAGAGCAGAGTCCATTGTAAAACAGTTAAGATCCGCCATTTTATCTTCAGCGATTTTCTTTACTTGTTCCCAAGTTACAGAACCTACTTTGTTTCTGTTTGGTTCACCAGAACCTCCCTTGATCTTAGCTGCATCCATTAACTGGATCGCTGCAGGTGGAGTTTTAATAACGAATTCAAAAGATTTGTCTTCGTATACTGTAATAACTACAGGTAAAACTTGCCCTGGCTTATCTTGGGTTCTTCCGTTAAATTGCTTACAAAACTCCATGATGTTCACACCTGCAGAACCCAATGCTGGACCTACTGGTGGAGAAGGGTTAGCTGCGCCACCTTTCACCTGAAGCTTTACCATTTTAAAGACTTTCTTAGCCATTGTTTGTTTTTTAAATTTGAATAATTAATGAGTTTGGAAGCATTTATTATTCAGTAGGTTATGCACTCACATAACAATAAACCTACTTTTTGGACTGCAAAAGTATAAAATATTTTTGAAATAGCAAACGGAAATTGCTGATTTTTAAAAAGTTTTAGAAAAATAAATCTTTGCTCATTATTGTATAATTTAAAATACAGCCAGAAAAATAAAAAACGGTTATTTGTATTAAATAACCGTTTTAAAATATTTTTAAAAGGAAAGACTGATTAAAAACCGGAAGGTTTATTAATTGTTTTTGTAGAACCGTCATTCCCTCCAAGATCATCATTGATGTCGTTTATATTTTGTTTTTCAATCAATCTTCTGTAGGCCATCAGGTAAAGATCAACCGTAAAGTTGTTATAAGTTCTTGACGGTGTAGTGGTATTGGTAGCAATCATTCTGCTATCTGTAAATCTTGCTCTTACGTGCCATGTTCCGTTACTTTTGAAGGCTACTACATCCGGAGATCCCTGCTTATTGTCATTCACACCATTGTCTCCGTAATCAAGCATTACGCTGGTATTTCCATCATTCAGCTTAAATGAATAGTTATGAAGTATAACCAAAAAGTTGGTGGCATCAATTTTAGTATCATAATCCGTAATTCCTGTCCCAGGTACACCAGTAAGAGTAAGCTTAAGGTAATTGAACAGTCCGCTGCTTTCCAGGGCAGGATCATACAACTGTAAAGCATTCTGTGAAGTTGCTAAAAAGCTACCTCCTGTCATGGTAGGCTCTCCCGGATTTCTCAAGTACAGAGAATTCGTATATGTTTTTCCATTAACATCAAGTGTTTCTGTAGGGTTTGCTGTATTTACCCCTACTTTTCCTTTCTGGGCATTCAAAAATATCCCAAGGCACATGATTATTGTGATATAAATTTTTCTTTTCATAGTTTTTTTATTGAAGCCCTACAGGCGTGTTGGTTGATACTCCCGAATATCCCGGTGAAGCAGATGCTGAAACAGAACCGTTAAAAGTTCCCCAGTCTTTTACTAATGATTTTTCAAATACATTTAGAGTAAGTGTCCAGGTTCCATTGATGGAGGAAACAGTTCCGGCTCCTTTAAAAGCCAAATTAATAGCATGGTATTTTTTACCTCCACTGGTTACCTGTGTAATTTCAGTTGCGTAGGAACCATACGATTTTGGGCTGGTGGTGGTATTCGCTGCCGAAACCGCTCCTGTAAAAACAGCACCTGTAATAGCCACCACATATTTACTCGCATCTAATCCTGTATTGAGATTTACCACTTCATCCTGTCTCACATTTTTCAATACAACATTATACATATTTACAGGTGCTACATTACGGAGCGATATATCCAGCAGTTTTACCTTACCTACCGGTGAAGTATCTTTTGATCGGGTAAGAAGAAGATAATTTCCGCCTGCCTTTGTATTTTCAGTATCTATTAAATAGGATTCTACTAATGTTTCACCTTCAACGTCCAACGTTCCTTTAGGTGTTGTAGTATTGATTCCTACTTGTGCATTTATGCTTAAAGCAGCAAAACCCGTAAAGAGTATCGCAATAATTTTTTTCATAGAGTTTATGTTTTTATTGAATTAATGGAGCTGTTGCAGCACCAGTAGCTGCCCCACTAAGGCTTTGTGTTGAATTAAAATCTTTGGCATACGATCTGTCAAACACCAATAAGTTCAGTGTCCAGACACCTGTAGGAAAAGAATTATCAGGGGCGAATCCCTGGTAATCTGCCTTAAGCTTCCATGTTCCTCCTGAAGAGTAGGCAAAAATCTGGGGCATTGGTGTAAGCCAGTCTGCAGAATACGTTCTTGTAGGCTGTGTAAATCCAAAGGAAGAGATTACTACCAAAAACTTGCTGGAATTAATCTTTGTGTCAAATTGATTCACCCAATCCTTGTCTGTAGGATCACAGGTAATTTTGAACTGAATAAGATTAATAGGTGCCGGTGAATTAGGTACAAAAGAATCATTGTACGCTGTAATTTTGTTTTCCGGAGCCGGAGACTTAATAATGAAAGTGTAATTCTCGTCCGCTTTCAGTTTCTCCAGAGGTTGCTTGAAAACAATTCCTGATGTCTTCATTGTACCATTCACGGTAAGCTCCTTTTCCGGTGTCGCAGTATTGATACCAACCTGCGCACTCATGAGTACGGATGTACCCACCAGAGTGATCATCGAAATAATTCTTGTCATTGGGTTATGTGTTTATATAAGACTTGTGTTTTGTTTAGCTAATCCAGATTTTATATTTATTTAAATAACATATATTGTTTATACCTCTGTAACCAGGGTATGAAATAAAAAAATATAAAATTTTGTGGATTAGTTAACAGCTTGGTTGCAAGAAGTATGCCATCTGAAGGTGAATTAAGCAATTAAAAAAAACTCAATGCTTAAAAAGAAAATATGATCACTGAATGGTGATAATTAAATTAAAGCAAAGTACATTATAGAAGTAACCAACAGAGTTGTGAAATTTGAGAATCAATAAAATAATTTCAATAAACTTAAAAAAACTCTAACAATAGGGAAAAAATATAAAAACTAAGTTTCAATATTTCATTATGAATCAATAGGATTACAGAACTACTTAATAATAAAGAATAAGCAATTCATCAACAAAAAATAAATTTGAAAAGAGTATATATGAGAAAAGACCGCTTTAAAAGCAGTCTTTTTATATTTTATAAGTAATGTATTATACTTTTTCTACTTGCATGTAGCTTAATTCCATTGGAGTTTTTCTACCGAAGATCAATACAGAAACTTCAATTTTCTTTTTGTCTTCAAGAATCTTCTCAACTGTACCATTGAATCCGTTGAAAGGTCCGTCGATTACTTTAACGTTTTCACCTACTACATAAGGAATTTCAACATCGCTTGCGAATTCTGAAAGTTCATCCATTCTTCCAAGCATTCTGTTAACCTCTGATTTTCTCATTGGAACAGGATCTCCTCCTTTTGTTAAACTCAAGAAAGAAATAACTCCTGGGATATTTTTAATAACGTGAGGAATCTCTCCCATCAGGTCAGCTTCAATCATCAAGTAGCCAGGATAGTAAGGTCTCTCTTTAGGAACTTTTTTACCGTTTCTAATTTGGATTACCTTTTCCATAGGAATAACCACTTGAGTAACGTACTGCTCAAACCCTAGACGTTTGATTTCTGTCTCAATATAGTTTTTCACTTTATTTTCCTGTCCGCTGATTGCTTTCAGCACATACCATTTCAATTCGCTCATTATGGAAAATACTTAATTATTAATTGAACAAGTTGATTAGCATTCCTATTATGTTGCTGATTGCTTTTGAAAACAATTCATCAACTCCAAAGGTAAATAAAGCCAGAATAACTGTCGCAATAGTCACTACAATTGTAGAAGACTGAAGGTCAGCCCATTTTGGCCATTCAACTTTATGTCTGAATTCGTTATAAGAACCTTTTAAAAAATCGACAAATGAACTCATAATTTATATTTGCACGGGCACAAGGATTCGAACCCTGATCAACGGTTTTGGAGACCGGTATCCTACCATTGGACGATGCCCGTAGTTAAAAAAAGCTCCGTAAAGAGTGTTCCTTACGGAAGCTTTTTATATTGTGTTAGATGTGAATTAGTCGATGATTTCAGTTACCTGACCTGCACCTACTGTTCTACCACCTTCTCTGATCGCGAATCTAAGACCCTCGTTAAGAGCGATTGGCTGAAGTAATTCAACAGTGATTGTTAAGTTATCACCAGGCATTACCATTTCTACACCTTCTGGTAAGAAGATCTCACCTGTAACGTCAGTAGTTCTTACGTAGAACTGAGGACGGTACTTGTTGTGGAATGGAGTGTGACGTCCACCTTCTTCTTTAGAAAGGATATAAACCTCAGCTTTGAATTTTTTGTGTGGCTTAACTGAATCTTTCTTAGCGATAACCATACCTCTCTTGATGTCAGTTTTTTCAATACCTCTCAACAATAGACCTACGTTATCACCAGCTTCACCTCTGTCTAGGATTTTTCTGAACATCTCAACTCCTGTAATAGTAGAAGTTAATTTTTCATCACCCATACCTACGATATCAACTGGATCACCAGTGTTGATAACACCAGCCTCGATTCTACCAGTTGCTACAGTACCTCTACCTGTAATAGAGAATACGTCTTCGATTGGCATCAAGAATGGCTTATCCTGATCTCTAACAGGCTGCTCGATCCATGTATCAACTGCCTCCATTAATTCTTCAACAGTCTTAACCCACTTCTCGTCTCCGTTAAGAGCACCAAGAGCAGATCCTTGGATCACTGGAGAGTTATCTCCGTCATATTCGTAAGTAGATAATAAATCTCTAAGTTCAAGTTCAACAAGCTCTAAAAGCTCAGCATCATCCACCATGTCAACTTTGTTCATGAAAACAACGATTCTTGGTACGTTTACCTGACGGCAAAGTAGGATGTGCTCTCTAGTTTGAGGCATTGGTCCATCAGTTGCAGCACATACTAAGATCGCCCCATCCATCTGAGCAGCACCAGTTACCATGTTCTTAACATAGTCGGCGTGACCTGGACAGTCAACGTGTGCATAGTGTCTGTTTTCAGTTTCGTACTCGATGTGAGCTGTATTAATAGTGATACCTCTTTCTTTTTCTTCTGGAGCAGAGTCAATAGCAGAGAAGTCTTTTTTCTCAGCAAGACCTTTGTTCGCTAATACACTACTGATAGCTGCAGTAAGTGTAGTTTTACCATGGTCAACGTGACCAATAGTACCAATGTTCAAGTGTGGTTTGTTACGATTAAACGTTTCCTTTGCCATGATTTAAAATTATTTATTTATTGTTTTTCAAATTTTCGGTGTGCAAATATAATGAATTTTTAAATACCAAAAACTTTTTATTAAAAAAACTTTCAATATTCTCATCCAGTGAAGGACAAACCTTATATTTAACGTATTGAGACTGCAAATTTACACATTTTTCCGAATAGAAAAAATCCTTAGAAACGTTTTATTAAAAATATAAACTATCTCGTTAATTATGAACAGGATATACAGACAAAAAAAATATTGATCGTTACCTGTATCCATAAATCCCAGTGCAGTTTTTTCTCGTACATATAAAGATAACAACTAAAATTAATATTATGAGAAAACTATTACACATGTATTTAGCCTTGTTTGCTATTACAACATTATTTTCATGTGATCATTCAGATGAAAACAGTATGTCAGAAAATATACCTCAAGGTCCGGATCTTATGGTATATGGAATTACAGCAATGAACGAACTTGTTTATTTTAATACCAACAACCCCAAAATGTTTACTTCAAAAACAGCTGTAACCGGTGTTGCCTCAGGAGAAAAATTATTAAGTATAGACTTCAGACCTGCGACAGGAGAATTGTATGCATTATCCAATGCCAGCAAATTATATATCATCAATACCTCCAATGCTTCAGCAAGAACAGTAAGCTCAACAGCATTTACACCTATGATCTCCGGAACAATAGCTTCTATTGATTTCAATCCTACCGTTGACAGAATTCGTCTGGTGAGTAATTCGGGACAAAATCTGCGTTTACATCCGGAAACCGGAGTTGTTGCCGCTACTGATATTACTATTAATGGAACAGGAAGCCCTTCAATAACAGGATTGGCCTATACCAACAGTAAAGCAGGAGCTGCTACAACAATCTTATATGATATTGATCCCATGCTGGGAAAATTATACAAACAGGATCCTCCCAACAATGGAACTTTGGTAGAGGTTGGAAGTCTTGGAACTACTTTTACAGGACAGGCAGCTTTTGATATCAAATATGATAACAGTACTGCTCTCTTAGCTTTCAATGACAAACTGCATATTCTTGATCTGAATAATGGAAAAGCAACCTCTATAGGAACTCTTCAACAAGGAATCATTGATATTGCCATTCCTACAGAACCGGTAGCTTATGCCATTGACAATTCGAATAATCTTCAGATTTTCAATCCGAATAGTCCAATGCCTGTTTCCAAGACTGTGGCAGGACTACAAAGTGGTGAAAATATTTTAGGAATTGATTTCCGTCCTGCTAACGGACAATTGTATGCTTTGGGAAGCTCAAGCAGAATTTATACAATTAACCTGGGAACAGGTGCTGCTACTGCTGTGGGAGCCACTCCTTTTGTCACTCTGCTTTCCGGAACTGATTTTGGATTTGATTTTAATCCAACTGTTGACAGAATAAGGGTAGTAAGCAATACAGGACAGAATCTCCGACTCAATCCTAACGATGGAACAATTGCTGCTGCAGATCTTGCATTAAATCCGGGAAGCCCAATGATAAGTGCAGCTGCCTATACCAACAATTTTGCAGGAGCTACTACAACAACCCTGTTTGTCATTGATCATAATACGGATAAATTATATCAGCAAAACCCACCCAATAACGGGACTTTAGTTGAGACAGGTTCTTTAGGAATCAATATTACCAGTGCTAATGGTTTTGACATCGGAAGCATGAGCCAAAAAGCTTATTTAATGGCTACAGTAGGTTCATCCACAAAAATTTATACTGTTAATACAATGACAGGAGCTGCTACTTCTGTTTCCGACTATCCCAATACTGTAAAAGCTTTTGCAGTGGGATTAGGATTTTAAACTCATCCTTTTTTATTTCAATAATGGAGAAGCGCGGAAAACTTTGTTTTCCGCGCTTCTAACTAATATATAAATGAAAGATTAATTAAATCTGACTGAGCTTTTTTGTTCTGTTGAAGATCCAGAAGATAATCGGGAAAATAAGCAACGTAAGCACTGTAGCGGTAATCAGTCCTCCGATAATGACAATAGCCAAAGGTTTCTGAGACTCCGATCCGATTCCTGTAGACAAGGCTGCCGGCATCAATCCGATGGAAGCCATAAGCGCTGTCATAATCACAGGTCGGGTTCTGGATTTCACTCCATTTAAGATGGCGGTGTCTATATCCATTCCATCTTTAACATTCTGATGGAACTCGGTGATGAGAATAACGCCGTTCTGAATACAAATTCCCAGAAGGGCAATCATCCCTACTCCGGCAGAGATTCCAAAATTGATTCCGGTAACATGTAAAGCAATAATTCCTCCAATCAAAGCAAAAGGTACGTTCGCTAACACCAAAAGAGAATCTTTCATATTTCCAAACAGAATAAACAACAGGAAGAAAATCATCAGAATACTCACGGGTACTACCTGTGCTAACCTATGTGAGGCACGCTGCTGGTTTTCAAACTGACCTGTCCACCCTACAGAATAGCCATCCGGAAGTTCAATGGTTTCCACTTTTTTCTGAGCATCAGCAATAGTACTTCCCAAATCTCTGTCACGAATGGAGAATTTAACCCCTATATATCGTTTGATATTGTCTCTGTAGATAAATGCAGCTCCGTTATCTTTAACAATGGTACTTATTTCTTTTAACGGAATTTTTGCTCCATCCTGTGTAGGCACCATCAAAGCAGCAATGTCGTTTTCATTGGTTCTGTATTCCTGAGAATAACGAAGACGGATCGGGAATTTTCTTTCCCCGTCAAACATTTCAGAGGCTGTTTTTCCTCCAAAAGCCATTTCCAGCACAGCTTGGGCATCCGCAGGCATTACTCCATAAGCAGCCATCTTATCTCTATCCAAAACTACACTTACTTCCGGCTGCCCAATATTTTTAATAATTCCCGGATCTTTTACTCCTTTCACATCTTTAATCTTCAGTAAGACTTCATGGGCTAATTTATCCAAGGTTTCCAGGTTATCACCGTAGATTTTGATTCCGTTTTCAGCTTTAAAACCTGCTACAGCTTCTGCTACGTTATCGGAAATCGGCTGAGAATAGTTGAAGGTAATTCCCTGATAACTTCTAAGTTTTTTGTCTATTTCATTGATCAGTTCGTCATAAGTAATCTTACGCTTCCATTCTTCTCTTGGCTTAAGGTTTACTGCAAACTGTACAAATCCAAACCCGTTGGGATCAGTTCCGTCATTACTCCTTCCCGTCTGTGCAAGAACATCTGTCACTTCGGAAAAGCTCATGATGTCTTTCTTTAAAAGATCTGCTGTTTTCAGAGATTCTTTTAAGGAGGAGCTCATCGGCATTTCTGCAGTGATCCACAATGAACCTTCATTCAACTGAGGAAGGAATTCTGTTCCTAAAAACTTTCCTGAAAACAAAGTAACTGCCAAGAAAGAGATCGCTACGATCATACTCATTTTTTTGTGCTTGAATGTTAAATTAAAGCCTTTCAAAACGATTCTGTCCCAGAAATTAACAAATGGGTTATTTTTTTCTCTTACATTTTTATTTAAAAGAATATGGGAAAGAACAGGAACTAATGTTAATGTAAATATCAACGCTCCCATTAATGCAAATCCTAATGTAAATGCCAGAGGAGAGAACATTTTTCCTTCTACTTTCTGAAATGAGAAAATAGGAATCAGAGAGGTGATGATAATTAATTTCGAAAAGAAGATTGCTTTTCCTAATCCGGTTCCGGTCTGCTTAATCCATCCTCCTTTGGCGAGTTTATTAAACTTCTCCATTCCGTACCGTTTCGCTTTATGATCGAGCATTACGAAAAGACCTTCCACCATGACGACTGCTCCGTCTATGATAATCCCGAAGTCAACCGCTCCTAATGAAAGCAGGTTGGCACTCATTCCCGCCAGTTTTAAACATAAAAATGCAAACAACAAGGACAGAGGAATGATGATGGAAACAATCAGGGTTGTTCTCCAGTCCGCCATAAAGATTAAAACAATTACCGTTACCAATACAATTCCTTCAATAAGGTTATGCATTACAGTATGCGTAGTGAAATCCATCAGATTGTCGCGGTCGTAGAAAGTGACCATTTTCACATCTTTCGGAAGTACTTTTTCATTAAGTTCTTTAATCTTTGCTTTCACTCCTACCAGAACTTCCCTTGGATTTTCTCCTTTTCTCATCACAACGATTCCTTCTACTGTATCGTCATGATGATTCAAAGCAGCCTGTCCTACTCTAGGCATAGAGCTTTCATGAACTTCTGCTACATTTTTTACCAAAACAGGGTTTCCACTGTCATTTTGAATAGTAATATTTCCGATATCTGCCACAGATTTTACCAAACCAATACCTCTTACCACATAAGCCTGACCATTTTTTTCAATGACATCCCCTCCTACATTCAGATTACTCTTGGTAACGGCATCATATACCTGAAGCGGAGTCAAGTTATATTTATCCAATGCTCTCGGATCAATACTGAGTTCAAAAACTTTATCCTGTCCTCCGAAAACGTTGATATCCGCTACTCCGGGAACTCCTCTTAAGGCACGATCTATCACCCAGTTTTGCAGAGTAAGCAGTGTTCGGGAGTCTTTTGTTTTACTTTCCAGCGTATATCTGAAAATCTCACCGGTTGGCCCGTAGGGTGGCTGTACTTCAGGGTCTACCTCATCAGGAAGGCTAATGGTTCTTAACTGGTTATTGACCTGATTTCTGGCAAAAGTATCGTCCACCCCGTCGTCAAACAGAATTTTAACAATAGAAAGCCCAAACATCGTGGTACTTCTTACACTTGTTTTTTTCTGAACCGGGCTCATCGCCAATTCGATGGGTGTCGTGACAAAACGTTCTACTTCTTCTGCACTACGTCCATTCCATTGGGTGATGATTACAATCTGGGTATTGGTTACATCCGGAAAAGCTTCAATAGGCATGTTTTTGAAACTTATAAAACCGGAGATGGCTAAAATCGCTACCCAGATAAAGGTAAATACTTTATTTTTTAATGAAAAAGCGATTATATTTTTTATGAATTTATTCATGATAGATACATTGATGACCTAAAAAAGCCGTTAAAGAAAAATGCAAACATTCTTAATGGTTTAATAAGACTAGCTGTTCAGCGATCGGTATATCAGCAGCTGATTGTTGGTGATCACTTCTTCTCCTTCTTTCAGACCGTCTGCAATATAGGTGACATCACCCACCTGCTTTAATACTTTGATTTCTCTGATCTTTACATCTGTTCTGGATTTAAAAATCACCACAAAGCTTTTATTATCATCAAAGATCACAGCTTTGGATGGAACGGTAAGTGTAGAGTTGCTTTCCAGACTGGAAACTTTTATTGTGGCTTTACTATCCGGAATCAACAGTCCATTGGCATTATCCAGGACTACTCTTGCCTGCATGGCGTTGGTCTGCGGGTCAATAATTTTGAATATTTTATCAATCTTTCCATCGAAAAACTTATCCGGATAAGAAAGCGTAGAAACCTGAGCCTTCATTCCAAGACTGATTTTATCTATATCAGATTCATTGACATTCATGATCGCCCATACATTGGTGGTATTGGCCACATCAAAAATATTATCACTTCTGTCACTTCTCAACTGCATATCTTTATTGATACTTTTCTGAACAATATAACCGCTGATAGGTGCTACAACACTGTATATATTTCCGGTCTTCACATTATAAACCGTACTTACCGCTGCGGCTCTCTGTAACTGGTCTTCTGCTTTTTGTAACTGGCTTTTAGCTTCCAGGACATCTCTTTCTGTATTAAGCTTTCCTTCGTAGAGCTCTTTTGCTACACGGAGATTATTTTTGGCCACTACAAGATCTGTTTTTGCATCACTTACATCCTTTTGAATTTCTGCCAGCTCTGTACTCCTGATGGTTGCCAATACCTGCCCTTTTTTCACATAGTCACCTAATTCTACATTGACACTCATTACATTTCCTCCTACCAAAGGGTAAACATCTATATAACTGTTTTTATCTGCTGAGATTTTTCCGTAAAAGCTGTATTCATCTTCTATATTCTTTTTTTCAACTTTTGCCAGAGAAATAGAATTCAGCATCGTGTTGCTTAGTTCAAATCCTTTTTTGGCGTGAACATTTTTCTCTTCCTCTTTTTTGGAACAGCCCATTAATGAAAGGACCATCAATGCGGGGATAATATATGTTTTCATCATTTTAATAGAAGATTTTCGTTTGTACTAGTTGATTAAGTTGCTCTGCGGACTGCATGATTTCATTTTTCATATCGTAAATCTGCAGGGCTGTCTCCCTGTAGCTGTCCATAAAGTCTGTGAATTCAATCAGGTTGACATTTCCTTTTCTGAAATTGTTCAGCATTCCGTTATAAACAAGTTCCATGTTCTGAAGATCTGTCGTTTTCACATCCAGAAGCTGGTCATATTGTGCTTTCCAGGTTTTATAGGCGGACTGAACTTTAGTTTCCAGAGTTAGTTTTTGAAAGTCTGCATTTTTCTGATTCTGCTGAATGGCATAGTTTGCTTTTACAACATTTCCCTGATTGGCTTTCCATAGTGGCAAAGGAATCCCCAAGGTTAGATTCGCTTCGTTATTAAAGGTTCCGCCTGCCTGGTCCCATGCAGCGCCTACTGTAACATCCGGTACATTCAATGATTTCTGCCATTGTGCATACAACTTACTGTTATCAATAAGTTTCAAATTATATCGGTAATCTGCATTATTTTCCAGGGCTTTGCTTTTCAGTTCTTCTTCATCACCGAAAGGCTGTGCTACCAGAGCTTCTTTAGCTTCGGTTTCAGACATCGTGGGCTCTATTTCTTCGGTAACTCCTGTCAGAACTTTCAGATTCTGTTCAAAATCAAGAATATTTTTATTGATCTCCAGTTTATCATGATTCAGCTGGATTACAATACTCTGCAGTCTTACAGCGTCTTTAAGGGAAACATTTCCTTTTGCAGACTGCACACGATAGGCATTTAAAAGATCATTCATATACCCTAGCTGCCTGTTGGTATTCTCCAGCTTTAGTTTTTCGTAATAAAGATTGAAATAGGTAGAACGGAGCTGAGATCTTAAATCTACCAGCAATTGTGAAAATTGGAGTTGAGCAAGTTCTTTATTAGATCTGGCAAAAGCGATTTCGTTTTTCTTTTTGCCCCCCATGTAGATCAATTGTGTAATACCTGCTCCTTTAGAATGTCCTACATCAAAAAACTTCTTGTCCTGAGGATTATAAGCATTGAACTGCCCGCTTAATTGAGGTAACTCCCAGATTTTAGCCTGCAGAATATCCGCATCAGCCATATTAATGTTGTACTGTTCGGCGAGCAGCTGGAGGTTGTTCTTCTGGAAAGCTTCTTCGCATTCCAAAAGAGACATCTGCTGTTGTGCTGCCATGAATGAGGAAACGGCGAGGCACAGCACTGCAATTCTGTTCATTATTTTTCTTTTTAAATTACAAAATTGCTTTGATGCTATTAAAAGAAACTTAAATGACGCTTAAAAAAATATTAAAATAGGCATGAACAGGCTATTTATACAATAATCCACCAGACAAAAACAGTGAATTTTTCTCCAACTATTGAATTTTTATTAAAAAATTTAATCGGGAGTTTAACAAAAAAGCAACTGTTTTCGTATCAGTTGCTTTTCATTTTATTTTTTAAAAAATAAGGTAAACTTATTCATATACTCTTCAGGTGAAGAGTATATAATATCCGCATCATGATATTCCAGAATCCTTTTGACGATTCTAAGACCTAATCCTGACCCTGCTATATTCTGTGCGTTATTACCTCTCGTGAAAGCTTCAAACAGTTTAGTCTGCTCATCTTCAGAAATAGTATTACCATGGGAAATAACTTCGATGGAAAGATTATCATTGGTTTCAGTAATCAGAACATTCACTTCTGTATTATCTGAATACACCGCTGCATTTTTGAACAGATTGATAAATACGATTACCAACAGGGATTGAATTCCTTTTATAGTCAGAAAAGCATTTTCAGAACTGTCTTCATTGATCAGGAAATCCAGCTTAAGTTGTGGGTAACTTTTTTCCACAGCTTCAAAAGCTTCAAAAATAACTTCGTCAATCCTTACTTCCTCATAAATACTCTGGATATTTTCTTTATCAAACTTGGTAAGCAGTAAAAGTGAATTTGTCAGATCCGACAGCTGGTATACATCTCTCTGGATTTGTTTTAAAGAAGACAGAGTTTCCGGAGAATGCTCTTCAAACTTAATAAGGTTTTCCAGCTGAAATGCCATTCTTGTTATAGGAGTTCTTATCTCATGCGAAGCACTGGCCGTAAAATCTTTTTGTGACTGAAATACATCATCCAACCTCCCAATCATTGTATTAAAAGATTTAGCAAGAACACTTACTTCATCATTGGATTGCTCTACCGGAATCTGTGTGGTGAGTTTATGAGCCGTAACTTCAGAGATTTCTTTATTCAGATCTTCCAAAGGACGAAGGAACTTTTCCACAAAATAATAGCTGAAGAAACCAATAAGCATGGTGCTCATCACATACGCTGTGATCAAAAGATATTTAAGATATCCTAACTTCGATTTACCATTGGTATCAAAGGCACTGGTAAGAATATAATAATTTTCACCGTTGATATTCCTGAGGGCTGCATAAATTTCCGGAACGGTTTTTTCGGTATAGATAATCTTCTTTTTATCCAGCTCTTTAAGCATTGCACTGTCCCAGATGACATTCCGGTCTTTGATCGTACTGTAGATCAATTCTTTTTTCTCATTGAAAATTAAAATCTTTTCATTCAAAAGAATGTTATCTGAATTTTCATTGAAAAAAACGGGTGCTTCTTCTTCAAAGTCTTTAGATTTTGAAATAAAATGAGAAGTAAACTCAAGTCTCTGCCTGAATCTTTCTTTAAACTCATCTCTCCTAAAATCATTAAAAGATAAATAAATGACCGCCATCACCATTCCAAATAATAATGAAAAGGCAATACTTATCGTTAAAGCGATCTTTCTTTTTAAAGACATTTATAATGGACTTAGGTAGTATCCGAAACCTGAACGGGTATGGATCAGTTTTATTTTAAAATCTTTATCAATCTTCTTCCTCAGGAAATTGATATAAACTTCTACGGTGTTAGTATTCGTGTTAAAATTGTGTTCCCATACATGTTCTGTGATCTGTTGCTTGGAAACCGTTCTTCCCTGCGCTTCTGCAAGATAAACCAATAATTGGAATTCTTTTAGGGTAAGGGTTATTTCATTTCCCCCACGATAAACCTTCTGCTCTGTTTTGTTGATAATAAGGTCATCAATTCTTAGAATATCCTGATCGGCATTATCAGAAGGGGCTTTTCTTCTTAACAGTGAATTGATTCTTAACAGAAGTTCCTCAAACTGGAATGGCTTCACAAGATAATCATCAGCCAGCCTGGTGAAGGCATCTTTTTTATCCGAGATATCCCCATAGGCAGAAATGATAATGATAGGAGTATTTTTGTCAAAAGAACGGATGGTCTGACAGACATCAAGCCCATTTATCTTAGGAACGTTAATGTCTAGTAAATACAGATCATAAGTACTATTTTTTATCTGACGAAGAAAAGTCTCCCCATCATAGATCTTATCACAGTTAAAATTATTTGATTCTAAAAATCTGCACAATTCTGCAGACAGAATGAGATCATCTTCCAGTAAAAGAATATTCATCAAAAATTTATTTTACACGAATTTAAAGAAAATTTTATGATTGTGATTCTAAAGATGAAGTAAAAGTTTTCATGATAACACTATCAGCAAGAAATGAATCTGAAAAAAGATTAAAGAAGGAAATAATTTCAGGGTTTATCTAAGCAGATGTTTAACTGTAAAATGATCAGATAATAAAACTAAATTCTTTAGGGCATAAAAAAATCCCGAAGAGATTCGGGAAAATCGAGAGCCAACTACGGGACTTGAACCCGTGACCTCTTCCTTACCAAGGAAGCACTCTACCGCTGAGCTAAGTCGGCATCAACTAAAAAAATCACACTAAGTAGCATGATTTTTTGTTGAGCGGAAGACGGGGGTCGAACCCGCGACATTCAGCTTGGAAGGCTGACGCTCTACCAACTGAGCTACTTCCGCAATTTTGTTTCCAAAACTATTGGTAAACGCTGTGCAAAACTAAGAAAATTTATTTAATCTTGCAAGTTTTTTTATAATATAAAATGTGGGGAGAGCAGGATTCGAACCTACGAAGCCGAAGCAACTGAGTTACAGTCAGTCCCATTTAGCCACTCTGGAATC